>CBDUWP010000165.1:0-1520 GCA_965370955.1 uncultured bacterium | reverse complement strand
GAGCGCACGGCGTCTAAAAATTTCAAGAACTTCATCATCGGAGGAGTTCTGGCATCATGGATGGAGTATTTCACCCTGTCTCGGTTGGAATCCTTAACGATTTTGGCCGCTATAAACAGGAGCTTTAAGCGGGCAATCCGAATTGTATTTGTCATAACGTCCTTAAAACCCTTTGCCTCTGATGTAGAACTTTTGGTGCTCATTTGAGCCATTATTTTCATATAGCGCCAGATGTTATAAGCCAGCATGACAATCTGAAAGAAGGCATAATTGTTTTTGAATTTTCCTGAGGGAATGGCATCCAATCCCTCACGCTTGGCCTCACCTACCAGGTTTTCAACATCAGCCCGTTTGTCGTATTCGGCAATAATGTGATGAGCTTTGCCGGGCAGGTCAGTACAAAAAATCCGGTAGGTATAACGGTCATCTTCAAAAAGCTCACATTGAACCGCCTGCTTTGAGGTTTGTTTTTGTTCTTTTGGAATCCGCATGGCAACGAATCGGCATTCAACATCCCAGCCAATCGGCTTGTATGTGCAGCTGTTATATTCGATATCCTTGCGCTTCCAAGGCCGATACCAGGCATTAGGATCGAAAGGGGGATCACATCTTTTATTGGCAATTATGAACTGAAATCCAGCTGCGATACAGGCTTGCACGCTTTTCCAGCTTAAAAATTCCCCATCTGCCCGCAACAGAACTTTTTCAACACATCCTGGCAGATGTGACTTGATCTGTTCAACAAAGGCGGCAGTCTCCTCGCCGCTCATGGTTTCACCTTTGCGCAGTTTTCCGGCTAAATACTCGCGCGTTTCGTCGATAAAACATAGCACTGGACGATAGCCTTTTTTACCGCGATGCTTGGTGTTGTGTCCCTTGCGGCCACCCTGCTGATGTCCATATAAGGTTTCAACGGTGGTATCTACGCTGATGTGGATCTTATGAAATTGGAAGCCGATCAATTGCCAAACCCGCTCGCGTACAATGCTCATGATTTTGAGAAAAGACTTAGCCTGGTTTATACCCAGACTGTTTACGTAGCGCCAGAAAGTGCTGGCTGCCGGCAGACGCGTAAGTCGAAAAAATCCGCAAAGCATGGCGTCGAGCCTAATATATGTAAAATGCCAAAGCCGATTAAACCCTATAAACAGTAGCATCAGAATGCCAACAACCATCAGATAGTGGCCCAGCTTGGGCTTGCGTTTAGGGGAAATATAGGTAAACTTAAAAATCTCATGAAATTTGACCAAATCCAAAAATTTGATCATTGCCAAAAGCCCGCCAAATGGGCTCAATTGCTCTGTACATGTCTCGTAGCTCGTGGAAGCATTGATTTTCCTGGCCTTAGCGCCGTTTGCTTTAAACCCTTTACTGGAACGCTTTTTCCTGTTATTCTTCTTTTGTCTTTTTACCATCTGGGTACCTCCTGTTTTATGGTTTGTTTTTGTTGAAGCTCCATTATAACAGGTTTCCCAGATGGTTTTCTACTTATGCCCTAATTTTTGTGCAAGATTCAGGTA
>CBDUWP010000164.1:0-1525 GCA_965370955.1 uncultured bacterium | reverse complement strand
TAGTAGCTATTGATTCTTAATGTCGGAAGTGACCAGTCAGTTAGAAAAACGATATATTCGTCAGTTTTTTCGTCGAGCTCAATGATGACATCAGCTGTGATGGGATGGTTGCGGCAAGAGCTGATTTGGAGACCGGGCGAGGTGTCCAGCTTACTTAATTTTTTGATTGCCAGATTGATTTTTTCTATACTGCAACTCATTTGGCGAGCAATCTCCGGCAGCTGATTATCTAACAGCTGTTTCATATATTTTGAAACAATGGTCTCTAAAAAGCTTGTCTTTTGCGGCATTTGCCTAAGCTGTATCAAAAGGCAATCCTGAATGTTTACGGCGCCTACGCCTGCCGGCTCAAGAGCCTGAACAATTTGTAAAGCTTTTTGCAGATTTTTCAGGTCGAAATTTTTATTGTCCCTATTCTGTAATTGCTCCAGACGAACAGTAAGATAACCCCTGTTATCAATATAATCTATGATTGCAAAGCCGGCATCTCTGATTCGTTTGCTGCAGTCCACTAATCCCCACTGTTGACTGAGATGCTGATGAAGCGACTTTGGAGCAGCGGCAGTGTTTTTGATCGCCTCCAATTTTTTGTCGACATCGCCTGACGCTTTTCTTGGATTTATGCGAAACTCGCCCGACTGATTCATCAAGTCCTGATAGTCCGGGCCCAAACTGTCCAGCCTTTGGAAATCCTCAACTCGATCATTGTCTGTGCCAACGACTAAATCTTTTGCATTTAGATTTTCAGTCGCCTGATTGTCCTGCTCTATGCTGGTGGGCGATTGTTGCTCGGCTTGTTCTGTTTCAGCTATTTCCAAAACAGGATTACTGCTGAGCTCCTGCTCGAGCCGTTCCTGTAGAGCCAATATGGGAAGCTGCAATATCTCCATCGACTGAATCATGCGCGGAGACATCTTCATCTTCTGCTCCATACGCATTTGTCCAACCATTTGCAGTTTCACTTTTTAACCCTGTATATTTAGTTTCTTATTGTCTAATGTTTTTTATGGATTAACTTAAATTTTGCCGTCCGACAATGGCATCTATCAATATTCTGCCGTTTGCATATTCGATAGTGCTTCCGCTGGGCAGGCCTCTGGCGAGTCTGGTGATTTTTATATCCTTATCCCTCAAAAGAGAGCTTATGTAAAAGGCTGTTCCATCTCCGGTCATGTTGGGATTGGTGGCCATGACAAGTTCCTTGATATCTTGGCTATCAATTCGTTCAATGAGGCTATCGATGGTTAGGTCTTTTGCTTCGGTGCCTTCTAGTGGTGCGATATGGCCGCCGAGAACGTGATAAAGCCATTTACAGCTGCCGGTTTTTTCTAGGCTTATTATGTCTTTTGGCTGCTCTACTACGCAGATGATTTCTTTATTGCGGCGGCTGTCGGCGCAAATATTACAAATTTCATCCTCACAAAGATTATAGCAATTCTGGCAATGTTTGATCTTTGTTTTGACGTCACTGATCGCATTGGCCAGTGCCATCGCTTTAGCTGGCGAGGATTTTAATATGTAAAAT
>CBDUWP010000163.1:0-1564 GCA_965370955.1 uncultured bacterium | reverse complement strand
AACCTGCCGAATAATCACATAAATATTACTTCCAATTTTTACTTGTTTGTGATAAGGACATTATTAAATAGTAAAACAATTTAATTCAAGAGAGAAGAAAAATCCCCATGAAAAAAGTCCGCAGTTCACAAAGAATAAACAAAATTGGAACGACACCTGACACGATTACCGGCAGGGGCGGAATCGCACTGTTTAGCCGCTATCTTGAAACAACCGGCATCCTAGACATACTAGACTCAAAATTTGGATTTATGCGTAAAAGCTCAAAAGGCCTCCCCGTTTGGATTTTATTCAAACAGATTTTCTGTTTCTTTTTTGATGGAACATCGCGGCATTTGACTTATTTTGACCAATTAAAAAAGGACAAAGGTTATGCAGCAGCCATTGAGACAAAACGTTCACAGATGGCTTCATCTCATATGCTTAAACGTTTTTTTAAGCTCTTCGGTTGGTGGTTTGCACCACAATTCCGCTGGCTTCTGCGTAAGTTGTATATTTGGCGTCTAAAAATCATGAAACCCACTGAAATAGTACTATACCTCGATTCGATGGTCATGGACAATGATGATGCTCTAAAGCGACACGGCGTTGAACCCACTTACAAAAAAAAGAAAGGCTTTCATCCGTTGCATATCATTTGGAACGGCATCATTGTTGATGCAATCTTCAGGGGCGGAAGCAAAAATGGCAATGCCGGCAACACCGTTGTCAATATGGTCACTGATTTGGTCAATCTTATCCGTAGCGAGTACAGCGAAACCGTAACGATAATTTTACGTTGCGACAGTGGCTTTTTTGACGAAAATAATTTTAATACCTTTGATGATCTTAACATTGGATTCATTGCAAGCGGAAAAATGTACGACGCTGTCAAACAACAGGCTGGCGATGCTGCCGATTACTACTGGGACTCATATGATGTCAAAGAGCAAAGCTGGTCTTTTTTAGAATTCGGCTTTCGCTGCGATAAGTGGAAACGGTTTTATCGAGCCTTTTACACCCGCTGTCTTTATGAAGGCAGACAAATGCTCCTTGATTTCGCCCGCCCCGACAACGTCATTCTCACCAATATCGGTATTAACGATAAAGTGCTTGAACATTGCACCCCACAGCAACGCCAGTATTGGCTCGCACCCGCAGCGATTATAAACAGTTACCATCAATGTGGCGCCGATGAACTTTGTCATCGAGGATTAAAGGATTTTGGTTTCGAGCAATTACCTTTCAAAAGATTCGGTCCAAACTCTGCGTTTTACTACTGCATGCTGATTTCTTTTTTCCTGTTTGAGACTTTCAAACAAGACGTGACAGCACAAGTAATACCGATAACAAGTTATGCCACATCTGTGCGCCGAAGGATAGTGGACATTGCAGCCAAAATTGTAAAAAAAGGCCACAAAATTACTTTAAAACTATCTGAATCGGTCAGGCAATCTCTTAAGTTCGATCTACTATGGGCCAATTGTCAGAATCCACCTCCCATCCCGCTTTAAATTTCATCCCTACAACAAACCGGCAACAAAAAACGAAAAGCAAGTGGACGAGTATGCCCAGGCTTCATCCA
>CBDUWP010000162.1:0-1588 GCA_965370955.1 uncultured bacterium | reverse complement strand
ATTTTGGAATAGCTTTATTTGCTATCTATGCGCTCTTGGCAATTCAGTTTAGGAGTTATTCGCAGCATATTATCGTTATGTCTGCGATACCGTTTGGGGTTGTGGGGGCAACGCTGGGGCATTTTGTGATGGGATATAATCTGAGCATTTTGTCCTTGTTTGGGATCGTGGCCTTGTCTGGCGTAGTGGTTAATGATTCGCTCATCATTATTGATTTGATAAACCGCCAGCGGAAAAAAGGCATCGCGCTGCCGACAGTTATTCGTAATAGTGCCGTCAGGAGATTTAGGCCGATTATGCTTACGACCTTGACGACATTTTTGGGACTTATGCCGATATTGCTGGAAAGAAGTTTGCAGGCAAGATTTCTGGTGCCAATGGCTATTAGTATCGGCTTTGGTGTGGTGTTCGCAACGGTTATCACATTATTTATTGTACCGTCACTTTATATGATCCTTGAGGATGTGAAAATAAAACTTGGCTTTAACAGCCCCTAACATAGTGTGACATGTTTTAGTGGCCCCAATGGCCCAAGAGCCAAGCGTCTGTGATTCGCCAGAGATCGTCGAAATCGACCACGCCGATTCCATCTATATCCACAGCCGGATCAACTGTCATCCAGCTTGCAGCCAACAATGCAAAGTCAACGAAATCTACAAACGTGTCTTGATTTATATCGGCACAGGCTGGATCGTCACTGCCGACAAAATTAACTCCCCAAACATTTCCACAATGTGATATGTAAGGATATATATACACAAAATAACTTCTTGTGACTGTCTGAGATTGATTTGTAAAGCTATAGCAATTTTTTGCTACGGATATTGTATAGGTTTCATTAGAGGTTAATTTTTCGAGGGCATATATTCCATTGCTGTCGGTGATTGAAGTTATGGGCGATTGGCCGGATCTAGTTGCAGTGACTGTAGCGTGACTTAAAGGACTGCTGCCAGAATCAGTTACGCGGCCGCTGATTATTTCGCCGCTGCCATTGACGAAAATATTGTAAACGCATTTGTAAACCGAATTGAAATTGTAATAGGTTGTTGATATGTTCGGCAAATTGTACCAAAGGTCATCGGAGCCGTTCCAGCCCATATTGAGATGGTGATATAATGTTGAACTGTTATAGCCATAGCCATCTGCAACGATAGCGTGACCGCCATCGCCTGTGATTCCTAAAATGACGGGACGGCTGGCATCTAGGTTAGGATTTATCATAATTGTCAAATCTGAGCCGATATTCTGTTGTGCTTTATAGCCTCTTACGGCGTTGTCATAATCAAAGGTGTCGATGAAAGCATTTTTTAGTCCAAGTGTGTCTGCCCCTGAGCCACCACTTTTGTAGGACATGTTGACTGATAAGCCTACGTCGTAACATAATGCACCAATGGCTTGTCGCTGCGTGGCAGTTGCCGAACAGCCCGGATCGTTTATCATTGATGCCCAAACGTAGGGGCTGCCTGAGCCATCGCCGCCTCTGGTTGGCTGGTCGTACCATGTAATATTGTCAACTTTAATGTCAAAATATTGAATGCCAATGCCGGCTTGAGGATGCTCGAAATATTTTAATACTTGCGCGCCGGCT
>CBDUWP010000161.1:0-1622 GCA_965370955.1 uncultured bacterium | reverse complement strand
AGGGGCATCGATTCAAATAATCAGCCTATTTCTCATATAATGCCGCGCTACGCTTTGGAGGAAAAAGAGTTGGATGGTTTGATTGTGTATTTGAAGAAGATTGATGCCCAATTTGAACAAGGTGTTGAAAGTGATTCGATAACAATTGGATTAATATTACCGAATAATCAAACGCTTCAATCGCAAACGGCTCTTCTAACCACGCAAGCTTATTTTCGCGAAATCAATCGGCTCGGCGGAATTTTTAGACGAAAATTATTTACAGTTATTATTGATAGTAGCGATCCTATGGCTACTCAGAAATGTTGTTTTTTTTATTTAAACCTTAATACTAGCCAGCAACAACCAGACAACTACGATGAAATTGTAGCTAAGCAGGTTGTTATATCGTTGTTTACCAATCCAAAAAACACGATAGAGCTATCTAAGCTCGATGAATTTAAGCAGACGGCGATAAACAATAAATCCTTCGAAGCGCCAAGGTACGAATATTCTTTGTATGCTAACTATGCTGAGCATGCGCGCTGGCTAGTCAACTTAGCTAATAATCCAAATCCTTTACTCGCCTTGAAAAACCAGAGTAAAAAAAGGCAATTCAAAGTCATTGGCGAAAATGAGATCGAACAAACTTTAGATAGCTTTCAATCAAAAGCATCTAAATTTTCGTGGCCTATCTTATTGATCAACGGAAATCCTACAGCAGAAAATAAAAGACGCCTGATTAGTTATCCAACTTTAGCTTACAGCATTATGCAGCCTACGCCGGACTTGGTTTCAGACAACGGGATAGCCGTATATCGTCGATTGGCAAACCAACAGACACTACCACGACAACAACTAACTGTGCAATTTTGGTCTTTGGCACTTACTAGAGTATTGGAAAACGTGCTGCAGAATTCCGGCGCTGCGCTCTCCAGTGAAAAGGTAATTCGAAATTTAAACAGGCTTTATCAATATTCGAATGATTTTGGACCGGCAATTAGTTTCGTTGCTGGTCATCGAACCGGAGCCTCGGGCGGGTTTTTAGTACAGCAAAAAACCGCCGGTATGGAAACCATGATTCCTCGTCAATGGATTAAGTTTACTAATGACATGGAAGAAAAATTGCTAAGTCAGAAAAATGAGTGAACATCTAGAAGTGGAAAACAAGCCGCAACAATATCGATGTACCAATCAAGTGTTATGTTCTTTACTTTTGGTGGCTCTTGTATCTCAGTGGTTGCTTATTTTTCCGAGCGGTTTCCAAATAGAATCTGTGGCATTTTTCATCTTTATAACCTCGTTATGGCTGTTTCGTTGCAAACTCTAGAGTTTACCTTTTTGTATGGGAATTGTGGCGTTAGCTTTTGGCGGTTTGGGTATGGCATTGAGTCATAAGGATATCATTTCATTACTAACCAAAAATAACGCTTCGACTATCGCCGGACATCATTCTCACCTAACCGATAGTATCTCGTTATTCGACAGTTCTCTATGGCAATTGCCGAGCTTGTTCACAATGCAGCATTGGTTATGGATGATTTTGTTTTGTGTTGTCGGTTGCTTAATTATATGTAGGGTAAATTTTGAGAGCATAAAATTCCGGGGGCAAAATTATGCTCTCCTGAATGAGGTAGTTGCCA
>CBDUWP010000160.1:0-1718 GCA_965370955.1 uncultured bacterium | reverse complement strand
TGGCCCAATATGTCACTCAACAGTATAGAGGGGCTAGGTACGGTTTTGGTTATCCGTCTTGTCCCGATCTCGATGCCCATAAACAGCTATTTGAGCTTTTGCGACCAGAGGAGATAGGGGTTGAGCTAACTGAAAATATGGAGATGGTTCCGGAGCAAAGCACCTCAGCGATAATTGTGCATCAATATCAAGCAAAATATTTTACGGTTTAATTGTGATAGGTTTTGGAGGATCAGAATATGCAAAGAATTACATTAGCTGCCCAACAACAGGCAATATGCTGCGCCGAAGCAAAAGCTGATCCATGCGGAATAGTGGTGTTTGGGATAACAGGTGACTTGAGCAAACGAAAGCTGTTGCCTAGTGTGTTTGAGCTTTTTTGTAAAGATTTGATCAGTCACGATTTTTATTTATTGGGCTGCGGAAGAAAAAATTTAACAGAGCCTAAGATGCGGCAAATGGTGAAAGAAGCAATAGAAAATGCTATCACTAATATTGATGTCGCTAAAATGACAGCTTTTCTCGAAAGAATTTATTATGTCTTTGGCGATTTTGGTCAGGATGAATTTTATCACGAGATTAAAAATAAAACAAACCAACTCGATGCTAAATATAAAATTGGCGGAGGTGTTGTGTTGTATCTTTCTGTTCCACCGTCTCTTTATGAGCTGATTGTTGAGAAATTGGGCGAGGCATCGCTATCAGGCAGTGGCTCTAAGGAAAAACAGAAGATTAGAATCGTGATCGAAAAGCCATTTGGCCACGATTTGGCGACAACTATTGAGCTTAATAAAAAAGTTCATAAATGGTTTGACGAATCGCAGGTTTATCGCATCGATCATTATCTCGGCAAGGAAACTGTTCAAAATATTATTATGTTGCGGTTTGCCAATAGTATTTTTGAGCCTCTGTGGAATAGGAATTACATTGATCATGTTCAAATCACGATTGCGGAGCAGCTTGGTATTGGGTCACGAGCTGGTTATTACGAAAAAGCTGGCGTGATTCGTGACATGTTTCAAAATCACATGCTTCAAATAATGTCGATCATGGCAATGGAGCAGCCAGCCTCTTTTGATGCCAAATGTATTCGTGATGAGAAGGTAAAGTTGCTTCGTTCTATAAGAGAGTTTGATAAAAAAAGGCTGGGCGATTATTTTGTTCGCGGCCAATACGATAAGGGTCGAATCAATGGCGATCATGCTACTAGCTATCTTGGTGAGGAAAATGTGGCCGATGGGTCAACCGTTGAGACTTTTGTTGCGGCGAAGATGTTTGTCGATAATTGGCGATGGAAGGATGTCCCTTTTTATCTGAGAACCGGCAAAAGGCTAGCTGCCAAAGATAGCGAAATAGCGATTGTTTTCAAGCAGGTTCCTCATTCGATGTTTAAGGTGTTTGGCTTAGATGATATTCCGTCAAATGTTTTGGTCTTGCAGCTTCAGCCTGAAGAGGGGATTTCTTTGGATTTTCAAGCTAAAAAGCCCGGTTCAAAGGCTTGTATGGGAACGCTGAATATGCAGTTTAGCTATGAGAAAATATTTGGCGTTAAGATGCCTGAATCTTATCAGCGGCTTATTTTGGATTGTATTATGGGTGACCAAACTCTGTTTGCTAGATTTGATGGAGTGGAGATTTCATGGCGATTGATGGAAAATGTGTTTGAGTCACTTGAAGATTGTCAGCTAAATTTATATTCAGCAGGATCCGAAAGTTTT
>CBDUWP010000159.1:0-1865 GCA_965370955.1 uncultured bacterium | reverse complement strand
GAGAGACCTTCCATAACTTGTCTGGCTTTATGATCATCTGCCTGCTGTAGGTATGCATATACAAGATAATCTAGTGCGTGTGGGTAATGTAATGAGATCTCACTGCCGGCCGGATGTTTCAGGGCCGCCGCCGCCGATCTTTTGTTCATTATGATTGATTCCTGCCACAAGCCAACCCGCGTAAAAATATGGGTCGGCATGTGAAGGGCATGCGGGATATCAGGCGCTATCTCCCCATAGCTATGCGCCGCATTTAGCGCTTTTGGGGCTAATGGTGGATAATCGTACGCGTGTATCACGTAATGATGCGCCCCTGGATGATCAGGAACCTGAGCCAGAACCTTTTCTGCTATGGTTCCTGCCTGCTTCTGTTTCGTATAAGTTTTGTCTCCGGGGTTGGCGGTAGCCATATGTGCGAGTGCATAAAAACTGGCCGCCTCTATGTCTTCCGGAAACCGGCGGTAGACGTTCTCCCATCCTGCTTCGAAACTTTGAAGATTGGCAGTTTCATTTTTGTTCCATCCTTGTTCATAGTAAGCCCCTACAGCATCTATGTAAGCGTTCTCCCTATCCGTCTTCTGCCCACGAGCCCTCGCCTCGCCAACCAGCGCCTGGCCTCTTTCGAAGTCTTCCTTGCTGGGTGCATCCGACCAGAGCGGATGAATATAGGTCATGGCCAGGCCCCAGTAACCCATGGCACAATCCGAGTCTGTTTGAGTTGCAGCAGCGAAAGCGGCTTTTGCACCGTTATATGTCATATGATGCAGTAAGGCGACGCCTCTTTCAACTTGTGGTTTGGCCGCATTGCTGCAGGACATCGGAAATCGAACTGTTCCGAGTTGATCTCCATACGTATCTTTTTGAATCTTTGAGGCTACGGCCACCGATGAAGAATACCGGGTATTCTGGTTGAGCACCGGCGCAATAAGGAAGGCGCCCAGTACCAAAAACAGTCCATATGTATATATGTTTCTCATGACTTCCTCCTTTTTCGATTGCGTAGATCGTTGAAAGTTGATGTGATTTCGATAAAAAATATGTAGTGATCATTTCAGAGAATAGTATACTCATTTAATTGTGGATTATAAGTGTAAACCAGATGATTAC
The DNA here is from genome assembly GCA_965370955.1 of uncultured bacterium. GTDB lineage: Bacteria > Planctomycetota > Phycisphaerae > Sedimentisphaerales > Anaerobacaceae > CBDUWP01. The sequence continues at coordinate 758 of CBDUWP010000159.1, read as the reverse complement.
CATACCGTCTAATCACAAACCTAACATTATCAATAAAATGGGGATTTCAAGGGGCGAGCATAGTCTGCACACGTTTTATGACAACCATTTGAATTTAAACTGACCAGTAAGGTGAACAAAAGCTGAACTATGTGATCGATGCCAGGCATAAATTCACTAAAAGCGATTTTGCCGCGAATACAGCTGGGAGCCATCTCCTGAGCTTGAGGCAACTATTTTTATAACGATTTTCAGATAATTCTGTAAGGAGACCAAATTCAGATTAGTGGATGATTTATACTATGATTTTGGTGGCTTTGATGGGGTTTGGTTTAGGCACGATCTATTAAATTAGCCAGCAAAAAAAAGTTTAGGTTTGTCATACGCAAGGCACAACTCTGTTTAAATCGGAAATGAACCATATATTTTTTCATTTTCTTGACAATATACCACAATGTGGTTACCTAATGTACTATTCTATATGAGGTTGCCTTTATCACTTCTATTAAAAGTAATCTTTAATGTTCGATTCAGAGACCTCGGGGACCTGCTGCGATCTTTCAGATAACCACCTGATCGTAATTTCTTCCTGTGACATCTTCATTCTTCGAATAGGGAACCCCTTGGGAAAATTTTCAAAATAGTGTTTGTAATCTAATCGAAGTTACCCAGCTTTTTGCTTCAAATCCCGCATTAGTGAGAAAGGGGGGAAACACTATGCAATTGAAAAATTATCATATTGACAAAGAGCGCTATGCCAAGTGCATCGAAGTATCTAA
>CBDUWP010000158.1:0-1869 GCA_965370955.1 uncultured bacterium | reverse complement strand
GGCTGAATCTGAGGCAGCGACGGGTGCAGTCGAATCCAGCGGTAAGTGCCATTGATACGCGGCACAAAAGAGAGCGGGATATATTTGCCGACGAGCAGCAGAACCAATAGCAAAAGAGTGACGCCGTAAAGCCAGTAACTGATCGAACCAATACGGCGGTAACTGATCGTGTTGATAAGCAAAAAGCCGACTAGGCCGATAGCGGCGAAAAATAATTGTTTTTGCCAAGCTTGGGCGAGTCTGGATATTTCGCTTGTATCTAGTGGATGGCCGACAGCGTAGATGGTGGCTATGCCGACGCCTAGCAAAAGGGCTGTCGCAGTGAGCATCGTCATCCTGACAAAAAATAGCCGTCCTTTGAGAAAATTGAACATGCCACAAAAGATAGCATAGCCACAGCCGAAATGCAAAAATAAACGGCGGAATAAGCCCAACTATTGGCGAAAATGAACGATTTGGATCAAATGCCGATAAATGTTGCATTTTTACTATTGATAAACTGGAGCGATTGTCGAGATAATTTATGGCGGGGATAGGGAAGATGGCGAGTTTAACTGGGTTTAGCGGACTGGGCAACGAAAAAATATAATTTTTTTGGTTTTAATGTCCGATATTGTAGCGAAAAACAGTTTTGTAACGGCTGTAATGCCAAATTTTTGTCAGTTTTACTATTTTTTCTTGATTTTTGGGTTGTTTTCGGTTATCCTACGGTCACCTTCACTGAAACAAGTTGAAGCGTCTAGGGCTTCGGCCACAGATGCCGATTCGCACGAAAGCGAGAAAGGAGGCTGGTGGGATTGAAAAGAATTTGGCTGTTTGCCTGTTAAGTCAAATGTATATCGCAACAGAAAACGGAGTTGATGCGGCTTTATATGTCACGCGTCAGGTTGAGAAGTAATATGATGCGAACAGGAAAATGTGGCAAGGCTTAGGAGGTCTTGCTGAAGAAGAAAAGATGTTTCGAAGTTGAAAGGAATTTATTATGAAAAAATTGTTGATCGCATTATTGATTGCGATTATGGCAGCTCCAGCTATGGCTGGTGTGATTGTTGATGCTAATGCGACAGACCTTGAAGTGACTGTGTCTTATGACACCAATGGTCTCGGTAAGGACATTAGAGCTTTTGGCTTGGATGTCACTGTCGATAATGGCGCTAAGATCACAGCTGTTACAGATTTAAGTCTCAAAAGCGGTAATGGCTATTGGGTTCATCCGGGTTCGATAGTTATTTCCGGCAGCTCAGTTACAAATGAGGGAACTCCAGTATCGCCTAACAGCTACCCAGATACATTGGGTGGATTGAATACGGCTGGTATCACAATCGAAATGGGTTCGCTGTATGAAGGTGCTAACACACCTAGTACTACTGGCAGCCTTTTGTCTTTCACAGTTGATCTAAATGGTGCGGACGATTGTAATGTCGTGGTTGCTCTGAACAGTACCCGTGGCGGTGTTGTTATTGACGACCTCACTGCAGCTGATGCAGTCCTTGAAGGTTGTAAGGTGACAGGTGGTTGGTATCCTCCGTGCTGGGATTATGATACGCAGTGTAATGGTGATACGGACAATAATGTTACAGTTGATATTATAGACTGGCCTGTCTTTAGGGATGGCTTTGGTTTGAGTCTCGCTGGCAATGGTCAAGCTTATGTTGATCAGGCTTGTGCGGACTTTAATCGTGATGGCGCGATTAATATTTCTGACTGGCCGATATTCCGTGATAATTTTGGCGGAACACCAGCTGGTGGTTGTACTCAAGGTGATTTTAATAATGTATTTGAATTTTGGACACCTTAGATTAAATTTGCATGAAAACGGTATTTAATTTTTGTTATATAGGAGAAAATGATGAAGAAATTGTTAGTTTT
>CBDUWP010000157.1:0-1888 GCA_965370955.1 uncultured bacterium | reverse complement strand
TCGCTTTTGCGATTGCATTTAAGATTTCTGACGGAGATGAGAATTATCCGGTGACCATATCATTTTTGACACTTGCGTTTGCCCAGTTATGGAATATTTTCAACATGCGCGGGCGACATACAACTTTGACAGATAATGATATTGTTAAGAACCCTTATGTTTGGATAGCACTTGCTTTGTCGGTTGGTTTGCTGCTGCTTGCTGTTTATATGCCATTTTTGGCAAAGCTGATGCAACTGTCCGATCCGGGGATAAAGGGATGGATTCTGGTACTGCTAGCCAGTTCAATGACTTGCGTTATTGGTCAATTGTTCAGGAAATTATACAAAAAGTGATGACAGGCTGCTAACCGGTTACGGTACTGCTGTTAAGCTAAGTGAATAAAAGGCACTGCTCAAGACTTGGCTGTCAAGGCGATTGATTGGCTTTGGGATATATGTATCGTTCTGATCTTAATGTCGAATATTTGGCACTATTGCAACAGTAGTTTCAGCGTTCTGGATGTGAAGCTTTTCTATCACATCCATGATCGCTACTGCCTCAGGCATATCCGGGTTGTCCTTCAGGCAGACCTGCAGCATATACTCGGCATGTTCGTAATTTCCAGCATCCAGTGATTCACGTACATAATTCATTCTGGCCTGGTTGAGCACATTGTTCCAACGGTTCTGGATTGCTTGCTGTCGATTTTCAACGATATTACAACCGGATGAACAAATAAGCGGCAAAAACATCAATACTATTAACAGTTTGTGTATTCGAGCTTTCATGGGACCATTCCTTAAAATAGACTGATCACAATTAGAATTTTCCGTTTTGTTCGTGGTAATTTACCTGGGATCATTCGTCTTTCTATACGTATATTGGTAGTCAGTTAGCAGAATCTTTCTGAGAAAATAAGGAATATCTGTGAAAAGTATGTGAATTTTTGCAATGAATCAGTGAGGTTACTGAAAAATGCTCTATTATTTTGCCAGCTGCCTGAGTTTGAATTTTGTCTTGGTTTTCGAGGCCAATATTTGCTCTTTTACAACAAAATGCGTGTTTGTGCTGTTGTTACTGCTAAAATATTTTCAAAATGAAGCCAGGAACCTTGAGTTTTCGAAACAGATTTGATATTCTATCGAAAAGCAGGCTCAGTACGCGGCTGGGCTGAAAAAAATGTTATGTTGGAAATGGCAACCACAGGAACAAATTCGATTGGCTGTCATATCAGAAAATAAACTGTTTAATACATGAAGGTATTTTAAGATGCGTGATCTGGAGCAGATTTCACAAACTGGTTTCAAAAAACTCAATGAGGAGCTTAGTGAGCTTGAGAAAGAACGGGTGGTAGTCAGTAAAAGAGTTGGTGAGGCTCGTCAGCAGGGTGATCTAAAGGAAAACGGCGAGTATATTTATGGTCGCCAGCAATTAGGCTTTATTGATGGGCGTCTCGGTGAATTGAGATCGCAAATAAACCGATCAGAAGTCATTGACTGCACAACGGTCCCATGTGATAAGGCCCTGTTTGGCACCGTTGTAACAATGCTGGACCTGGACACTCAAAAGAAAGTAACGTATCAATTGCTGGGCCCTTTTGATGCGGATGTTCATGATGATGCTATTTCACTATGCTCACCCGTGGGAGATGCTATGTTCGGGCTAACGGTAGGAGAAAAGTCGTCGGTGACGATCCCTCGCGGCGAGTTTAATTTTGAGGTGATTGACATTGGGAAGTCACAAATCAGGTAGAACTGGTTTTGACTTGCTGGGAATCTTTGCGATTGTCAAGCGTTCGTAGGTTCGTTGAAAAACGGCTGAATTTACAATATCGCTCATTGGAAATCGAATAAACTTGCAGATGTCTGTGATCAAAAGTTCTATGCGTATCAAACTCAATCTAAAT
>CBDUWP010000156.1:0-1898 GCA_965370955.1 uncultured bacterium | reverse complement strand
GTATGGGATATTGCAGGTGAGGACTGTTCTAACATTAAAATTAAAAAAGAAACGGGGGGGTGGGGGGTGTCCCCCCACACCGCAATTTCAGTTTTAAAAGAGCTTTCTTTGATTCGGTAAAGCCGTTAAGTTTGGAGGAAGAGAAGGAGCGTGCCTTGGGCTCAGAGCCCGTATTTTAGTTTCTTCCTTCCGCCAGGTTTAAATCGGTGATTAACTTGGTGCGCGACACCGGATGTTAACAAGGCTGATGATTCCTGGCATCTACAACGCATCTATCGACCGAAAAAGGAGGCTTTCAAATGAAACCATTTTATCTTGGTCTCGACGTCAGCAAAGGTTATGCCGATTTCATGATTGTTAACGCCAAAAAGCAGCCGGTCATCCAAGGTTTTCAGCTCGATGACATCTTTGATGGACACCAATGTCTTTATAATCTTTTGAGCCGGTTTTTAGCCGATCATCCAGAATCGACATTACTTGCTGCAATGGAAAGTACCGGCGGATATGAAAACAACTGGTACAATTCTTTAGTTCAGTTCCAGGGATCTTTAAATATTCAAACCGCGCGATTAAATCCGCTCGGCGTCATGCACAACAGCAAGGCGAACTTGAAGAAAAATACAACCGACAAGATCAGTGCTCAAAATGTTGCCGAGTATTTGGTGGCACATCCGGAAAAAGTCGTTTATCAAAAAGACGACCAACAGGCAGGACTGAGAAAACAGTGGGGGTTTATCAAAATGCTTACCAAGCAATGCACCCAGTTTCTCAATCAGCTCAACACGCTGGTTTATACGGCCAGTCCAGAGCTGTTACACTACTGCCAAACCGGAACGCCCGATTGGATATTGAAGCTTTTGGTAAAATATCCCGGCGCTGCCAAGTTGAGAAATGCTCATGTCAAAACCGTCGCTAAAATTCCCTATGTGACCACAAAACGGGCACAGGAGATCATCGCTGAAGCCAAACGCTCTGTTGCTTCCGCCACAGACCCTGTAACCCAAAAGCTCATCATGGCCACTGCCCGACAGGTCCTTCATTTGAAAAAAACCATTGCAGATCAAACAAAGCAAATGATCGATCAATGCAGGCTGCCTGAAATCGAGCTGCTCAAGAGCTTTCAGGGCATCAGCGATTCATCTGCCATCGGGTTGATGATCGAAATTCAGACTGCCGAGCGTTTTGCAGATGCCAAAAAACTGGCTTCTTTTTTTGGGGTACACCCGGTCTATAAAATCAGCGGTGATGGCGTCGGCGGAATCAAGATGAGCAAACAGGGACGCAAGGAGCCTCGACAAATTCTGTACATGATTACCTTGTCTGCCATTCAATACAACCCCCTGATCAAGCAGATCTATGAAGAACACCAAAAACAGGGCAAACACAACATGGCCATCATGGGCATCTGTATGCATAAAATCCTGCGGATTGTCTACGGTATGCTCAAGCATAACATGCCGTTTAATCCACAGATCGATATTGCCAATAGACAGCGAAGCGCTCAGACTAAAAGCGACAGGACTGTAGAAGCAACGGATCGTCGTTTTCAGGATTACGACGCCGAAGCGCCTGTAAGTATGCGCCAGCGAAAGAAAAGACTGGAACGGGACAGGTCCAATAGTGTCGCTGACACTAAATCCGGGATCACTGCCCCCGTTCCATTGGGCAATATAATAGCAGATATTTTACCACAATTGTAGGCTTTACCGAATTGTCAAAGAACATGTGAAGGGAAAGATATTTTTTTGTTGACTTTCCCCTGATTAACTAAAGTGAGCTAAAATTAAGGAATTCTATCAATTTTATACAAAAGATGGAGCGACACGCGGCGCCTGCGCTGCGGGAGCGACTTCCACAAATATTCAATTTTCAATATTCAATAGTCAATTCCGGCTTGT
>CBDUWP010000155.1:0-1973 GCA_965370955.1 uncultured bacterium | reverse complement strand
TACAGCAGGACGATACCCTGGAAGCCCCGCATCATACCGATTTGCGTTTTGAAGCCGTGGTCGCCAATCCACCATTTTCGGCCAACTGGTCTGCCGCTGCCGATTTTCTCAGTGATGATCGTTTTGCCGACTATGGAAAATTAGCCCCCAAATCCAAAGCCGACTTTGCCTTTGTGCAACACATGCTGTACCAGTTAGAGGACAACGGCACAATGGCAGTGGTATTGCCGCATGGTGTGTTATTTCGCGGTGCGGCTGAAGGGCATATACGTCAGTTTTTGATTGAGCAGAAAAACGCTTTAGATGCGGTGATTGGTTTGCCGGCGAATGTGTTTTTTGGCACCTCGATTCCTACCTGTATTCTGGTGCTTAAAAAACAGCGCGAACATCAAGACAATGTGTTGTTTATCGATGCCAGTGCACACTATGGCAAAGCGACTAATCAAAACTATCTGCGGGAAGAAGATTTAGAACGAATTATGGCGGCGGTGGAGAATCGTGAGTTTATTGATAAGTATGCGTATGTGGCGAATCTGGATGAGATTAAGGAGAATGATTTTAATTTGAATATTCCGCGGTATGTTGACACGTTTGATGAAGAAGAGTTTGTGAATCTTAAACAAATTACAGATGACATTGAAGTATGTGAGAGAATAATTCAAGAAGTTGATTTGGAAATTGCTAAATTTTGTAACAAGCTTAATATTTCAACTCCGGTCGCGAAGCTAGTATAGCTGTGAGTACAAAGCTGAAAATTAGATTTGATGAGTTTAGTAACGAGTGGTCACTGGTGAATGTGGAAGATATTGCACAGGTGAAATCAGGTGGAACACCCAATAGAGCGAATCCAAATTATTGGGGTGGTAAAATCCCATGGATTACAACATCGAAAATAGGTTTCGATGAAATATCTGTGGCAGAAGAGTATATAACTCAGGAAGGGCTAGAGAACTCATCTGCCAAGTTATTTGAACCTAATACTTTACTGATTGCACTTTATGGGCAAGGAGTTACAAGAGGTAAAGTTGGAATCCTGAAAATTGAAGCGGCAACTAATCAGGCGTGCGCTGCAATCTCTGTTGATACAAATAAGGCTTTGGTTAAGTTTGTTTTCTATTATTTACAAAGGAACTATAATGCGATACGCAATCTTTCAAATGAAGGTGGACAGAAGAATTTAAGTGGTGGGCTAGTAAAATCTATAGAGCTATTTATCCCGCCTATAATAAATGAACAACAAAAAATCGCGGACTTCCTCTCTGCCATCGATAAAAAAATTAGCCTGCTAAAACAAAAACACAGCTTATTGCAGCAATACAAAAAAGGCGTGATGCAGCAGTTGTTTTCTCAGCAGATTCGTTTTAAGGATGATAAAGGCAAGATTTTTCCTGATTGGCAGAAAAAAACACTTGTAAATCTAGCCGATAAGATAAGTAACAAAAACAAAGATGATAAAATTAAAAACGTACTAACTAATTCGGCTAAATATGGCATTGTTAATCAACGTGATTATTTTGATAAAGACATCGCCAACGTAAACAATTTAACCAATTATTCGATTGTGGATAAAGACGATTTTGTTTATAACCCGCGTATTTCTGAAGCAGCACCCGTAGGACCAATCAAGCGTAATCATATCGGACAGGGGATTATGTCGCCGCTTTATACCGTCTTTCGCTTTAGAGAAACAACATATCTGGATTATCTAGAGCTGTTTTTCCAGACGACATATTGGCATCGATACATGGGCACTATTGCAAATTTTGGTGCAAGACATGATCGTATGAATATTACAATGGGTGATTTCTTTAAGCTGCCTATCGCTTTACCCGGTGAAGAAGAAATGCAGAAAATTGTAGCCTTTGTGACCGCTATGAACAAAAAAGTAGATTTGTCCGCAAAACAAATCGAACTAACCCAAACCTTCAAAAAAGGTCTGCTACAGCAGATGTTTGTCTAATCCACAGTGTTTA
>CBDUWP010000154.1:0-1974 GCA_965370955.1 uncultured bacterium | reverse complement strand
AAGCTCGCCCGAGCTGTCTTTCGGATAGATATCCATTCTAATATAGCCGTCATTTCCGATATATGGCCTAAACGACAATTTCGTCCCAGTATCCATAAACTTGACCTCGCCGACAGTTGCCTGCCCACTTGAATCGATTGTGGTTCTGTCGCGATATCCAATTTTTTGACCGATGAAAACTGTTCCCAGCTGTTTGTTCAGCGCGAGTATTTTCGGATTAGCCAACACAGTGACATCAGTAACAGATTCCAGCGCCGTTATAAATCCCGTGATAGGTCCGCTGCTGATACCGATTCTCATTCCGCTCGTTCCCATCGCTGCAAATCCCGATGTCTCCATCGGCGAACCTTTTGTAAGCCCTTGGATTTGCTGCAATACATTTTGCTCGCTACCGGGACCTGTTACACCCGAAATCGGATTTAGTAAAGGTCCTGGTGTCCCGATCAAGTTTGCCCCTCCGAGCAGGTTCAAATCGACCCCGAACTGCATCCCTTCTGTCAAGGTCGCACTCAAGATTGTCGCTTCTATCAAGACCTGTTTCGGCCTGATATCTAGGGTTTTGATAATGATCGCCACCTTTTCGATATTTTCGGGGAAATCATAAACGACAACCGAGTCATTCAGTGCCATGCTGTCTCCGCCGGCTTCGCCTGAAACGCCGTCATCGCCTGTCGATATTGCTGTTGAGGCTTCTTCGCTGGACTTAATTTTGCCTGACTCGCTAAGAACCGGCTTGATCAACGATTCAATATCTTTAGCCCGAATGTAATACAGCTGAAAAATCTTAAGCTGTAATCTGCTTTTGTCTGTCATAATGACGAGCTTTGCAGCCTTTTGCTGCTCGATCATCGCTTCATATCCGGTTTTCAAATAGATGCGTGTGAAATTGCCATCGATTTTGTATATATATTTATCGCCTAAAACAGCTCCAAGAGCTTGGTCGAATGTCACGTTATAGAGATTTCCTACAGCCACTTTGTCCGTGATATTAGTTGGCGGAGCAAGATTCTTTTGATACTTAGCCGCCAAATATCTCAAAGCGTCAGCCAGCAGCATATCCTTAGCAAAAGCATGATTCTGCAATTGCGATAAATTTTTATTTTCGCTCTCTGACGCCATCGCCAAACAACTAGCCAAGAGAAACGCCATAACAATTACTAATATTTTTTTTCTATCGTACATCATTTTCATATCCAAATAGATCATTTATCAAGATGGCTCAATTTTCTCGTAACAGTTATCCCGTTCGAGTTGAGCGTTACAGCATTTTTTGTTATTTTCACAATTTTGAATGTGAAATTATTTTCGCCATCCTGCACCACGATTGATTCCCCTATAGAGAACAGACTATCGTTCATAAAAACCTCTGGCGTAAGCCCAGTTCCTATAGCCTGTAAATTAATTTTATCAGCCACATCTTTGATTCTTTGCTCGAACTCACTCACATTACCTTGCGACTGGCTTTGATTATTCTGATTTTTTGACAGCCCTTGCCATCTTTGTTTATCTTTGGCAAACAAGCTCCAATTTTCCGCACTAAAGAAATCACGTTGCAGCATATCGTTACGTCCTGTTTCGATCGGCAATTGAAAAAACACTATTTCAGCCACAGCGCCGGCGATATCACCTGAAACCTGTTTCATTTCTGTTGTAAGCTCGACAGCTTCTGCGGACGCGGGGCCCTCTTTTGTCAACATCCGAAACCACATCAGCCCCATCAACAATACTAGACAGACAGCCACAATGATTTTTTTCTTTTCATTGGGCAACTGCGCCGATACTGCCAAATTGTTATCAAAATCACTTTGCACGGATAATTTCTTTCCTTATTATTTCTGACAATAGATAAAAGCCTGCGTTTGCATTAACAGTTGTCCGCTATATTTTTCATCATTATCGATTGTCACTTGCTCTATTCTTATAATTCTTTGTGAATTATCGAGTGCTTTGCAGAAGTTAAACAACTGCTCTATT
>CBDUWP010000153.1:0-1990 GCA_965370955.1 uncultured bacterium | reverse complement strand
CCTCTTCCGTACATAATCATATTTGCCGGATCGAAATTAACTCCTATCGCCGGATGCGCTAGCCCTTCTAAGAATTTCCGAAGTTCTTTAGCCGTTTCCTGCCCTGTTTCAGCCAGCAGCATAACCTTTTTCTTCGCCGCATAATCAGCTAGAACAGTTACTCGTTCAAACATTTTTTTTTCAGCCGCTTCGTTTCCCATTTCTATAAACCCTAGGTGCATCGACAAATATTTCACAGGTATTTCAGCCGTCAGATCGATAGCATCAAATACTAATTGTCGGTTTTCGTCCCAGTATTCATTCGGCACAATTCCTCCGGTCGCTTTTATAGTATCTAGCGTTGAATAATCTTCTTGCCCGAATGTCACGCAGGTAGCGCTTATTTTGATTCCAGCTTTTGTGACATCTTTTATAAGATTTGGCTGTTTGCCTGACAGCTGGTCATTTATCCCAAGATGTACAAGTTCCAGCCCTGCCCTTTGTTTAAGTTCTGTCATGCTTTTCACATCATTATTGACACACCAGCTGCAAAAGCTGATTGGCCATTGACCGCACATTGCCATTTCCAATCACCTTTTATAGATTCACTTTTTCATTTGTATCAGCTGATTTTCTTTCTGCTGTGATAATTTCGACAGCATTTTTGGATCCCTGCTGCGTAATCACTTCGTCTAGCTTTTCGCCGGCGACTTGCCTAACAAAATGGTCTAGCTCGATTAAATATCCGTCACCCTCGGCAACTTTCGGATTAACGGTACCACCTTCGGCGGGATAAACTTTCAAGCCGCCCTCTCTTGTACAGTCGAAGCTCATGCTCGCTTTTTCCATCACGATATTGAAGCTCATTTGGAACCCGAAGTCCGGCGCCATCATCCATCCACCTTCTGCTACGATGGAAACATCCTTTTGCCCGATATCATAATGGGTCACCATTTGGTCATAGTCATTGCTCGGCCCTTTGACAGCAGTTGTATAGACAGCTTTTGGCATACCGAAAAAGAATTGCACTAGGTCGCTATCGTGAATATGCAGATCCAGCATAGCTCCGCCGCTTTTGTTTCCGTCCATCAGCCAATTGTCCCACGACCATGTTGGCGTCTGTGCTATTCTCGTAAAGGTAACAGATCTAATCTTTCCATATTCTCCTGAATCGATAATTTCTTTAGCCTTTGTATATTCCGGCCAGAATCTCAAACAGTGTCCGATTTGCAATCTTTTTCCAGCTTTTTCTGCTGCCGCCATCATTTCGTCGCACTCTGTCAGGTTCAGCGCCATTGGCTTTTCGCACATCACATTAACACCTGCGTTCAGCGCTTTGATTGTGTATTCTTTATGCAGATAGGTTGGCAATGTGATAGAGACTGCATCGAGATTTGCACCGGCGAGCATTTCATCGAAATCAGCATAGGTTTCGACACCATCCATTTCGATAGGATCTTCTGCTCCAGCGATATTCCCAGCAACTCCAGCTTTTCCCGTCAATTTCACTGGATCTATATCGCAGATTGCGGCCAGTTTTGCTCCAGCATGGTTTTGATAAGTTTTTGAATGCATAGTCCCCATGAATCCAATACCAATAACTCCGACTCGTATCATTTCATCTCCTATCATTTTTGTTTTGTTTTATTTTATTTGTAGAGTTTTTTCATTTCGTTTGCCGTTTTTTCTGGCCTTCCCGGCACAAATGGCAATAGCTCTGCTGTCACGTACCCGTCATATCCGATTTTTGCTAATGCTTTATTGACAGCTTTGAAATCGACATTCCCTTCAGCCAGATCCACAAACCCTTCTGTTGGCGGCTTTGACAGGTCGAAATCTTTGACATGCACTCTTTTGATTCTTTTGCCAAGAATTTTTATCCATTGATCAGGATATCCATATAGCAGGACATTTCCCACATCGAAATAGCTTGCGACTTTATCTGATTTAAAACTGTCGATAAAGTCTCTCATTTCGGTTGGACTAAGCAGGAATTTATTCCAGACATTTT
>CBDUWP010000152.1:0-2045 GCA_965370955.1 uncultured bacterium | reverse complement strand
AGGCAAAACAAAACCCTTAATCGACCAAAGTTCAGTTTTTACTTGAAAAATTAACCTTATCTATGTATCTTATCTTATGTAAACAGCCCATCTTAGTGCAATGCAATAGGCAGCTGTTAAATGTAACGAAATGAATTGTCCCTGTTTCCCTTGGAGGGGTATAATGAAAAGAATGACTGAGTGTGTGATGATGAAAAATGTAATAAATATGGCTTTAATAGCATGTCTGTTGGCGAGTATGGTGTTGTCACCTGCGGCTTTCGCTACAGACAAGCAACAAGTCGTTAGGCAAGTTGCGCAAAAATGGATCCAAATCGGTACAGAGCAATATAGTAGAGGAATGTTCAAAGCAGCTGAGCAGTCTTTCCTTAGAGCACAAGACTACAGAAGATATCTAACCGATCCAGAATGTGCAAAGCTAGACGAGCTACTAAACAAAGCTCACACAAATGTGACCAAGCAATGCCAATCTCAAGCAACAGAAGATGATTGTGGTGAGGCTTTAAAAGAAGATATTAAAGTGGCAGTCGAAGAAGATCCAATCGCCGAAGATGCCCAATGTCCGGTTAAAGAAGGTATAGCAGCGATCACGCCGCAAGATGAAAATGCCCAGCCGTTGCAGGTTCAATCAAGCCAAGAGGATAAGGCAGCAGGATATATCCAAGTCGTCAACAGAAAAAGAAATATCCTGAAAAGTCATACAAATGCTGTTGTCAGCGATGCTATTGAAAAAGCTAAAAACTATATTGCAAATAACGAATATAATAAAGCGAAAAAGGCTGTTGAAAAGGCGAGAGTAGTTGTAAGAAGAAATCGGCAGCAGTTAGGCATTGATCTCTACGAAAAAAATCTCAATGAGTTAAACGATATGGCCGACTTGATTGCCGAACAACTCAACATACATGATCAACAATTACAGCAAGTTAAATATCAGCAGTCACTTAGCGACCAAAAAAAATATCGAACAAAAATGGAAGATGATCGTGCCCAGAGAGTTGTTGAACTGATCGAAAATGCACAGGCTTATCAAAAACAGCAAAGATATGAAGAGGCTCTGGGACAAATCGAAAGTCTTTTAGCGATCGAGCCAAGAAATGATTACGCGTTAACTATAAAGCAAACATTGGAAGATACGGTCTCATTCAGAAAACAGCTAGAAATCGAAAGAGAAAGAGATAGCGAAAGAGTCGATATTCTAATGGAAACGGACGAAACAACAATTCCATACGCATCAGAAATTATGTATCCGAAAAATTGGAACGAAATTATAGCAAGAGCCACAAGGCAACCAGATGAGGCTATCGGCCAGAATCCTGCTAATGTGGCTGTATATAAAAAATTGAACGAGCAGATCATCAATCTGAGCAATTTCCATGCGGATATGCAGTTTTCTGAGGCTGTTGATGAAATTAGAGCGGCTGTAGGCAATGATACTAGCATAGTAGTCATGTGGAGAGACCTCATGGAAAATGCTGGTATTGAACAAACTACTACCATCAATATGGATCCAATTCCAGCTGTGCCGCTGAAGACAGCGTTGGAATTCTTACTAGAATCTGTTGGTGGCGGATTTGCTGACTTGAGCTATACCGTCAAAGATGGAGCTATCGTCGTCGCTACTGAAGGATATATGCCAAGCAAACTAAAAACACTCGTCTATGATATTACAGATCTGCTCGGAGATAAAGCTGATTATGTATCAAGTCTCGGCGGCAGTGACAGCGGCGGCGGCGGAGGTGACTATAACGTTTCTATGGGTGACGATGAGCAGGATAATAGTGACTCCGCTGACACAGAAGGATTGTCTCAAAAAGCAATAAATCTGCTCGACCTTATAACACAGACTATCGATCCAGACAGTTGGGAAAATGCCGAAGGCGATGGAACAATAACTATTTACGAAAATAAGAAATTGATCGTAAGGCAAACAAGAGATGTACACGGCCAACTCGAAAGCCTGCTTAAAGATATGAGAAAGTCATTCGGGCATCAAGTAGCTATCGAAGCGAGATTCTTGCTCGTCAGCGAAAACTTCCTAGAGGATA
>CBDUWP010000151.1:0-2070 GCA_965370955.1 uncultured bacterium | reverse complement strand
ATTTTGGAATAGCTTTATTTGCTATCTATGCGCTCTTGGCAATTCAGTTTAGGAGCTATTCGCAGCCTATTATTGTTATGTCTGCGATACCGTTTGGTGTTGTGGGGGCAACTTTAGGCCATTTTGTGATGGGATATAACCTGAGCATTTTATCTTTGTTTGGGATCGTGGCTTTGTCTGGAGTGGTGGTGAATGATTCGCTGATCATTATTGATTTGATAAACCGCCAGAGGAAAAAAGGCATCGCGCTGCCGACAGTTATTCGCAATAGTGCCGTCAGAAGATTTAGGCCGATTATGCTCACGACCTTGACGACATTTTTGGGGCTTATGCCGATATTGTTGGAAAGAAGTTTGCAAGCAAGATTTCTAGTGCCAATGGCGATTAGCATCGGTTTTGGAGTGATGTTTGCAACAGTTATCACGTTATTTATTGTGCCGTCTCTTTACATGATTCTTGAGGATGTGAAAACAAAGCTCGGATTTAATATTCACTAAAAAATATCAAACTGCTCTAAAAATTGGTTCAGGTGTGACTTTTTTTTACTCCTTTCAATGTCCTAAGAGCCAAGCGTCTGTGATTCGCCAAAGATCATCAAAATCGACTACGCCGATGCCATCGATGTCTACAGCCGGATCAATTGTCATCCAGCTTGCAGCCAACAATGCAAAGTCAGCAAAATCTACATAAGTGTCCTGATTGATATCGGCACAGGTCGGATCATCAGTCCCGACAAAATTAAATCCCCAAACATTACCAGAAGTAGAGACGTAATCATTACTTTTCGCAATATATTGTGAGCGGCCTGTAAAACTGTAGCAATTTTTTTCTACGTTTATTGTATAGGTTCTGTAAGAGGTTAATTTTTCAAGGGCATATATACCATTGCTATTGGTGGTTGTGGTTATAGGCGATTGGCCGTTTCTGGTTGCAGTGACTGTTGCGTGACTTAAGCCGCTGCCGCCGGAATCCGTGACGCGGCCGCTGACTATTTCGCCAGTACCGTTTATGAAAATATTATAAACGCATTTGTAAATTGAATTGAAATTGTAATAGGCTGTTGATATGTTCGGCAGATTGTACCAAAGATCATCAGAGCCGTTCCAGCCCATATTGAGATGATGATATAATGTTGAACTGTTATAGCCGTAGCCATCTGCAACGATAGCGTGGCCACCGTCGCCGGTAATACCTAAAATGACGGGACGGCTTGCATCTAAATTGGGATTTATCATTGCTGTTAGGCCGGAGCCGATGTTCTGTTGTGCCCTGTAACCCTTTATGGCATTGTCATAATCAAAGGTGCCGGTAAAAGCATTTTTTAGCCAAAGTGTATCTGCTCCTGAGCCATAACTTTTGTAGGACATGTTGACTGATAAGCCTACGTCATAACATAATGCACCAATGGCTTGTCGCTGTGTGGTAGTTGCTGAACAGCCCGGATCATTTATCATTGATGCCCAATCGTAGGGGCCGCCTAAACCATCGCCGCCTCTGGTTGGTTGGTCATACCATGTAATATCGTCAACTGTAATGTTAAAATTGTGTATGCCAATGCCGGCTTCTGGATGCTGGAAATATTTCAATACCTGCGCGCCGGCTGTAGCGACGCAACCACAAGGATAGTGACTGAATGTGGGTGGTGTATTAGGTGGTGTGTAATAATTATAACAGTAGTCGCAGCCGTATTTGTCTTTTTGCTGGCCCCATTTGGTTTGAAGCAGCGGCGATATCCAAACATCAGAAACAGAGCCTAGACCATTGGACGAACGGCTCGAGCCGGATTCATAGGTTGAAGATAGAAGGTCCGACCATTTCTTTGTGCTTTTGGAAATCTGGATTCTTAGTTTATTTTCTTCTAAGGCAGATAGGCCTAAATCAATTACGGAAAAAACATTGTTGGTTTTAGCTGATGCTGCCAGTTGTTGGGCTTGAAAACTTCTGGTGACACCTAGACGATGTTGCAGGTCGTTAGAGGCTAAATCGAAAAGCAGATTTGAGGCGGCTAAGCTATTGGAGTGTGACGCGGTTGTCGCAGGCGGAGTAAAATTGCCGCTGCCGGAAAAAGCT
>CBDUWP010000150.1:0-2094 GCA_965370955.1 uncultured bacterium | reverse complement strand
AAACTGCCTAATAAAACAATATACCCTTGGACTGGACATCCAATTCCCTTAATATTAATCGACTTGCTTTATGTAATCGACTCAGTATAACGTATCGTTATCGTTACTTTCCAGTACCTTCGAAAATTTGCGATTACCAGATGAAATCTTAAATTGGGGAATCTTTACATATTTCCATTTTTTATCTGATAATTCCTCCTACATTGTGGCAATTGACAACCTTTTTTAAATAAGATAGTAAGAAACATAAGCCTATAAAGGGTGTTAAAACAATTTATGAATAGGCGTTAAAAATCAGTTGCTTAAGCATAAGAAAGCCTCTATAAAGCGGTAGAATTTTTACCCAAAAAATTTACCCTAAGGAGGCTTTCTCATGCATCACAAAGATATCAAGGCGCAGATAAGAAAACAATTAAAAACTAACTACCCCAACTGGAAGCGTCTGAGCCGGAAAGAGAAAAAAGTTATCGCTAAGATGGTCTTAGATGAAGCCATAAAGGATTACGATTTTAGCCAGGAAATTAATACTCCGTTATGCGAGCTACTGGGTATAGAAAATCAGCTGCCAATGGTCGGTATTATGGATTTGGTGGCAATGGAGCGATTCTTAGATGCACATCAAAACAGCGTTTTATTCAAATTGAATCGTAAAAAGCGTCATCCCTTACATATCAAAGATAAAGAGTTAAGAATCATCGATGATGTCTTGGACGATCAAATCATCAATAAGCTGTTATCATACGACGGTTATAGTCCTGCCATGAGAGATTTTTTCCCGAGCAATTTTTTGCGAGCCGAATTGCTTAAGGCGATCAAGTATCCAGAAATAAGCTACCGTAAATTTTGCGGTGATGACAAAGCCTATCATCGCCACAAAGAGAACAGCGGTTATATAGGGATGGATAACAAACAGAATCGGGCTTTTATCGGACTGCCGCTGAACAGAAAACAGATGATCAGCCACGTTCAGATGAGCCAATTCAGGGCTGGTTTGAGTTTTACTCAACTGGTTAATTTGACAGTATATATTATCTATCATCTTCGGCAATACGGTTTTTTGGATGGTCCGGTTTTGCATTGTGTGGACTCGACCGAATTGGCCGTTGACAGTCAACGGCTGTTAGCGACATTGACCATTAAGGGGAAAAAGATACGTATTTACGATGATGTGGATTGTGACTGTGGAACCCGGCGACAAAAACGGGACAAATCGATCTATGTAGTTGGTTACCGGCTTCACACGTTGACCGCCATCAATGCCCAGACGGGCCATAGCATTCCGTTAATTTCCCTGTTAGCCCCGGCCAATCATCATGACAGTCATTTTCTTGCGCCCCTGGTGCGACTGGGAAATGCGATCGGTTTAGAATTAAAGCTGATTAGCGCTGATGAAGCTTACCATGACAATGATGGGGTTTTGTTTGAAGAAAGCGGTGTTTATCTGGTAAGGCCGCCGAGTTCAAAAGTTACTTTTCCCGAAAATGTTGATCGTGAAACCTTACAGGTCAGGTTAGATGAGCTGTGTGAGATTCCGATGCAATACATCGGAATCGAAGAACAAGGTCACGAATTCAAATGCGGTGCCGATCCTGGACAATGCCCTCGTGCAGGTATTTGTCCTCAGTTCCGGCACATCCCCTTTGATAATGGTTGCTTTCAACGTCTGCTATACGGCAGTGATGCGGTATCAAAAGCTTTAGACATTCGCAAAAATGGAGAGCGTCCATTTAATCTGTTGAAAAAGCGTGAAGGACTTGAACAAGTACGTGTAAGAAGTCAACAGGGTTTGGTTGCCAAAAGTACTTTCACAACGATGGCAACACTACTTTTGGAAATAGCCGGTACACGTAGAAAAAAGAAAGCAAAGGAAAATCAGTTAAAACTGCCTATGGCATCAGGGTTTTGATAGAATTTGTGAGTTTAGAGCGCTTCAATTTTGACAGAATTGTACTTAGCAATTTTGAACACTAGAAATTTATGTAAGCAATTGAGATTGTAATTAGCAAGAAAAATATCAAATATTATTAATCATTTCATACAGTTATGTTAACAATAAACAATCAAATGTCCAATTTTATAGGGCAATATACATTA
>CBDUWP010000149.1:0-2103 GCA_965370955.1 uncultured bacterium | reverse complement strand
GTTTGGCTATCTATCGGCTTGCCGTACGAAACTAAACAAACCAATAGCGATAAAACCACACTTATGGTCGCGTATTTTTTTATATTCATATCTTTTTACAAATCCTTTACCTCTTTACTTCGGCTACATTCTTATATGGTATAAGACGCCCAACGACCATAAAATGTTCTGCTGATTTATCGTCTTGGTGGGGTACTTTTCGTTAATGGCAATTAAATGGGCTGATTTGTCCTCGTAACGCACCAATTTGCACGTGACACCAATCTGCTTTTTTATCTTTATTATCGCTATCTGGCCTTGGGTTGCCGGGACCGATGGACTCAATAAAACAATGTCGCCATCTTCTATTTTCGGACTCATGCTGTCACCATCGATGCGAAGGCCAAAACAATCAGGAAATAACTCCTTAATTTGCTCGTGACGAATGAATTCCGTGCCAAGAGCCTCTGTAGAGGTGTTTATCTGGATGAATTCGACCTGCTTATTGCAATCAGATGAGGATGAGGCGGTGTCGGCTGTAATGGTTTTTTTTATGGATTTTGGCTGTTGAAGGTTGCCTGACGCGTAAAAATGGGCGTTTATCAGATCTGACAACTCCGTGACAGCCTCTTCGCCAGTAGGCAAAAGCTCGTCCGGCCAGCAATGGACAATGCCGGCGGCTGTGCGGCCAAGAATCGGTATCAAATTAGTAAAGTCATTAGAGGAAATTGTTGGCAAATCGCTGTTATTGTTGTCTAAAGGGGTGAAATCAGTGACTGATTCTATATTTAATTCTCTCTTGAGCTGATTTTTTTTGATTAAAAGCTCCAAAAAATTGTCAATTGTTGTCGCAAGTCCAACGTCTTCAGACAAAATACTGGACATCTTAGCTAACAAATTAACTGGTATTTTTGACAAATGGGTTTTTTTGTGAATTATATCAGGATTTTTTTGCCCAGTCAAAAGCCACTGAAGATCGCAGCCAGTTAATCGGCACATTTTTAGCAAAGTTTCAATAGGGGCGAGTCTGTCGTGTTCATAATAACTGTAAGTAGAAGGGGTTAAGTCAATAGCTTGAGCGAATTTGCTTCTGCCGCGATCGCCTGAATATTGAATTCTTAACTGTTTAATACGTTTGATTATGCTGTATTTGTCGAGTTTTGTCATTTTTTATTCGTAAACACGAAAAAACTATTTCGCAATTGCGTAAATCGTTGGTACAATACCAATGATCAACTAAATTATATTTTAACCTAACCAAAAGGTTAGTCAACGGGAATTTATGAGAGGAAATTTTCAAATGACAAAAAATGATAAAGCTGCACGAAAAAACAGCTCCAAAAATGCACGAAAGCAAAACGCATTCTCAGTTCATAAATTGGGTCAAGACAATCAAAGTGCAAAGGAATATCTGGAATATCTCGTGGAACTGCACAAAATTCAGGGTGTATTGCTGACGCATCTAAAAAATAGAATTTGAGGTGCTATGTTTGCTCAAGATTTTAGCTAAATGACTGATGTGGTCGATACATAAACCTTGTTGCATATTATTATATTACTTGGTAACGTATACAATATATTATTCATAAATTTTTTATAATTGCAGGAGGTTCGTACATGAAATTGTTATTATTTTTTAGGGCTTTGTTTGTTGTTGTAGTGATGGCTGTTGTGTTTACTTACGTAAGCTCAATGGAAGTGGCTTCAAGTGAAAGATCAAATTTCTATGTCATAATTTTTAGCGGAGTAGGAGTGATTATATCCGCTATGATGATCGATCTACTCACGCCAAAAAAATCGCTGGCATCGCTGGCGGGAGTGTTTCTGGGACTGATAGTGGGAATACTTATCAGTTGGATTATCTCGCCAGTTATTGATATGATCAATACTTCAAATGCCTATCTGGGCTTAGATGCTACCGTTATTCAGGCGATTAAACTGATGATGGGAATCAGTATCTGCTTTATCGTGATTAATATCGTTATCAGAACAAAAGACGATGTTAGATTTATTATTCCTTATGTCGAATTCGCAAAACAAACAAAAGGTGCAAGACCGCTTGTTATGGATACGTCAGCTATAATCGATGGAAGAATCGCCGATTTATATAGAAGCAAACTTTTC
>CBDUWP010000148.1:0-2195 GCA_965370955.1 uncultured bacterium | reverse complement strand
GACATATTTGAACCAATATAGGCCGATGGCTGATGACATCACCGCCATTAAGTCGGTCACAGTTAGCGATATAAATGGTATAATTTCTCAATTTGATTTCTCAGCTTTTGCTCAATATTCGTTAGGCCCAGCCTAAACCACACCATAGTTAGGTGGGCCAAAGACAATGCTGAATCCGTAATGGCCTTAGCCAGCATATATTATAGTAATCAGTGGGCTAAATATTGGAAATCAAAACCCAAAGCTGCATGACCGCCAGAAAAAAATCTCGCACACGTCAATGGATAATGAAAAAAACACCACAAAGTTGTCAAATATATTTAAAAATTGATGTTGAACTAAATCCCAATTACAGCATAATCACTATCTATGACTTTTGACGCAACAAAATACAAACACATATTATGGGATTTTAACGGAACCATCCTTGATGACGCTCGGTTGTGCGTTGAAGTTCTTGGCGGACTTTTAAAAAAACGCAGCCTTCCGCCAGTAACACTTGACGACTATCAACAGCTTTTCGATTTTCCAGTAATAGACTACTACCGCAAAATAGGGTTTGATTTTGAAACTGAAAGTTTTGATATAGTCGCCGACGAATATATATCCGCCTATACTGCATCAATGCACAAATGCAAACTGCATCCCGGCATTATTGATTCAATGAAAAAAATCAAAGCCCTGGGCAAACAACAATCAGTCCTGTCAGCCGCTAATCAGGATGGACTGGAAAAGGCACTTGAGCAATTAAATCTGTTGCAGTACTTTTCTCACGTCGCAGGTTTGGGCGATTATTGCGCCCACAGCAAAATCAACCTCGGCAAAAAACTCATGGCAAAACTAAACATCAACCCAAGCGATGTTTTATTGATAGGCGACACCACCCACGACTACGATGTAGCCTGCCAGATAGGTACCAATTGCGTTTTGATTCCTGGCGGCCACCAAACAACACAAAGACTCATCGACTGCGGCGCAACAGCCTGCGTTGGTCTTAGCGAAATTGATTTCTGAACTCTAAAATCTGATAGCTAATCATTCAAATACGGATTATGATTGATTTCGGGTCGCAAAACAGTTAAGATAGGTAAGTGCCTATTAACAATTTAGTTATTTATAATATTGCGATGAAACCGAAAAAAACTAAAAATCCCAATAAGCCTGTTCCTTTGCGGATAGAAGATATTATTCCATCGACAGCTTCATCGTCCAGCGATGAGGCTATAGTGATACCTAAGTTTGATCTTGGTAAACAATTTTTGTCTGGCATTCGCAAGCGTTCTTCTGTTGATCGTAAGTCCCCTGCTAAGAGAAAAGAAACCCAGGTTGAACCATTGCGGCCTTCTGTTGAGGAATCTTGTTCGTTAGGCCGACCCATTTCGCATGATCAAGGTTATCAATCAGAGAGTAGCCGAATAATTTCCGCCATTGTCAAGAGGGACATTGTCCGTATGCAGCGAGCGATGCAGTCAAAATCCATCTAGTAGATTATTTTATTATGAACCTCGTTTTTTTTTGACTTAATCTCTTGAAATATTTCTAATTAGATGATACATTGCAGAGCTAGTATGGATATAGATCCAAGTGGCTCAGGTAACGGTTTCTTGAACTGTCGTATGGTCAGCATGAAAATGCTGTACGCGGGTGCGACAAAAGCGTAGCGTTGCCACGTAGTGAATCCCGCTCTTGGGTAGATAGATTGATAATACGGAGAGATGACCGAGTGGCTGAAGGTAACGGTTTGCTAAACCGTCGTATGGGTATAAACCCGTACCGCGGGTTCGAATCCCGCTCTCTCCGTTTTTTTTACATTTATCGTTTAACGGGATGAGAACACGCTTGCTTGTGATGTGTTTTTAGATTAGCGGACAGTCTTAGATAAATTCAGCCGTATTATCAGGGATCCAGCATTTACATTGATTTGCCAATTCAATAAAGAGCCATTTCGGCCTTTTTTCTATCAGTTTAAATTCGACTCCGCCATGTAGCGGTTCATCAAAACTTTCTGGATAATTTTGTCCGTCCCCTTGCCTTGCTGTCACTTGCTTTGCCACAATAACTCCGCAAACCGTATTGGCATCGACATATTTTTCGATAATTATGGAAATCAGCATACAGATCATGACAATTCCGCCGGCAGCGGCGATCACAGCAATTGTTTTTTTACGAACAAACAACCTGCCAGCTATAGCTAT
>CBDUWP010000147.1:0-2244 GCA_965370955.1 uncultured bacterium | reverse complement strand
TCGCCCGCATCACAGCAATATCCTGAATGGCTTGATGGGTCGCGCCGGCTTTACCTGTTGGGATCCCGCCATAGGCTCCGTTCAACTTCACATTAAGACGAGGATAGGCAATCGAAACGCGGATCTGGTCAACAGCACGCTTAGCCAAAAATACTGCAAAGGTCGAAACCCAAGGTTTGTAACCTAAGGTACTCATGCCTGCTGCTGCACCGACCATGTTGGCTTCTGCGATACCCATCTGGAAAAATCTGTCTGGATATTTATCGCCGAACAAGCTGCTCTGCGTACTTCTGCCAACATCCGAATCAAAAACCACCGTCTCTGGACTAATCCCGCCCAATTCAACTAAGGCATTACCAAAAGCCATTCTTGGAGCAATCATATCACCAATATTCATAACAATTCACCCATTTAATTTATCTGTTCATAACTATATATTCATAATCGCCATATTGACAATCGCCGAAAATTTATAATCGCCGAAGCTTAACCGGCATTTTCGATTTCTTCCAAAGCCTGCTTCCGCTCTTGCTCGTTAGGAGCCTTGCCGTGCCATTGATATTTCCCTTCGGCAAAAGAAACACCCTTGCCTTTAATAGTGTGGGCAATTATCATAACGGGGCCCTGCTCGCTGAGCTTTTTAGCCTTTGCGATAGCGGCATCCATCTGGTCAATGTCATTGCCATCTTTGCAGTTGACTACCTGCCAGTGAAAAGCTTTCATCTTTTCGTCCAGCGGAGCAAGTGACAAAATCTCATCATTTGTACCTGTCAACTGAACCTTATTGTAATCAATAATGCCGATCAGGTTTTTGACCTTATTAGCACCGGCATACATAATCGCTTCCCAGTTTTGGCCTTCCTGCATTTCGCCATCACCGACCACAACATAAACCTTGTAATCGAGGCCTTTCTGCTTGCCGCCTAAGGCCATGCCAATGCCAATACTCAAGCCCTGACCGAGTGAGCCAGTCGACATGTCAACGCCGGGCGTAGTAGTCATACTCGGATGGCCCTGTAAAATCGAATCGAGCTTGTCAAAACCCTTGAGCTCTTCTTCCGCAAAATAGCCGCGCTTGGCCAACACACAATAATAACCCGGAGTCGAATGACCCTTACTCAAAACAAAACGATCCCTGTCAATCATCGATGGATTAGCTACGTCAATATTCATATGCTTGAAATATAACGCAACCAAGATCTCGACCTCGCTTAATGACCCGCCTGTATGGCCGCATTGAGCGTCAGTGATCATGTTGATGATCGATTTGCGAATGTATTTGCACATCTGCTTCAAATCTACTGTTTCAGTTGTCACTTGAATTATTCTCCAACTATTACAATTGAAATCTCTTTTTTATCACCCTGAGGAGCAAAATCTAGTAGCAATATCTGCTGCCAAGGGTAAACATATAAACTGCCGTCAATCAGATTAAACGATTGGCTGGTTTTGAATATCGATGAGCGAACATGCGAAAAGCCATTGCCGTCATGCCAAGTGTCCTCGTGATGATAATAGTGATCTCTCGGCACAAATTTCTCAAACAACTCGTGCAAATCTTTTATCAGTCCCGGCTCATACTCGACAGTCGCAATCGAACAGGTCGATCGATAGGCATGTACCGAAACAATGCCATTGGTCATCTTTGACCGAGCAATCGAAGCGTTAACCTGATCGCTGATGTCTACAATCTGCGTCTCAGCCTGTGAATCAATCGCCAATTTTTCCGTATATACAGCCATCTTTTTCGTCTTTCTTGTTCTTAGCCTTCTTCCGGCCAATAGCGTTCTGTAACGATTTTATCCTCTGTGAAGAATTTTACAATGGCTTTGCCCTGAGCCTTGATGTCAGCAAATTGCGATTGCTTATAACCGCCAAACGGCAGGTAAGAAACAGGAGCTGGAATACCAATATTGATGCCAATCATGCCGGCTTCGGCTTCGAGCTTAAACCGCCGAGCCCAATAGCCATTTTGTGTATAAATCGAAGCGCCGTTGCCATACTGATGATCATTGACTATCTTGATCGCTTCGTCAAGTGTAGCAGCCTTTAATATCACGACAACAGGGCCGAAAATTTCTGTACTGTGAATTTCCATGCCGGGCTTGACGTCAGTGAAAACTGTCGCACCGATGAAGTGACCCTTTTCGCAACCATCTATCTTAATACCCCTGCCGTCCAAAGCCAAAGTAGCACCTTCTTTTACGCCTGTCTCGATCATCTCAAGGATGAACTTTTTGCTCT
>CBDUWP010000146.1:0-2271 GCA_965370955.1 uncultured bacterium | reverse complement strand
GAGCCAAGCTGCAAATCATCAACTAACATATCAACATCCGCTTGACCTATTAGTTTTGGAATAGAAACTTCTAAACCTGCAAACTCAGATTGCTTAACAATCTCGATTTCCGCCTTTAATGTCTCTATCAATTTCTCATCGACGGCATCATCTTTACCGGCAACTATCGCCATTGGACTAGCTGTTTTTATCATCTGCTCTGTTTCAACGAATATGTTTTTTACGGCCCCTGCTGCCGGTGACAATATATCCATCGAGGCTTTATCGATTTCAATCTCAAAAAGCTTGTCGCCTTCTTTAATCGACTCGTCCATTGACACATAAATCTTTGTCACTATCGCCTGCTCGATAGTTTTGCCCAACTTTGGCAATCGAACTATTTCCATTTGCTTCAAACTTCCATCAAAATAATATTTCTTTTGTGCTGGCTTGCGATTATACAAAAAGATATGGTTTGTTGCTACAGGAAAAAGAATTGCGACCTACGTTAAATTTACTAAAAAGCCGTTTTTATTCATGCCTAAGCGATTCGATCGGATCGGTATTAGATGCCCGATAGGCTGGATATATGCCGAACCCCAATCCAACTGCCCCGCTAATCCCAAACGACAAAACTAATGAGCCAAGCGTTATAACTGTCGGCATATCGCTGAATCTATTGACCATTACCGGTATGATCACGCCAATCACCACCCCAATAACTCCGCCAGTTAAGGTCAAGAGTAATGTTTCAGTCAAAAACTGAATAACAATATCTATTTTTTTTGCCCCAAGCGCGCGGCGAATGCCAATTTCCCTAGTACGTTCGCTAACAGTTGCCAGCATAATGTTCATGATTCCAATACCGCCAACCAGCAGCGAAATAGCAGCTATCGAGCCAAGCACAAAACTATAAATCCGCTTACTTCTTTTGGCCTCACGCAACAATTCCAGCGGCACAATAATTTTGTAATCATCTTTTTCATGCAGCCTCGCCAAAGTCGCCTTGACAACATTATAGATAGGCAAAACATTATCAATACCATCAACCTTAACAATAATTTTGTTAAGCTCAACCTTTTCAGCGCTATCGGTTCCGCCTGAATAGGTATACTTGTATTCGCTAAATCGCAGCTTGGCAGTAGTTAAAGGTATATAAATGTCACCAATACCAACACCTTCAGACGTTGCAATGTCACCATTTGAATTTGATGAATTATACGGCTGATGATTTGTGCAAATGCCGACAACTTTATAGAAACAATTTTTAACTTTGAGATATTTACCAATTGGATCTTCAAAGGTAAAAAGCTGGCGAGCGACTTGCCTATCAATAACACAAACACTTTGACTATTTTTCAGATCATTACTTAATAAAAACCGGCCCTTCAAAATTTTCAGAGCAGAGGTTTCAGTATACCACGGCACAGTGGCTTTGATCTCGACAGAACATTTTCTTTTCTGAAAAGTCGCCTTCTGCTGGTCAATATCCCGAAAAGGAACAATGACTTTGAGATTTTTAATAACATTACGCATCGATTCAGCGTCGGCATATGTCAAACCGTAAGATTTTACTATTGAATCGCTGGAACCTAAGGTCGTTTCCGTAGGCTTTACAGTTTCAATAATCAAATTCGTACTGCCGAGCCTCTCAATCGCCCGCTGAGCTTCAACGCTTGCCCCTTGGCCAATCGCAATCATAGCAATCACCGAGCAAACGCCGAAAACAATGCCCAGCATCGTCAATACGGATCGCATTCGATGCATCCATAGGCTTTTAATACCAAGCTTTAAGATTTTTTTTAGACTAAACCAACGCATGATTTTTATGCACCATAAAAAAATATATCAATGATTATAATCTTGTCGATCAATTTTGCCATCTAACAAATGTATCGTTCTTTGAGCCCTCTTACCGATCACATCATCGTGGGTGACAACAATAATGGTTTTGCCTTGGCTGTGCAGGTCGTCTAAAATCCCTAAAATTTCCTTACCACTTTTAGAGTCCAAGTTGCCGGTTGGCTCATCAGCTAAGATGATTAAAGGATCATTTGCTAATGCCCTTGCGATTGCGACCCTCTGCTGCTGGCCACCGCTAAGTTCGGTTGGCTTATGTTTTAATCTATCGCCAAGACCAACCATATTAGCAAGATAGGTGGCACGTTTTATGCTTTTCTTTTCGCTAATCCCCTGATAATACATAGGCACTTCAATATTCTCGATCACGCTATGCTGAGCAATCAGATTATAGGATTGAAATACGAACCCTATTTTCGCACCTCGAATCGC
>CBDUWP010000145.1:0-2325 GCA_965370955.1 uncultured bacterium | reverse complement strand
GGATAAATGTTGAGAGTGACATAGGCTTTCTTGTCGCGAGCATGAAGATAGTCTATGGCTTGATCAGCTTCGTCGAAATCGAAATTGCCGGCGAAATTACGCAGTGAACCGAACTCGCAGCCAAAATATACGGCGTCAGCGCCATAGGCAACAGCGAATTTTAACTTGTCCATATTGCCAGCAGGAGCCAAAAGCTCTGGTTTCATCAGATATAAATCCTTCACAAAATGAAAGTAATCAATCGAAAACGATAAAATACAGTAGCATTTTATCGAAAGATTGGCAAGGGCAAGGAATAAACTCGAAAATGAAATTTATTTGGGAATAGAAGGGTTTTTATGTAAAATGGCGAGAATGAAACCAGAAAAAGATCTGAAAAATAAAACAATCGAGCAGTTACAACTGCTGATGGAGAAAGTCGGCGGTAAAAATTTTATGGCTGGATATGTCTTTGACTTTATACATGCTAAAGATTTTTGTGATATTGGTCAAATGACTACGCTGTCGCTAAAGATAAGAAATGATTTAAGCGGTG
This sequence comes from uncultured bacterium, assembly GCA_965370955.1. Lineage (GTDB taxonomy): Bacteria > Planctomycetota > Phycisphaerae > Sedimentisphaerales > Anaerobacaceae > CBDUWP01. Next base: position 1,790 of record CBDUWP010000145.1, on the reverse strand, counting down.
ACGGCTATTTTATTTCTAAGCTAAAGCTGAAATTGAAAAAAATCGCAGAAGATAATACAACGAAATATCTCTTTGAGCTAAATGATAAAAATCTTATCGAGGCTGTGATGCTGTTCGATGATGAGCGAAAAACAGTCTGCATCTCAACGCAAGCTGGTTGCGCGATGAACTGTAAATTTTGCGCGACGGCAAAAATGGGATTTATACGCGATCTAACTGTTGCAGAAATTGTCGAACAAGTCTATGCAATAAAAAGAGACGGACAAAAGATTACAAACATTGTGTTTATGGGGATGGGCGAGCCGCTGGCGAACTACGACAATGTTATCGCGTCTGTCGAAATACTAAATCATGAAAAAGGACAAAATTTCGCTATAAGAAAAATCACCGTCAGCACCTGCGGGATATCAAATAGAATTATGGATCTGGCTTATGAAAAAATCAGGCCGCGACTGGCGATATCTCTGAACGCTATCGATAACAATACGAGAACGAAAATTATGCCAATCAATAAACAATTCCCACTTCCAAAGTTATTCGCATCAATTGTGACTTATCAAAAGGTCACAGGGCAAAGAGTGACATTTGAATATGTACTCATCAATGGTGTGAATGATAGCGAAATAATGGCTGAAAAAATGGCGAAAAAATTGAAAGGCTTCAACTGTAACATAAATCTTATCGAATATAATAGTCATAAAGCCGACAACTTTCAGCCCTGTGGACTTAAAAAAATGAAACGGTTTGCTGGTATATTAAAAAAGGCAGGGCTTACCGTGTCACTGCGGCAAAAACAAGGAAATGATATTCAGGCGGCTTGCGGACAACTGGCAGCAAAACAAAAGTAAAAAAAACGGCTGAAAAAAAATGACAGAACTTATAAATGGTAAAGGAAAAATGACATGAAACTAGATATGCATACGCAAAGCGATAATCCCAAAAAAGGAAAGCTATATAAGCCAAAACGAAATCCATTCTATAACTATTCAAACTATCAGGCAACTTGGTCTCTGCCGGCGTGGTCGAAAGGCTAACAGTTCATACGAATGTTTGTGGTCGAGATTGACAAAATCTGAATATTTTTATCTTTTTTGACTAATCAAAGACAAAAGATGCTAGTTGGTGATAATATCGGACGTTGGCGGGGCGGGGTGTAGACGTTGATGGATAATTTTGGTTGCGGCTGACAAAGCGGCGGAGATGCGAGGGGAATTTTAGGTTGGTTCGGTTCCTTGACGAGAGATTGCCGCAGTCGGCCTACAGCCTCCTTCGCAATGACAAACAAAAGCAATAAGCCATAGGGCTTCGACACATTTCGACAGGCTTTGACCACCGGACGAAGAGATTAAAAAACGAACAAGAAAAACCCCGCCATAGTGATGGCGGGGCTAAACGAGAATTTGATATATTATCAAAATGTGAAAATATATCAAAATTTTACTTGGCTTTTTTGAGCATGTCACGCAAAATAGTGCCCATCAATGCGTCACTAGATCCGCCTGAACCTGTCATTACCTCTGGAGTTATCTTGATCTTACCGGCTTGGACAATCTTCATTATCTCTATCAATGCGGCATTGTCTGAACCAATTACACCAGCGATAAGCTCATAGGCTTTAGCCTGAGCGGCGGCTGTCACCTTGATCTGCTCAGCCTTGGCTTGAGCATTTATGATCATCTGCTGCTTTTGTTGATCGGCTATCTTGACGGCATAAGCGGCCTTAGCTAAAAGTTTTTCCTCTTTGGCCTCTTGACGAGCTTTCTCCAGAGACTTGCTCTTTTCGGCGGCTC
>CBDUWP010000144.1:0-2366 GCA_965370955.1 uncultured bacterium | reverse complement strand
ATTAAAAATTGCCCGTAGGCTATGTACCAATTTCCCATAAAAAGGTCAATTTAATATTTCAACGTAATTCTAAACTTGTCAATTTAGTATAGTCTACAATATCGATCTTTTTTTTTATCAGACCTTAACTGTTCTTTATTCACAAATTCAAATAAAAAAACAGGCCTCAAATTGCCTGTTTTAACCACATAAACCAGTCTACTACAAAGAGTTACGCCATAAACACCTAGAAACAATAGGGAATTCTTGTTAATCCTTCGGTTATTCTAAGTCGAAATACACCAACAACAAAACTGACAGAAATAATATCTATTATTAAATGAAATGTATTTTACTAACTGAAACGTTATTTAGGAAAATGAAATCATGAAAAATTGGAACAAAAGCTTAGTAGTTATAATTGTTATTGGCATAGTGTCATTGCTTTATGCAGCCGGCGCAGCTGATTTCACCGAAGTGGATAAAGGAAAAGTGCCTGCTGAATTTCTCGATAAATCCGTAAAGCAACTGCCAAATGGTATAGCAATTTGGGATGCCGAAGAAGCAGTCAGTGCTATCAAAAATAAAACAGAAAACTTGCTGTGGATCGATACACGACCAGAGTCTTTTTTCAAAACAGGAACAATCGCACCAGCTGTTTTGTTATGCTATAACAAAAATGAAACTGTTGCGCCTAAAACCGAAACACAAATTTTGACAGCCGAAACACTCAAAAACGCCGTTGCCAAAGTAAACACTGATGCTTCAAAGGTAACAGTGTTGTTTTTCTGTCAGGGCCCTAAATGTCATAGAAGTTATAATGCCGCCCTGCACGCTGTGAGTACATGGAACTATCCAGCCGCAAAAATGGTTTGGTTCAGAGACGGATATCCAGATACTTACAACTATATCGTTAATGACAAGAAACTCAAAAGACGCATGAGCAAATATCTAAAAGGCGATGTACTGAACGATTAATGTCACCCAGATTCGCTATTATTTAGGCAAAAGCGAAAAATGAGCAAAGCTTTTGCAAAAAAACAAAATAAGAATAGGAGTTATTGATGTTTACAAAAATTCTAAATCTATCTCTAAAAGCCAAAATAGTTGTTATGGCAATGATTTTTGTTGTAGTTTGCGTGACAATATCATCTGTCATAAATTCATCGATAACCAAACGTAATAACGAAACTCGCGACATAGCTGCGGCTGTAACCAATTCTAATGTTTTCCAAAAGATATTACAGAATCGCCAACTCGATGTCGGTATTAAGCAAAGAAGTTTTGTCGAAAGTGATTTCTTATACAGCGCTTTAGATAGTGGCAAAATTGACAAGGGGATTCTGGCTGGCTATTTTACCGGCCTCGAAACGTCGGCTAAAATCGATATGCTGGCGATATTTGACAAAAATCTAAATGTCATATTTTTCCATGCAAACAAAAAAGTCAAAGGATTATCCAAGCAAGCTCTGCAAACTGAAGCGGTTAAACAGCTATTGAAAAAAACCGATGAGTCATGGGAATACAAATCATCCTTTTTGGCATTGGATGATAACATCTGCTCCTGCTTTGCAACACCTATCATCAACGACGATGACGAGATTACAGGCTATGCCCTAAGTGGCTGCCAGATAGGCGGCTTAATCGGCGAATTGTCAAGAACCGTTCAAAACGATGTCGCTGCGGAAAATAATAAGGGCCAATTGACTGCCTGTACCGATAAAGATTTAACTGCATACTTCGTCGACAATAAAGCTAAAACAAATAATCTCAAAAATGGACAGTCATTCCATAGCAACAAATGGTATAAGGCAACTGTTTTAGAGATCAAAAACCATATTGATAAAAAAATCGGGAAATTATTGGTTATTTCAGATTTCCAAAGCGGACACGCCATGATGCAAAAACTCACAATAACCAAATATACCTTAGTCATATCCATTCTTGTGATTGGCGGACTGGCTCTATTTATCTTTACCAAGAAAATGCTCAAGCCGCTCGACAAAGCTATTGATGTTGCAAGCAGTCTTGCAGAGGGTAACGGCGATCTCACCAAACGAATGGACATGACAAGCCATGACGAAATCGGAAAGCTCGGACAAGCAATTGACAAAATGCTCGTAAATCTTCAGGGCATCATTACTGAGGTAAAGCAAAACGCAGAAACTGTCAACAGCTCATCAACAGATATGGAGACTGCTTCGGATAAGCTGCATGAAAATGCTGACCAAACATTGAGCAAAAGTAATATGGTTGCAACTGCCGCCCATGATATGAGTGACAATATGACCTCTGTCGCAGCTGCAATGGAACAGGCTTCAACCAATGTAAGTTTAGTGGCTAACGCCGCAGATCAAATGACCGGCACCATTACGGAAATTGCATCT
>CBDUWP010000143.1:0-2369 GCA_965370955.1 uncultured bacterium | reverse complement strand
GTTTGGCCTGCAAACCCGACAGTTTCCGCTATATTTTGGTTTACATCCACGATGCTTCTGGAGACTTGGTTTGCATTATCTGCGATCACTTTTGTAGTGGTAGATTGTTCTTCGATAGCGCTTGCGATAGTCACGACGATATCGTTAATTTCTCCGATAACTTTTGTGATATTTTCGATTTCGCCTACAGTTTCTGCGGTTGATCCTTGTATTCCGTTGATTTGTTTTTGTATTTGTTCGGTTGCGTTAGCTGTTTGATTTGCGAGTTCTTTTATTTCGCTAGCTACTACAGCAAACCCTTTTCCCGCATCCCCTGCTCTTGCCGCTTCGATCGTTGCGTTCAATGCAAGTAAGTTTGTTTGTTCAGAGATATCAGCAATAGTTTCTGTAACTTTTCCGATTTCTTTTGCTGCGATTCCTAGTTCGCTCACTTTTTCTGATGATCGCTGTGCATTTTTCACAGCTTGCGATGTAACATTTGTTGCTTTTTCTGTATTTAGAGCAATCTCTCCGATGGATTCTGTTATCTGTTCCACTGAGGTAGCGACCAGATTCAAATTTGTGGAAGCTTCTTCCATTACAGATGCGACTGAATTCATATTGTTGCTCATTTTGTTAGCTGTCGTCGTTAGTCCTTCGGTTTTTTGGGAGGTTTGTTCGGCGCTGTTTGACATTTGATTGGATATGCCCTCAAGCTCTGTCGCTGATTCTCCGACCATTCCCGCATTTGATGTTATATCTGTAATAATTTTCTGTAATTTTTCGATAAACACATTAAACCATGCCGCCAGCGAACCTAGTTCGTCTTCGCTATCGACGTTGACTCTTTTTGTGAGATCTCCTTGTCCTTCGGCAATATCTCTAACTCTTTGCACGATAGCTTTAATTCTGTTTACGATAGATCTCGACAGGAAAATTCCAATTATGGTTGCGATGATAAATGCTCCTGCAGACACTGCCATAAGCACAGCGGTCCACCAGTTGATAAGCGTTGAGCTTTTCGACAATTTTGTGTTAACCTCATCATTGAGTTTATTTGAGCTAGCCAACATAGCCAGATTAACCTCTTTCATATCAGCTTGCAGTTTAGCCGCTTTTACAACAAAGTTTTGCCCTGCTATCAGCATTTTCTTTTGCGCGTTGATCAATTTTGGCGTCATTTCTCTCATATCGCCCATCAAGACCACAATATGTCCAGTGCCCTCATTTTTCGGCAGTGATTTAAGTTCTTGATCGATATTGTCATAAAGTGTCTTCATCACTTCGCCCAGATAGTCGACCGCCGCCACATCGGATGCCAGCTCCACATCTTTTATATAGGCACCAAGTGCATGTCCATAAGCTTGAATTGACAGTGCCGCTTTGATTTGTTCTATCGCTTCATTTGTCACTGATGATAATTGTTCAAACACCTTTACGATATTTTTAATATTTTCTTTAGATTTGTTTTTTGCTTTTTCGTTAGTATCCTCTGTAGCCAGCAGCGTTTCAAAGCTGATATCATCAGACATTTGCGACACTTGCTTACGTATCAAGCCTAGCGACACATCAAGTTTTTTCGTACATTCGTCCAATTTTTCTTCGCAGTTTTGGTCATCACAAGTTTCATCCTCTGCCGCCAAAGCCAATATATGTTTTTTCATGGTCAGCAGTTCTGGCACCAGAATTTTTATTTCTCTCAGTGATTTATCGATAGCTGTGGTATTTTCGCTTTCGTCGAAAGTTTTCAACTCCTTTTCAACATTATTTACAACCGTATCGACCTTTTTTTGTGCATAGTCAACAACAGCCTCGTCCCTCGTCAAGATAGCTTCCTTAATAATAACATTAAGCTCAAAAGCTGCTGATCGTATGCCAAGTATTTTTTTGGTTTGCGTTAGAGCCTTATCACCGACTAAACAAATATTATCAAATTCTTTGTTCAGCCTTTCTCCCCCCTCCACCGCATCATTTTTAGCCTTAGCTAACGAATCCTCTATAGCGATGGTCACATCAAAACTGATATCATCAACAATTGTCGCCGCATTGGTTCCAACTTGCTCTAACTTCCCTGATGCTTTTTTCTTTAATTTTGCAAGTTTTTCAATTGCTTGCAATTGTTCTTTTTTTAGAACGAGAAATTCTCCAACGGTACTGCTCAATTCTAATTTTTTTCCTTTACAATTTGTTATGTTGACATTGCTGAGGCTAAGATTTTTTTTCTCAGCTCCAGCAATATCATTCATTTTTTTCGAGGTATTAATGGCATCCACTACTTCTCTTAGATTAACCACATAGTTAATTTGTGAAGCCTGATATTGGATATTTTCATTAACTTGCGATGCTGTATCGACCATATTGCATCGTATTTTTTGGAGTGCGATAATTCC
>CBDUWP010000142.1:0-2405 GCA_965370955.1 uncultured bacterium | reverse complement strand
AGGCAAGAGGGCAGAGGGATTGGGTTGGCGGAAAAATTGAAGGCCTATAAATTGCAGGAGCAGGGATATGACACGGTCGATGCCAATCTTGAATTAGGCCATGCTGCAGACAAAAGAGATTATGGGATTGGTGCGCAGATTTGTAGAGATTTGGGGTTGTACAATGTTAGGATTTTGACAAACAATCCTAAAAAAGTCAGCAGATTAGAGGTCTATGGAATCAAAATTGACAAACAAATCCCGCTGATAGCTAAGCCTTCTAAACACAATATCGATTATCTTAGAACTAAAAAAAATAGATTTGGGCATATCTTGGACGATGATTTGTAAAATGATAAAATTTGTTTTGTTACTATTGTTCGCTATTTTTTTTGTTGGCTGTCAGCAACAGCAGCAGGTATCAGCTATTAAAAACATGCAAACGGGGGAGGTTCTCACTAAAGCAGCTTTTGTTGTACCGGCATCTATCGATGTTTTGCCACTGACGGGATTTAGCGATGTCACTGATGATGCCAAATGCAAAATCAATATATATATTTGTTTGATCGATGTGTTTGGGGACAAAATGAAGGCGCAGGGATTGTTGCGTTTTGAGCTGTACGAAAAGAAAAAAATGTCAGTTGAACCAAAAGGAAAAAAGCTTGCTATGTGGCCTGATTTTGATCTGGCGAGTCCGGGGACAAATAAAAAATATTGGCAGGAATTTTTAAGAGCTTATAAATTTAATCTGGATGTAGAAATGCCATCGCAGGAATGCATATTAGTGGTGACGTTTGTGCCTGTAACCAAAAGAAGAATTTTTGCCGAGTATACATTGAAATTATAGACCTAAACTCTTCAACTTTTAGTCAAAACTGTTGTTGGTTTTTGTTTGTGCAATATACCTCTATTTTCGTCCTCTACTTTTTTACTATTCATATCTTTACTTAAATGATTCTATGTTTTCTGTCTTAGGTCATTTTGCGACAACAAAGCTGTTTTTAAGCCTATAAAGGCGATGTCTGTAGAGAAACTTGGAATTAAGATGGGTAAATGGTACAATATGGACGATCTTTTTGAAGAAGATTTATATGCATGGGTTTATCATTTGAACAGGAGTCTTGCTATGTCAAAGATTATTTTCATTTCATTATTTGTTGTTTTATCCCTTTTATCAATCGCGACAGCTGCGCCGAATGAGTATCAATCTAATCAATATATTTGGAGTGATTCAGCGAGCAGCAATCACTTGTGGAATACGACAGGGAATTGGCTTAGGCCATCTGATGGGGTAACAAATCAGATTCCGACAAGTAGTTCAGAGGCAAGGATAGGGCTTGCGCATCCGCATTTTAGTTATCCTTCGACATTGCTGACAGGCAATCGTGTTGATCCGACATGTAATTCAACGGTCAAAGTGAAGATGTTACGCGTTGGGGCTTGCACTGCTGAAAGAGGCGGAAATGATGATCCGTGCGATCATCGTGATTTTTGGGTGACAACCGGTGCTGAATTTTCAACCAGCAGAATTTATATGGCGTTTGGATACAATAGCTCAGGGACTATTCATGTCGATGGAGGTTTGCTTGAGATTGTTGGTAATACGGATATCGCCAGTTGGGGAGGTACGGGGATATTGAACGTTACTGGTGGAAAATTTGCTTCATCTGGCGCGATATATTGCCCGCGGGAAAGTGGCGCAACCGGCACTAGTGGACGAATCAATATTAGCGGAGGAACTTTGGATGTTGAGGGGACATTTGATCTCTGCAATAAGAGTGGATATTCAGGGAAATTGAATATGGCCGGTGGACTGTTTAGAATTAGGGGAAACAGACTGCAAATACTGCAGGATTATATTGATGATGATCATGTTCTATTTTATGGGGTGGCTGAAGGACAAGTGCCAGGCGGAACAAATTTACGTTCAATGAGTAATCTTGATTATGATGCGAATGGCCCCGGCTATACCATCTTAACGGCAACGACAATCCCAGCGGATAAAGCATGGGATCCGGATCCGCTTACAAATACGCCAAAAGTGTTATTGAACCAAACACTCACATGGTCGAGCGGCGAAGGTGCTTCGAGTCACGATGTTTATATCGGGACAGATTACACAACAGTTAATAATGCCACACATGCCAGCAGCGAATTTGCCGGAAATACAAACGATAACGACTATAGCCACTCAGGCGGATTCCAAGTGGCAGTAACATATTACTGGCGAATCGATGAAGTTGGATCTTCTACAATAAAGGGTTATGTCTGGAATTTCACAGCAGACAATTGCCAAGCCTACGACGAGCAGCCAAGTGGTTTTGATTATGTCACAACTGATCCAAACTTAACATGGACAAGCGGCAGCTATGCTGATTCGCATGACGTTTATTTAGGCACAAATTACGACAGTGTAAACACAGCTA
>CBDUWP010000141.1:0-2507 GCA_965370955.1 uncultured bacterium | reverse complement strand
ATGCAGCTGGCGATGATAAACGATAAGATAATCCCTATTGACGCTCTTGACAGTGCCCATCTTGATCGCGGTTTTTATTTTGGCGATGGCGTTTATGACGTTCTCCGCAGCTATAACGGCAAGCTTTTCGCATTGGAGGAGCATTTAGCTCGTTTCAGCGACAGTTTGAAAGCCGTTGGTATTAAGTTCGATATAGCCATAATTCGTCAGCGGATAGAGCAAACTTTCGATCAAGCTAAAATGTCCGATGCCAAGATATATTTCCATGTCACTCGTGGCAGTTGCCGTCGCGGTCACACTTGGCCTATTGATTTAGAGCCGAATTTCTTTTTAACCATTGACCCAGCCCCCGATTCAGCCCCAGTCAAAGCTGTTGGCTATCGCGTTTGCACTTGCCCCGATTACAGATGGAAATTATGCCACATCAAATCCTTGAACTTGCTCCCTAACGTCATGGCCCATCAATATGCTTTTGAGAAGGGTTGTGACGAGGCAATTTTGGTCAATGAACAAGGCTTGATAACAGAGGGTTCAGCCTCGACATTTTACGCTATAAAGGATAATCAGCTTTACACATCACCGCTTGGCTCTAACATTTTGCCGTCAGTCACTCGCGTCTACACTTTAAAAGCCGCCAAAGAGTTGGATATCCAAATTATCGAGAAATCCATAACTCCATCTGAGGCGATATCTTGTGACGAATTATTCACAGCCGCCACGACCAAAGACATTGTCGGCGTCATTTCTTTTGACGACCATATTATTTCCGGCGGCCGCCCTGGCGCGATTACTCGTCGGTTATCTGATAAGTTCGCCACTTACATAGTCTAGTTCTGCCCTTTTGTTGACATTGGTCGTAAAAAACTTTATCATGTCGGCTCGGCATTACATTACAGTATGTCGATTTTACATTAAAATATGTCAACCTTACATTAAAACATTCTGGAATTAGGAGCAACCGATAGATGTTCGAAAAAGTTAAATCTCGATGCGATCACATAAAACTTGAGCACGACATACTCGACCAGTGGCGTGACAACAAAGCTTTCGACAGATTACGAGAGAAAAACGCCGGCAAGCCGACTTGGTCATTTCTTGACGGGCCAATTACAGCCAACAATCCGATGGGTGTTCATCATGCTTGGGGCCGCACATTGAAGGACGTTTTCCAGCGATACAATGCCATGCTTGGCCGCGAGTTGCGTTATCAAAACGGCTTTGACTGTCAAGGCCTATGGGTTGAGGTAGAGGTTGAGAAGGAGATGAACTATGAGACCAAAGCCGACATTGAGAAATTTGGCCTTGAGGATTTCATCAATCGCTGCAAGGCTCGTGTCCACAAATATTCCGCCATTCAGGCCGAGCAGTCGAAGCGATTAGGCTATTGGATGGACTGGGACAACAGCTATTACACGATGAGTGACGAGAACAATTACACGATTTGGTCATTTTTGAAAAAGTGCCATGATCGCAATTTGATTTACAAAGGCCTAGATGCAATGCCTTGGTGTCCTCGCTGCGAGACCGCCATTAGTGAGCAGGAGAAAAAAGAGGGCTATAAAAACGTCGAGCATACAGCCGTTTACGTTCAGATGCCTTTGGTCGATCGCGACAATGAATATTTGCTTGTTTGGACAACGACCCCTTGGACTTTGGCAGCCAATGTTGCCTGCGCTGTCAAGCCTGATTTGAAATATGTCAAAGCCACTCAAAACGGCAACAGCTATTATATCGCGGAAAATTTGATTGCTGTTTTGAAGGAAAAGGGGCCCTATAAGATAGAGGCAACAGTTACCGGCCAAGATTTGATTGGCCTTGAATATCAAGGGCCCTTCGACGATTTTGATTCGGTGAAAACCGCTTTTTCTGATAAAGATTATCATCACCGCGTTATTGCTTGGGACGAGGTTTCAGATAGCGATGGCGTTGGGATTGTTCACATTGCCCCCGGTTGCGGCAAGGAGGATTTCGATCTTGGCAAGGAGCTAGATTTACCGATTGTTATGCCGATAGATGAGCACGGCGATTATTTTTCTGGCTATGGCTTTTTGTCTGGCAAAAATGCCGGCGAGGTTGAAGCAGAGGTTTTGGCCCAGCTAAAAGATCGCGGCTTTTATTATAAGAAGGAGCGTTTTTCTCACGATTATCCTCATTGTTGGCGTTGCAAGACTCCGCTATTGTTTCGTACTGTTGACGAGTGGTATATTGGCATGTCGTGGCGTGACGAGATAAAAAAGGTCGTCGATAAGGTACGTTGGATTCCAAGCTGGGGTCGCGATCAGGAGCAGAATTGGCTCGACAACATGAGCGATTGGATGATTAGTAAGAAGCGTTTTTGGGGCTTGGCTTTGCCGATTTTTGAATGCGAATGCGGTTGGTTTGACATTGTTGGCAGTAAGGAAGAATTGAAAACCAGAAGTGTTAGCGGCTGGGACGAATTTGAGGGCAACTCTCCTCACCGCCCATGGGTTGACAAGGTGACTATCAGCTGCGACAAATGCGGCAAA
>CBDUWP010000140.1:0-2619 GCA_965370955.1 uncultured bacterium | reverse complement strand
GCAGAGTAAAAGCCTTCCGTCACCTTCATAGACTTTTTTACTTAGCCTGATTAAAAGCCCTAAAACAGCTGAAGACAAAAAACGTACATTACAAAAATCGAGTACAAGATTAGAGCCTTTGTTTTGTTCAATTACCGACATGGTTGATTTCTGAAGCGATTGAATATCAATTTCCTCCAATATTCGCTCATCAACAAAAGCTATAACCACTGCGTTGTTCAAATACTCAACACTAATTCTTGGTTTAGCAAAATCCATAAGAATCAGCCCTTAAAAAAACATGATTGATGCCAAATCCTATGTAAAAAAACACTTATTGTCAAGTTTTAGAACTATTTAGAAAGGGTTTTTGAAACAACCCTTCCATTTAATCGTTATAAACGTCAAAATTGTTAAAAAAAAACTCTTGCATTTAATATTTTTTTTTGGATAATAGCGATTTCTAATTGTTTTGCATCTACGATTTAGCCAGTTAAGATATATATTTCATATTTGTTTGGAAATGCGAAGTGGTATCCAGCATTGACACTTCTCGTTAGATATTTCCGCTAAAGTTGTGTATACTAAGCGGAGTTTTTATTTCGTTGTGTTTAGTGGTAGAGGTATATTGATGAACGTAAGTAGATCTATGAGCTATGCTATGATGGCGATGCATTACATAGCTGAAAATCAAGAAACTGGCATCGTTTTAAGCCAGAACATTGCAAAACAGTACAACATTCCTCTAGAATATTTGCTCAAGATACTCCAATTGCTTGTAAAAGCTGGCGTTTTGCGAAGCAAAAGAGGTCCTCGCGGTGGATTTTTTCTGGCAAAATCAGCTAAAAAAATAACCATGTTGGATATTATCGAGGCAGTCGAAGGACCTGTTACGAATAAGCTAAATCTTTCAGATCACATGCCGAGAACCAAGTTTGCACAAAAAGCTGAACAGGTTTACAACAAAGTGACCGCTGAAACTGTAGCTATTTTCAAGAAGACAAAACTTATCGACTTGATGTAACTAGAAATCTAAAAATATGCAAATAAGCCAATTTCAAAAATTCATCGCTGACAAATATTTGGATGTGGATAAAAAACGGGGAACCGCTAAAACATTTATGTGGTTCGTTGAAGAAATTGGTGAACTAGCTACAGCTTTAGCAACTGATAACGATCCCGAAAACAAGCAGGAAGAATTCGCCGATTGCTTAGCGTGGCTCTGCACCTTAGCAAACATAAACGACATCGATCTTGAGAAAGCCTGCGAAAAATATACAAAGGGCGACATCAAAGGTTTTAAATAAACCAGTCATTCCCTGCGAAACGCAGCGAGAAACATTTGCAGCATTGGTTGAAAGCTTAGCTAGATTAAAAGCAATGTCAGCTATCTATGCCCAACAGCTTCAGGCTGTCACGTTCAATAATGCCGCGAATTTCGCCGCGAGGAACAGAACACAAACTACTATTGGCTAGCAGCTTATTAAAACCCAACAACGTTTCTATACAAGCTCCGGCAGTACTAACAGGAAAACCGCTGCCGAAAAGCAGCTTTTGCATAACGCCCCGCTCATAAGCGGCAACAACCGTATTATAAACCTGCCAAACACGATTAGGTCGAATCGTCAAATCAGCAAAAACATTGTCATGCTTTTCAACCATCAAAAGAGTTTGCTCAATAAATGGTCTGCCCATACTGCCAATAATGATTTTGAGATCGGGGAATTTTCTAGCCACCTCGTCAAGCAAATACGGCCGCACATAATCCAGCACAGCATCTTTATGCAACAGGCCGCTATTAGCAAAAAATACAGGCATCGCAAGATCCGCCGCCGCTTGATAAAATTGCATAGCCTTAGTGTTAGCTGGATGGAAACCACTGCCGCAGCAGCGAACCACAAAACCTTTCAGGCCCAATTTCGATTTTATGGCTTTGAGTGACTTTGGACTGATGTCGTCGCTGGTCGGATCGATAGCCGCAAAGCCAACAAACTTTTCGTACTGGCCAACGTACTCGCTCAACTTTTGGTTAGCTATCTCAGACATCCCCGATGGCAAAGCCATAACGATGCAGGCATCCACTGTCTCCGATGCAGCTAAATGCTTAGACACAGCAAGGCCATCTTCGTCAAAACTAATATGTGTGTGGCAATCAACAATCACAAAAGTTTCCTAACATCATTGTAATATCCAAATAGCATCAAACACCTCAAAGGCCCCTAATGATATATCGGCCTTGAAAGACAGTCAAGGACAATTATTTAGCAAATGACCTCTGGCAAAAGCAAACCTTTATGCTATAATTCTCCGGACGAGATAAAAACACATATTGCACATTTTAACTTGGGAAAAATTCATGAGAAATCCAAGCCAGCGTTTTCTACTGTTCATGGCAGTTTCAACAATAGCTATATTAGTGGTCAGTCGCATATTTAGCCCGCCTGCTCCGATTCAAGATAACAAATGTGTCAAAATGGGTAGAGCCCCCAAAATAACATCGGACATCTTGACCCAACCAATAGCATTAAATACCCAAGAAATCAATCTAACCATCAATGAGCCGGGCAGATTCTATTGCATTAAAATGGCCGGCCCAGTCGGTGAGCCTGTTGAACTATATGCCAAAAAAAATAACATAAC
>CBDUWP010000139.1:0-2655 GCA_965370955.1 uncultured bacterium | reverse complement strand
ATATTTGACTTTGTGACGATTTGATTCTTTGACGACTTTTGCCGCTATAAACAGCAGCTTTAAGCGTGCAATCCGGATGGTATTGTTCATTATACCCTGTAGCGTCGCAGCCCCATTATCGGACTTAGCGCATTTATCATCGGCAATCGAAAGCTGGGCGATCATCTTTAAGTAGCGCCAGATGTTATAGGCTAACATGACTATCTGGAAAAAGCATAATTGGTTTTAAATTTGCCAGAGGGAATCGCATCCAATCCCTCGCGCTTGGCTTCGCCAACCAGGTTTTCCACATCGGCGCGTTTGTCATAGGCCGCAATAATTTTATGCGCCTGGCCGCTCAGATTTGTACAAAAGATGCGGTAAATATAGCGATCATCTTCAAACAGTGCGCACTGAGTAGCTTGCCCTGGTTTTTTAGCCTTTTCATTAGGGATGCGCATGACCACAAAGCGGCACGGGACTTTCCAGCCAATAGGCTGGTAGACACAGCTGTTATATTTAAAAGCTTTGCGTTTGTAAGGCTGATACCACCCTTTGGGCTCAAAGGGCGGATTACATAATTTGTTGGCAATGATAAATTCAAAACCAACTTCGATACAAGCAGCAATGCTTTGCCAGCTTAAAAATTCTCCATCCGCGCGAAGTAAAACCTGCTGCACGCAGCCGGGTAGATGATTTTTGATCTTTTTTATAAACGCGGCGGATTCTTTGCCGCTGATCGTTTTGCCGGTACGAAGTTTACCCAGCAGATACTCTCTGGTTTCATCAATGAAACACAGAACTGGCCGCAAGCCCTTTTTGCCACGATATTTTGTATTATGCCCCTTGCGGCCGCCTTGCTGGTTACCAAAAACCGTTTCCACCGTCGTGTCGATACTGATGTGGATCTTTAAATGGTTAATGGCACACAATTGCCAAACCCGTTCACGCAAAATGCTCATCACCTTTAACAGTGAATTGGCCTGGTTGATTCCCAGGCTGTCCACATAGCGCCAAAAGGTACTGGCCACCGGCAGGCGGGTGAGTCGGAAAAACCCGCAAAGCATGGCATCCAATCGAATATAGGTAAAATGCCAAAGTCGGTTAAAGCCTATAAATAGTAGCATTAAAATGCCAACGAACATCAAATAGTGACCCAGCTTAGGATCCCGGCGAGGCCGAATATAGGCCCAATTAAAAATGTCTTTGAATCCAACTAAATCAAAAAATTTGATCAGCGGCAAAAGCCCGCCAAATGGGCTTAGTTGCTCGGTGCAGGTCTCATATGCCGTTGAAGCATCGATTTTTCTGGCCTTGGCGCCATTTGTTTTAAAACCTTTACCAATGTGCCTTTTTTTGTTACTTTTTTTCCGTTGTTTTACCATGATCCTCAGTAAGCGCGACCACCGCAGCGCTGGCTCTGCGTATGCCGGCAGCAAATCCGCGAGCGATAGAGCTAATTGGCCCTATTTCTACCACCTGCCAGCTGTGAAAACAAGCTAGTTCGGTTTCGTCCAAGCTGCATTGCTCCAGCGATGGAACCACGAAAATGACTTCCATTTGTTTTACCGCCGTCTGTGCCTGCAGGTAAGACATGGTACGCCGGACACCGTCGTATGTATCTGGAATTACCACAATAGCCGCCAAAGCTGGCTCCATAAATTGATTGTCGCTCAAAAATTTCACCTCATAACTTAGATTGTAAGGAATCATCATTATAATATATATTTAACTCGGAGGCAGTCAAGGAAACCATTTTACGGAGCGTTGCGCTTCAATACGGAACCAGGCTACCAATAGGAGTGTTTTATTGGACGTATTAATAGGGACGCCGATTCACAGTAATGGCACCTATATAATAGATAAGTTCCTGTCCAATCAGCGGCAGATTCAATCAAGATACCCTTCGTCCGAGCTGGTTCTGGCCACTGTTGAAGACGAACTGGTCGGGGAGTTGGAGGGCTCTGTCAAATTATGGAATCTGAAAGGGCGCGTATTACATTATGAAGTGGCCAAGCCGAACCACGCGCGGAGCAATATCTGGGAGATAGCCACTGGTAGAGATGTCATACGCCAGTACATGCTGAATCAAACTAAAGCCGAGTACCTCCTCTTTCTTGATGCTGACATGACCGTTGAGCCATCGATAATAAATATCATGAAAAAGGAAATGGAAGGCTACGACGTTGTTTTCAGCGGTTATCCATTACGCAATCACGGAATCGGGCTGGCCGGGGCCGGTTGCGTTATGCTCAGAAGAAGCGTGCTGGAGAAGCTCAATTTTAGATGCTATGAGTTTAAGAATGGCGAAGTGATATTTGAGGACAATGTGCTTGAAATGGACCTGTTTCGTTTACATAGCCGAGTTAAAAAAGGATTCTTTCTCACCGTCAACCCCTTCAACAACGCTGATAATATGAAACAAATTACTCCCAGACCAGTCAGGGCACTTCGAAAGCTGATTAATCACCCTTTGCTCAGGTACGGACTGATAAAGACCAGCATTAACCTCAGATGCAACATACCCTGGAGGCTAAAGATAATAATCAGCAGGTTTCTCAGTGACTAAGTGGATTAAGCATAGAAATCAAATTCAAGTTCTAATTCGATTATATTTATGTGATACCTTTGAGCAGGGCGATTTCCATCCATGGACGTGCCGGTGAGTGGCGCCTC
>CBDUWP010000138.1:0-2685 GCA_965370955.1 uncultured bacterium | reverse complement strand
CTCCTAAACTGAATTGCCAAGAGCGCATAGATAGCAAATAAAGCTATTCCAAAATTAGCTTTCAAGCTGCCCATCGACTCATTTCTTTCCCGTTGCGCACCGGCATATCGATATTGCAAGCCCGGATAATCTTCCAGCAGAGTTACCAAAGCCGTTTGCTTTAATTTGTTATTGATCTCGTCGGCGTTAGCCGTTTTGTTATCCACATCAGCCATAACCGTCACTACTCTTTTTCGATCAACGCGTTTGATAGAGGCATAGCCCTTGCCGTAGGTGACATCAGCCACAGTTTTAAAAGGTATCTCTGTCCCGTCAGCCAATCTGATTCTCATATTTTCGATATCCGCTATGCTTTTGCGCTGATTTTTTGGATATCGCACCATCACCCTAATATCATTTCTAGCTCTTTGGACTCGCTGGGCTTCTTCGCCATAAAACCCCTGCCTCACCTGCCTCGCCAAATCAGATAGAGTCAGCCCCAAATTTCGGCCATCGTCAGTAAGTGCTACATTTATTTCTGCTTTGCCCTCTTCAAAATCATCATGAATACCGCCGACTCCGGCAAAATCTCTGAGCATTGTTTTTAACTGTTTCGATGCCTTGAGTAACACATCAAAATCTTTATGACTAAGCTCTATACTAATATCATTACCTGCGCTAAAAATTTCAGAATAGAAAATCAGCGATGAGATTCCCGGAATTTCGCCGACAAGATCACGCCATCTATTTTTCATTGCAACGCTTGACATTTTACTGCTTCGTTTTTCACCGCTAAGCAATTCGACATTGACCTCCGCCAGATGGCTGCTGGCAGAACTTGTCCGATCAACATTGCCCGGGCCATGATCAAGCGGTGTAGGATGAGCCCCAACAGTCACAGATATATGCTTCATAACCGATTCGTCCGCCCCGCTTTCGGCATCTGTTTGAGCCACAATATCCAGAGCCGCTTTTTCGATATGGTCAACAATTTTTTGTGTTTTTTCTACTGGTGTCCCCTGCGGCATTACCAGATGTGCAATCATATTATCAGCTTCGACAGAGTCAAAAAATACAAATTTAACATAGCCTCCTCGAATCAAGCCTATCGAAACAATCAATATCCCTATTCCCATCGACAGGGTGACATATCTAAACTTAACAGCTTTATTGACTAAATTTGCAAACTTTCCGTTGACAAAAAACATCATTTTGTCATTGATTTTTTTTCGGAAAGCTTCCCAATAATCAAAAATTTTATGTTTGGTTTTTTTTGTTTTGATTGACAAATGAGCCGGCAATATCAACAGAGCCTCAATCAATGAAACAGCCAGTACGCTCACCATAACGATTGGCATAATACGCAATATCTTGCCCATCATTCCTGTGGTATAGGCCAGCGGTATAAAAGCAAACACCGTCGTCAAAACCGACAGTACAACCGGAATAGTCATTTCTTTGACACCTTTGACTGCCGCTTCGTATGGCTTTAAGCCTCTTTGAATATGCTCAAATATATTTTCTCCAACCACAATGGCATCGTCGACGACCAGCCCTAATGCCATAATAAGAGCAAACAGTGATATCATATTTATTGACACATCGAATTGCGGCATTATCCAAAAACCGCCCAAAAACGAGATCGGTATCCCCATTGTCACCCAAAACGCCAACCGAAAATCCAAAAAAATCGACAGACACACAAACACCAACACCAGTCCCATATATCCATTTCTTACGAGCAAATTTATTCTGGATTTTAGGATCATCGAATCATCTTGCCACAAAGATAAAAAGACGCCCTCCGGTAAATTTTGTCGTTTTTCTGCGACATATTTTTTCACTGTCTCAGCTACATCCAGAGCACCTTGCTCGCCAATTCTAGAGACCTTAATAGCGGCGGCTCTTTTGCCGTCAAACGTTGTAAACAGATCAGTATCTTCAAACGCATCGTTAACAGTTGCGACATCGGATAATTTTAATTTTGTGCCATCATTTTTTGTCAGGACAACTATATTTTCAAATTCATGCCCGTAATATTTTTGACCTTTGGTTCTAAGCAAAATTTCACCGCCAAGAGTTTTAACCGATCCAGCTGGAATATCCAGCGACGATTGCTTGATAGCCCTGACAATATCATCGAAGCTCAGATTATATCTTCTAAGATTTGTTTCGGACACCTCAATTGAAATCTCATAAGCCCTGACCCCCGTCACAGTAATTTTGCTAATATTCGGTTTGGAATTCAGATCGTCTCTCATTTGATCCGATATTTTTTCCAGAGTCCTCTCATCCAAATCTCCATAAATCATGATGGTAATCACCCTATGGCTTGTTTTGATTTGGGCTATGATCGGCTTTTCAGTTTCTTTTGGAAATGTCGTAATTGTATCGACCTGCGCTTTGATATCATCGAGCACTTCGCTGATATCGGCATATTCTTGAATTTCGGCAAATGTCACTCCATAGTTTTCGACAGCAGTAGAATACAGTCTTTTAACACCTTCGACCGCCACAACAGCCTCTTCGACTCTTTGGCAAACTCCTAATTCGACATCTGCAGGCGATGCCCCTCGATAACCAACAGTGACAGTAATCACTCCAACTTCTGTTTCCGGAAAAACCTCAATTTTCGCAGTTTTAATCGCCAATAATCCTGCGATAACAATCAACAACATCAGCAGATTAGCAGCCACATGATTAGCG
>CBDUWP010000137.1:0-2759 GCA_965370955.1 uncultured bacterium | reverse complement strand
GGGGTTTGTTTACATTGTGTTTTCGCCACACCCAATATCACCACGTCCCCCTAAAAAAATTATGCCAGCCCAACCTCACAAAACTTCACCCGCTCGGCTCGGGCCGCCCGCCCGCCACCAAAATAGGCAAGATAGCTAAGTTATACAGCCAAATTTCACTCTCGCACCATTTTCATTGTTTTCATAATATTTAGACAATAGGCCTAAAAAAAAGGGGTAAAAAATGGAAAGAAATTGCAATTTTTGGGTAACTTTTGGAAAGAAATGGAAAGTTATGGTGATTTATGGTCATTTTTGGACCCTGAAAAACGCCTACTTTGCGTATTTAATCGCAAAATTTTTGCACATTTTCAACATTTGCACAATAGACACGCAACAAAAAAACAGCGAACCAACCCAAGCAACCTGCACTATATTTCGTCCAATTTATCGATTCTAGCCTGATGTCTTCCGCCGTCAAATTTTGTGTCCAGCCATAGCTCTACAATTTCCAATGCCGCAGATAGCGACACCATTCTTTCGCCGATGCTCAGCACGTTTGCATCATTATGTTGTCTCGCGAATTTCGCCGACCTCAGATCCCAACAGAGGCTGCATCTTGCTCCTTTGACTTTGTTCGCCGCCATTGCTTCGCCGTTCCCGCTGCCACCGAGCACGATTGCCCTATCGCAACTACCTTCGGTTACAGCCTTTACAGCCGGCACAATAAAATCTGGATAGTCGCAGCTTTTCTGAGAATCGGTTCCAAAATCTTGCACCGAGTAGCCTTTACTTTCAAGCAGCCCGATTATTTCGCTCTTATAGACGAATCCTGCATGGTCGGATGCGATAGCTATTTTCATTTTTTCGCCTAGTCCTTTTCTTCTTTTTTCTCATGCGGCTTTGCTCTTTCGTATTCGACATCCGGCTTTGTGTCCAGTTTTTCGCTTGCAGTTGGCATTTCCGGATAATCCGGCAACCCGATATTACTCACGAGTTCCTCGACATTTACTGGCCGATTTTCCGCCATTGAGATATTCGCTGCGATTCCCGACAAAATAGAATAGGCCCCTGCTCTCTGATCGGATTTCCTTTTATACTTATCGATCGGCTGATTTTTTTCATCGAACAGATAGCTCAGCATCACGGGATCCGCTCCTCCATGTCCGCCTTCGCCAGTCCAAAGCTCGATCCCTTTCGGCGGCTGCCAATGCAGAAACAATTTCGTCCAAGTGGCCTCTGTATCCAACACTCCCGGCACCGTTCCATCGGCGTTAATATAAACTTGCTCTTGACACTTATGCTCGATGCGTCCTTTTGTCCCATTGAACACAACATAAAAACCTTCCCACGGCATAAACGAATTAAGCGAATAACTCATCCTCGTTCCGTTAGCATAATCGATCAAAACATTCATCGTATCTTCGATATCGATATCGTCACCGAAGACGCATTTGTCTCTAAAATATCCGTCATATTTTTCGTTATCCAGATACAGTCTTTTCAGATTTTCATTATCAGCCATATCCAGAGCAAACGGACATTTTTTAATTTCCGGACATTCGTGACATCTGGACGCTCTATTGGTTAGTCCATATCTATCAGCTGTTTTTGGCACATAGAACCTTCTACCTCCCGAGGCATAAACCTTTGTCGGGATTGAGCTTAGCCACCAGTTGACCAGATCGAAATGATGCGTTGATTTATGCACCATCAATCCGCCTGAGTTGGTTTTATTGCGATGCCACCTGCGATAATAATCAGCTCCATGTGTTGTGTCCAGCATCCAGTGAAAGTCAATGCTCAACACTTCCCCGATATCGCCGTTCATGATCATATCTTTAATTTGTGTTCTCGGCGGCGAGTATCGATAGTTGAATGTCACCACACATTCTTGTCCTGTTTTTCTTTGCGTATCGATAATTTTTTGACATTTTTTTGCATCGATAGTCATTGGCTTTTCGGTCATGACATCGCATCCAGCTTCCATTGCTCTACAAATATATTCATCATGGAAACAATCTTTTGTCGTTACGATCACGCAGTCAGGCTTTTGTTCAGCCAGCATTTTGTCGAAATCTTTTGCGTCATAACCGACAACGTCTGTAGTGTTGTATTTTTCTTTTAGCTCTTCTAAGGTTATCTTGACTCGTCCTTCATTGATATCGCAAACAGCCAGCAGTTCATTATTTTTTGGATATGTTTCGCAGATCGCTTTTCTAAACATATCACTTCTGCCGCCAGTACCGATTTGCACATATTTTCTTTTAGCCATCATCAAGCCCTAAATTTTACTAAATTAAGTTTTGCGAGCCACGTTGCTCGTTCCATGAAAACGCTATACTCTATTTCTGAGCCTATTTTATCAACCAAAATTTTGTAAAAAAGCATAAAAAAACGCAAAATAGTATAAAAACCAATAAACTAAGGTCCTATATTTATCGTCATCAGGATTTATCGTATCAAGGCCCTATAATATAGCTATTTGCGTCCCGTGAGCCAAATGACGATAAATTTTATAGATAAAGCCTAAATTGCGTATTGATAGAGACGATAGATTTGATTAGGGACAATAAATTGGGGACATTTAATGTATCGACACAGTCAAAAAAACGCAGTATTAACAGATCAAGCGAAACCATCTTCAAGCACTGTCATTGTACGAGATGCCGCTTTTATGTTTGCGTTTACTTTAAGTGTTTTAGTTTTGTTAATATGGTCTAATTCTCATGATTTTCATATGCACAAATCTCTAGATAGCGAACATTTATCCTCGGTTG
>CBDUWP010000136.1:0-2768 GCA_965370955.1 uncultured bacterium | reverse complement strand
GGCTAAACGACGGATGAAAATCAAGAGTAATGCTAATCGCAAGCAGCAATCCAAAATGAAAATATGGTGATAGTGGGTGGCTTGGAATTTGAGATTGGATTATTCTGACCGTCCTTTTTTTTATTTTTAATTTATATCAGCTATTTATAATTGAATGTTGTTAATTGCAAAGGTCTAATGTAATATCGAACGGAAATGTAACAAAAAAAAATATTAAAAAAATGAAACTCAATAAAGAATAAGAGGCTGTAAATGATAGACTGCGATCTACATGTTCATGCTGAATATTGCGGACATGCAAAGGGTATGACAATACCAGCTATAATCGAAGCGGCAAACGCTAAAAATCTGACGACAATCGCAATTACCTCACATGTATTCGGAATAGAAAATTTGACGACTATCAATAAAATACGAAACGAAGTCGAAAAAATCAAATCGTCCTGCAAAATTATCGTCGGAGCTGAAGTCGATGTCGATTATCGATATACAGACGGAAGACTGGTCACAGAAAAACTCGATAACGCAGACTATATCGTGGCGGGACAACACTTCATTCCAACAGTAGGCAATTATGCAAGCTGTCCAGATGACTGCACCTTATCACAAGAACTGTTGATGGAATATTGGGAGTCGATGATAAAAGGAGTCGCGGCTAATCCGAAAATTACAACCATCGCACATCCTGCAAGGCTTATCGCAAGTGCTACAGAATTCCAACAAACATTCGATTTTGTCATGAATGTGTTCGAAGATATAGCACCTGTCACCGTCGAAAATAATATTGCATGGGAATTGAACGAAACAGATGAAAAAAAAATGACGCCTGCATGGAAAGAAAATCTGCATCTATTATACAAACCGGCAATCAAAGCTGGAGCAAAATTCGTCTTCGGATCAGATGCACATGCTGTCGGCTATATAGGAAAATGCGAGTTCGTAGAATCTATACTAACTAAATTGCCGCAAATAAAGCTTGCAACTCCAGAAGAACTGGGAATCGGAAACGCAAACTGAGAAATATTCGCCAAAGTGATGTCGAAAAAAGATTATAAAAAAAACCCGCCATAATAATGACGGGGCTAATCAAAATCGAAAAATTATGCTTATTACAAAATTATTTCAAACCAGCGGCTTTGCGAAGCTTAACAGCCATATCAGTTCGCTCCCATGTGAAATTGTCGCCAGATCGACCAAAATGGCCGCCTGAAGCAGTGGCCAAAAAAATCGGACGCTTAAGCTTCAAATGTGATATCATCTTCGAAGGAGTTAAAGGAAATAATCGCTTGACTATCTCGGCAATCTGATGCTCAGGAACAATACCTGTCCCCTCTGTGTCTATCAATACGGAAATTGGCTCGGCAATGCCAATGGCATAGGACAACTGAACCTCACAACGACTTGCCAACTTAGCGGCGACAATGTTCTTGGCTACATAACGAGCCATGTAACTGGCGGTACGGTCAACCTTAGATGGATCCTTGCCGCTAAAAGCGCCGCCGCCATGACTGCCGCGACCACCATAAGTATCGACAATTATCTTTCTGCCTGTCAAACCACAATCGCCGTGAGGACCGCCTATGACAAAACGGCCTGTTGGATTTACATGAAAAATCGTCTGCTTGTCAACTAATCGCTTAGGAAGGCAAGGCAAAATGACCTTAGAAATAATCTCACTCTTGAGCTTACTGTGGCTAATCTTTGGGCCATGCTGAGTCGAAACAACCACAGTGTGAATACGCTTGGGCTTGTCGTTTGCATACTCAATCGTTACCTGACTCTTGCCGTCTGGACGAAGCCATTTCAACTTGCCGCTGGAACGGACCTTCTCAAGCTTGGTCGTAATCATGTGAGCTAATTTGATCGGCATCGGCATAAGGCTGGCAGTCTCGCGACAAGCATAACCAAACATGATGCCCTGATCGCCGGCGCCTTGAGCACTATGCAAACCTTGACCGCGAGTGACGCCTTGTGAAATGTCACCGCTTTGCTTGTCCAATGTCACCATGACTGCACAATTCTTATAGTCAAAGCCGGCATGAGGATCAGTGTAACCTATCTTTTTGATCGTTTGACGGACAACAGCTGGAACGTCAACTATCGCTGTTGATGTTATTTCACCTGCTACGACAACCAAGCCAGTAGTTACCAATGTTTCGCAGGCAACGCGGCTATTGGGATCCTGACTGAGCATGGCATCTAATATGGCATCCGATATGCAGTCACTGACCTTATCCGGGTGACCCATCGTGACCGATTCACTCGTAAAAAGATAACTGTCTTTTGAAACGTTTGACGACTTAGCCATTTGATGAACTCCTTTTTTATTTTGTTTAATACGATAATTCTAATGTTTAACAACATTACTTATTTGTATTTCAATAGCTAACTAATGCTATTATGAAATCCGATTTGATGATGATTTTAAGGTTTATTGCAATTACTTATTTTCATTTCAATAGCCAACTAAAGTTATTATGAAATTCGATTTGATGATGATTTTAAGGTTTATTGCAATTATTAATTCTCCAATCGTAGGTTAAATATTTGACACGATAGTTTTGCAATTCTAGATATTGACGGGTCAATGGCGGCGAATGACGGCAAATGAAATTCAATATGGCGGCAGTGTGATCAGGGTGGGCCTTGAACTTTTTGACTGTGCCGAACTTCTCTATGAAAGTGTGGTCAGACTGGAACATAGAGGATAAATAAACGGTGCGTTTGGGGCCGTCAATCTTGAAAGCATAGCGGCTGGATAAAAATCG
>CBDUWP010000135.1:0-2774 GCA_965370955.1 uncultured bacterium | reverse complement strand
CAAAGTTAATGTAAAAGTAGCGCCTCTATCGACACCTTCGCTGCTAACAGTAAGGGTGCCATTCATTTCTTTTGTGTTTTTAGCGGAACTGTTAAGGCCAAAGCCATGACCATGCTTTTTAGTGGTGAAGCCATAGGTAAAGATCTTTTCTAAATTCTCACTGCTAATACCGACACCATTGTCTGATATGATTATCTGGAATGTTTTTTCTTCTTTAACTGTTTGAATTTTAATGCATTTATGCTCCTGTTTACTATCATCTAAAGCATGCTTGGCGTTGCCTATGAGATTGGTGACGATTTGTATGATCCTATATTGATCGGCAATGATAGGCGGCATGTCATCATATTCGCGAATAACCTCAATTTTGCGATTTTTAAGGCTTATTGCTTCGATGTGAAGAGCTTTCTCAAGAAAATCTTTTATATTTAAGAGTTCGGCTGTGGCTCCTGACGATTTGGCACAACTTTGCTGAACGCTGATGATCTTCATTATGCTGTTGACATTGCCAGATAAATCCTCAATTTGTTCCGCCATCTTTTTCTTTTCTTCATCAAAATAATCTGAGAGGGCAGATAAAAATGTTATAATCTGTTCGCCTGTTTTGGAATTAGCTAAAAAATCGCTCAGGTCAGCTTCATGTTCCTTCAAAAGATTAACAACTTTTTGTAAATCTTCTGTTTTAAGATCTTTTATATTTGTCCTAACCATTCCAGTAGTGATGTTGATGCTGTTAAGTAAATTGCCTACGTTGTGCAATACGCCTGTGGCTAACTCGCTCATCTCTACGTGTTTTGAGGCATCGAGCAATTGACTGTGTGTTTTTTTGAGCTTGTCTGCGGTGCCTTTGAGCTCGGTGACATCAATATAAATTTGCATCATGGCTGTTACTTCATTGTCTTTATTCTTGACTGGTGTTGTTTTGAGCAAAATGTCAATTTTTTTATTGTTACTGGTAATCATCTTGGTCTCACAACTGAAACTCTCCTTTTTCCTGATCTTAGCCAGCAATTGATCAAAAATTTTGGAATCGGAATACAGCTTTCTGCAATCAGTTGATTTTTTTAATGTTTCAATATTATATCCAAACAGATCTACAAAGGCTTTGTTTTGATAGAATGGTATAGCGTTTATATCGCATATAGTGATGCCGTTGGTGGTGGTTTCGACGGCAGTCTTAAACAACTCTATTTTTTCATTGGCTTCATGTATATGAACGACCATCTTATTAAAAGCCTGAGCCTGTTCCTCAAATTCCCTGAAACGGAAAACATTTTGATTGATATATTGGCCTTGATTTTCAGCCTTTGATAAAAAATTATTGAAAGTTTTAAACTCTTTGACGGCTTTGGAAACTACTAAGCTATTGATCTTAATCGTAATCAATATCAATATCGCTGCTACTGCCAAAGTTAAACCCCATCGCATGAGAATGGTGTGCTTAAGTTTTGTTTTTGCCGCAGCTATTATTGTTTCAATGTCATCTAGGTATAAACCTGTTCCAATAATCCATTGCCAATCATCTATCGATCTTGCAAATGATATCTTTGAAAGAGATTTACCTGAACTAGGATGCTTCCATTTATATTGGCAAAAATCTCCATCTGGTTTTTGGGAAGATTTGTATAATAGTGCTATTACCTTGTCAAATTCGAGACTGGTCAACTTTTTACCAACATAGCCCGGAACGGTTGCGCTCGCTAAACAAGTTCTGTCGTATTTGACAATGAACAAATAGCCATTGCCGTTGTTATATCGAATCTCAGCAAGTCGGTTTAGGATGTTTTTTTTGATTTTTTGCTGCGTTTTTTCGAGATATTCACCTGTGCCTATCAGCCAGTCAAATGGCTCAAAGAGTTTGATATAGGATATTTTGGGCTTTTGGGCTTTGGATGTTGACGATTCATACCAATCGTATTGAACATAGCCTTCATCTTCCTCTGTGGCTATCTGGACCATCTGTTTGGCGAAAGCATAGTTTTTGTCGATGAGATTAACGCCTTCCAGTTCAGGCCGTAAAGCCTGCAAACAAAGAGTGCCGTCTAATTGGATGGCAAAATAATATCCCTCTCCATTGTCCCAGTTTAGGGCTGACAGATTGTTGTGCACGAGTTTTTTCAGATCTTTATCCGACAGTTTGTTCTTATTTTTTTCATATAAACTGTTGGCCAAATTCCAAGCTTGCTCTACTTTCTCATGCAATTTGTCAATCAGCTTTTGTCTCTCAACCTCTCGTTGAAAGTTGATGAACTCAATGGCTCGGTCAGTCTGATATTTGACCTCAGCTTTTTTAGTTTGTAAAATCTTTTCCGGCAATTGGCGACTTTTTTTGCAATAGCTGGCTATGTCATACAAAATGTTCAGCGATGCTGTGATTACTATAGCAACTATCAGCAATATCAAAGTTTGCCTGCGGTATAATGACATGAAACTTGTCTTCATCGTTAGATCGCCTTTGTTTTTGGTGTCAACAATATACTCATTGAGGTTTTAGGATTCCCCCTTGATGGATTCCAACCTTTTCCTGATATCGGTGTATCAAAGGCTGTGGTTTATCAATATTTGCGGCTGTATTAACTGTTTTTTGAGGAATTATTTATCTTTATCAAGTCGAAAAAAAATAATGTCTCCAGATTAGTATAATAATTAAGGTCTTGTTGCCGGCGTGCCGATGTTTCTATATGACAAATAGTAAGGCAACTGTTTACAGCATTAATGTTAAAAAGAGGCTTTAAGTGGCAATCGACGAAAAGAAATTTGGCGAACTCATATCT
>CBDUWP010000134.1:0-2794 GCA_965370955.1 uncultured bacterium | reverse complement strand
TGGCCGGTAAATGTGTCCGCTTTTCGGAAGGAGGCAGACGAAATGGGTGTTAGAAAAGGCCGTATTTTGTTTACGATGGTTGTGTATGCCGCAGGCGTTTTGAGTGCTGTTTATTTTTTGACTTCGCCGATGGCTTATGAAGGCGAGAAGCCGACTTTTTCTCCGGTTGTTGAATCTGTGAGTGTTGCAATGAGAAAATGTGTGGCGTTCACAAAGAGTGCCTCTTCTGAGGGTATAGAAAAGATTAAAACTAAGATACAGCAGCACAAACCTTAGTTAGATAGAAGACGAGAAACGGTTATGGATTAATTGGCCCACAATTAAACATAATGCATAGTTTGTACTCCTTAAATTAGTGGCCGCCGGTTTAATCGCTCGGCGGCCATCTATGTTTTAAAAGCGTTCATCTTTGAAGTTTTAAATCCCTCTAAAAACAACAAACCAATTGACAGAATTGCCGCAGCTATTTACCATTTGAGGATTGCTTGGTTATACTATTTTATTAAAAGAGTTGAAAAAGAGGTTTTGGTTTGGCAAGTCATAAATTGGCAAAAATTCATATTGCGGGCATGGATATAGCGGGCTATTCAGTAGCAGGCGAGGAAACTGTTATTGCTGTAGAGAGTCTGGACGTATGTTTTGATATTGGCAAGGCACCAGATCAGTTCATTCCGATCAACAATGTTTTGCTTAGTCATGGCCATATAGATCATGCAGCAGGCGTTGGTTATTATCTTTCTCATCGTAATTTTTGCGGCCAAAGGGCTGGCAATATTTTGGCATCAGCTCGGTTGCTTGTGCCTATTAAAAAAATTATTGATGCTTGGGGCGAGCTCGATGGTTCCATTGTTCCAGCAAATTTGATTGCCATAAAGTCAGGCGAAGAGTTCAAAATCAAACCTAATCTTTTTGCCAGAGCTTTCCCTGTCGCCCATTGCCGGGATTCTTTAGGTTACACGATAATAGAGAAGCGAAAAAAAATTAAACCGGAATATGCCTCTCTGAGTGGCCCTCAGATTGTTGAGCTTAAACAGCAAAACATTCGGATAGATAATTCATTAGAGATTCCGCTGGTGACCTATTTGGGTGACACAGCTGCAAGAGATTATTCTAGCTTGGATTATGTGTCCAATAGCAAGGTGTTGATTACCGAATGCACGTTTTATGAAGACGAACATGCCGATAGAGCGGATGCCGGTAAGCACGTGCATGTTAAAGATTTGGCAGGCATGCTGGAAGTTTTGAATAATGACCATATTGTGCTTATTCATGCTACACAGCGAACGTCTTTATCTGTAATGAAATCTCAGCTTAAGAAATTTTTGCCATCGGATTTGAATAAGAAAACAATTCTGTTTATGGATAGAGCCAATTTTTCAGCAAGGTGACAAGTTGTTTGCTAGGTGACAAGCCATTTGATGGTTACTATTTTTCTTTGCGTTGTTTGCACAGTGATTGCGGCTGAGCGACTTTGCGATAGCCTAATGCTTTTATGAGTTCCAGCACTTCTGTCCAAGTTGGAAATGGCTTATCGTTTTGTTTTTTATATGTGTCTATTGCCATCAAGAATTCGAATTGTTCATCAGACATGCAACCTTCTTCGGCGGCTTTTCTGTCATCTGTTCTGCGTCTTCCGGGCCCGCGTCTTCTATCGAGATTAAGCCTTCTATCAAGACCAAGCCTGCGATCTACTACGCTGCGTTGTTCTTGTGTTTTTCTGTCATTGTCTTGATCTGTATTTTTTTTTGTTTTAGAAGTCACTTTCATCGTCCTCAATTTCTAGTGCAAAATCATAAAAGTCATCATAATCTTCTTGGGATTCGATTATCACATAAGCCTCATCAATATATTCTTCAGGAACGATAACGGCATGATTATGATTGATTTGGTCAGGATCACTTATTTCTTTTGTCATTGCTGGAATGTCATTACGCTTCAAAAGTTTTTCATAGTCGGTGGCTAGCTCAGCTGTTTCTGTTGAAATGACGATAGCGAGATCTTCTGAAATAGATTTTTTATCTAGTGAAGACTTCATTGTTTTTTTATTCTCCAAAATCAAAAAAGCATTTTTCCAATACAAAGCCAGACATATCGTTTCATTATTTCGGCTAAAAAGGGGATCTGTTTAATCAAAAAAGTTTTTTATTTGCAATCTTATATAATATGTTTTTTTTCCTATTTGGCCTAAGGACGTAAAATTTTGTAGTTATTGCGATTTTTTTGTTGAAATTATCGGCGGTTTTGTGTATTTACTTTATTGGCTTCGGCAATTCACGGATTTATTGTCGACCAAGACGAAGTGTTTTTTTCTGTTTAACATGGAGGACCATTAGAAATGGCAAAGAAAAAAGAATGTTTGGTTGTAGCAAGCAAAGTTAAAGCTTACATCAAGAGCAAAAAAATGATGACTTCCGCAGAAGCCATTGAAGGTATCAGCAACAAAGTTTATGCTTTGTTGGATGATGCAATTGTCAGAACCAAAGGCAATCGCCGCAGCACTGTCAAAGCCCAAGATCTGTAGCCTAATTGTTTTGACGTGGAATTTGGCTTGAAAAAGCAGTATGGCTTAGTAATAAGTCAGCGTAATTATTAAAATAAGCTGTCGTGGATTATGTTGCGGCAGCTTTTTTTTTTTTTGCAATGACAGTCAAATTTGTAAGGGGCGGTAAAATCGTTGTTTTTTACAGTGTAATCCCTTTTTTTGTCTAAATTTGTGAACAAATTTGTCTTTGTTTGCCGACAGAGAGACAAGGGTGCTTTTTTTTTTAGGTTTTGGTGTTAATTGACGCCTTAG
>CBDUWP010000133.1:0-2848 GCA_965370955.1 uncultured bacterium | reverse complement strand
AGGATGATGGCAGGCAGGTGGTTGGTGTTATCGAGGTCGCGAATTCGCAGATTCAGGCGGAGATCCAAAGGCAATTGCCGCAGATGATTCAGTCGCTTCAGCAAACTGGTATCGAGATGGGTAAAATCGAGGTCGTAAATGTTGATACATCTGCCAATGATCATGGCAATCACAAAGACTCCGGCTTTGGTTACAATGGCCAAGATATGTTCCAGCAATCAGATCAGCAGCAAAATTACAATGGCAGCGGCAATTGGCAAATCGATGATTATGGCCAATTTGGTTCCAGTGACATTTCACTAGAAGCCAGCTATTATGGCGATAGCCAATCGCAATATGTTTCAGATAACGCTATCAATATGTTTGCTTGATATACAAACAGGCAACTGATACCAAGTTGGTTGTGGGCAAAAGAAAGGCGGCGATCGGATTCGAACCGATGAATAACGGTTTTGCAAACCGTCGCCTTAGCCACTTGGCTACGCCGCCAGATAAAAACAAGCCAGCAGTATAGAAAAAAAAGGGCTTGTAATCAACGTTTTATTCCTAAATGATGCTAACTTTTCTCACTTTTCATTATTTTACTCATAAAAAAATACATCTTTTTTATAAAAATAAAGTAACAATTTTGTTTTTACGGCGTTTATATATTTAGCGGCAACGATAGATAGAAGAAGAAAGCTGTAGTTTTTTAAGTCTGTTAATCCGGTCACAATGTTTCACTGTCTCATCGTTTTTGAGGACTTATCGGTTCAATTGACATAATCGTTACAATACTGTAGCTGTTTAGCGTATTCGTAACCCTATAAGCGATGGTCGAGGTAATGTTACTTTGTTTGCCAACTACTTTATATTAAAATGAATAAATTCAGGTGATTCTTGGGGAAGTTGGTGATTTTTTTTTGGCGGGTGAATTTTTATATGATGTTTTCTATTAGTAATCGCGGTTATCGCTGTTTTAATGTTTTTGGGCTAGGAATGATTCTGCTAATTTTGGTTATTGGCGGATGCGACAGCCATGTTCAAAAATCAGAGGCTGATCGTGAAGTCTATGAAATCATCGATAGCAAATGGCAGTCGAATTTTGGCGAAAAGGCTAACTATAAAATAGCAGATGTTGAAAACGATGACCATTGGCAGTTGATAGATGTCGATGAAAAAAGTTTACAAAATTTGTCGCTTGCCAAAGCTCTTCAAATTGCCGTCAAAAATAATAGGTCATATCAAACACAAAAAGAGCAACTTTATCTGGCGGCGCTGGATCTTAGCTTAACTAGGCATGATTATGTCAGAAGATGGTTTTGTACGATAGATGGGAGTTTCAAAAAAGATAGTAAACCAGAGATACTGAGAGGCAATTACAATAAAAACGGTAAACAAGAGTCACTCGATGCAGGTGGAAATCTTGGATTTGGTCAATTATTTGAAGCCGGTACTGAGCTAACGGTGGGCATAGCTGTTGATTGGATGAGGTTTTTTGCAAGCGGTTCAAATATGTCACTTGGTTCGGTTCTTACAGCGGCTATTCGTCATCCTCTGTTGAGGGGATCTGGCAAAAGAATAGCTACAGAAAATTTGACGCAAGCCGAGCGTGATTTGATTTATCAAATGCGTCATTTCGCTAGAAACAGAAAGGAGTTTGTGATCTCTGTTGTTTCGAGATATTACAAAGTACTGCAGAAAAAAGATTCAGTACAAAATTCACAAAATAGCTACCAGCGCAAAAGTCAGGCTTATGAGATATTGAGCATGAAAGTCAGTGCCGGCCGCCGGAATCTATTCGAGGCTGATCAGGCTAGGCAAAGCATGTTAAATGCCAAGACAGTGTATCTAAGAACTGCTAGAGAATATCGGCAGATGCTGGACGAATTCAAGATTGTACTGGCTTTACCAACTGATTGTAATGTCACTTTGAATCAAAATGAGCTGACGGCTTTGGCTGATCTTGAAGTTGAAATACCGAACTACTCGATTTTTGAGGCTCTTGAAATGTCACTACTGGCGCGGCTGGATTTGGCTACAAGTGCTGACAAAGTTGATGACGCGCTGCGAAAAGTTATGGTGGCAGAAGATAATCTAAATGCCAAGTTTGATATCGTTGGGTCTTTGGCGGCAGATTCAAAGCCGAAAACAAGAGCCGGCGAAGTGAGATTTGATCAGGGTGACTATAGCTTAGGATTTGATGCTGATTTGCCGTTTGATAGTAAGGCTAGGCGAAATTCATATCGGCGGGCATTGATAGCTTTGTCACAAACGCAAAGGCAATTTGATGATGATATGGAAAATGTAAAACTTGGCGTAATGGTGGCCTACAATGGGATGCAGGAAAAAATACAGCAATATAAAATACAGCAAAGCAGCGTAGAGTTATCAAAAAAACGAATAGATAATAATAATATATTGTTTTATGCGGGCAAGCTTTCGACGCGTGATTTTTTGGAGTCGCAGGATGCTCTGTTTCTAGCTGAAAATCAATTGACGAATGTGCTGGTCGATTATGCGATAACGAAATTGAATTTCTTTAATGATATTGGGGTTATGCAGGTTAAGCCTGACGGAATGTGGGAGGCTAAGCAATAAATGGCGGTTGATAAAATGAACAAAAAGAGCAGAGTGACAATTACCAAGTGGCTTGTCTTGACTATTATAGTGATATTTTTAGCGGGGGCTGGATTGGTTGCTGGCAATAAGTTTTTTAGGCCGCCATCGAAAAATAAGGCTGTGACCTATGAAGTCACTCGCGGCGAGCTATTGATAACTGTGACAGAAAGCGGCGAAGTCAGCGCGGTTAAAACTAAGGAGATAAAGTCTAAGGTCGAAGGCAGAACTGCCATTACAAGTGTTGTTG
>CBDUWP010000132.1:0-2921 GCA_965370955.1 uncultured bacterium | reverse complement strand
TTTTTACCCGCTTTAATCTATTTTTAAGCCAACACAATTGGCTTTGATTTTTCGTTTTTTTTTCAACCAGTTACTATATTCACTCAAACCTTTCGGCCTTTCAAGCTCGCTCAGCAGTCCGAACACCCAAGCTCTTTTATCTAGCCCGGATACTTCTCATTACGCCCTCGGGCCTTAATTTCGCCCAACCGCCCAGATGCCCAACTGCTTTTCATTTACGCCCTCGGGCCCCTGCCCCTAATTGGGCCCCTTGGCCGACTACCATCTCATGAGGAAGCCTACATTTAGGCGTCCTTTTCCTCTTCTGGTATGGTCTGTTGCCATCAGAGGGAAACCGTAATAGAGTGTTCCAGAGAAATGGTCACCCAATTGTGTTAATAGTCCGACACCGATTGAGCACATTTCCAGTTCTCCATGTTCTGTTGCCAACGGATGATTAATTTTAGCATTTCCATAATCGATAAAACATAGAGGCGCCAATTTTCTTAGGAACGGCTTTTTAACTTCTTTTTCTGGATCAGCCGTTTCTGGCTCGGGATTTTTTGTTTCGTTATATTTTACGATATCGAATTCATATTGGAATGACGCGAGAATTCCGCCATCACCGACAGCCTCTTGCTCGTCATAACCTCGTACTGTATACATTCCTCCGAAGCTCATCATTTTCGATGGTACAAGCCGTCCATTTGCCGCTACCCATTTGAATGATCCTGCAACTTTATGGACTCTGTTTGGATCTAGATATTGATTATGTGTTGCGTTGAATTCATAGATGACAAAATCTGTATTTTGTTTTCCGCCCGGCCTTGTGAGTACAAATTCGGTACCGTTTGATCCTGAGCAGAGGCTTTCGGTTCTCATGAAGGTGAAAGATGTTTTTGAGAGATCGTCTTTTCTGTATAGTTCGACACCGATATGCCACAATGACATTTGCAGTTCTGTTTCGAGAAGTTTTGAAGCTGCTGGTGCTCCCGGAATTGACGGTATATTTTTGCTTGTTTCGTAGCTCATTCCGCCTAACACATCGACAAACCAGTTATTTTTCCCGAATGCGTCGAATTGCGCTGCGTTGTATCTCAGCATACCTTTTATGAAGGAGCTGTTTGTGTGATAGTCCGTTGTGGTATGATCAGGATTGCTGTCATTTTGTGAATATCCAGCATCGACTCTAAGCCTAAGTTTTGGCCCTGCCAGTGGCAAGTCGTAGCTGCCGTAAAGTGACCATTTTCTATCGAATCCAGAGTCTAGGCACGTCTGATATACGATTTGGAAGGTGTCATCGTATCCGAACAGATTTGTATTGATCATACCAATTCTTGGCCGCCATCTTCTGTCTTCGGTTCCTGAGTTATCGAGTTGCGTATAGAAGTGCCACGGGCTAACTTCATAAATATCGTAAGCAACAGCCAGTGACTTTGGCTTTGATCCTTTTGTCACGACAGCCGACACATATCTATCGGGATTTAGATTCAGTAGATTGACGAAATCGTCAAGTTCTTTTTGGTTTGCCACTTCTCCCGGTTTTACAGGCGACCATTTTTGTACAGCTTTTGTTTTGAGATATCCTTTTTCTGTTACATTTTGGTCTTTGTCATATGTTTTAACATCGACATCGGTGACAGGTGCTTCGAGTACTTCGATTAGTAGTACATTGTTTTTGAGCTCACCGTTTTCGAGAGCATCAGCCGGCACAAAGACATAGATACCAGCATAGTTACTTTCTTGATAGAGACTTAATATATACTGAGTAAATCCTTGTATAGTTCTTGCTGAGACTTGCTTGACATCTCCCGGCATCAGCATAATATTTTGTAATTCGGAGAAATCGTATAGGTCTTTGCTGTCCGCCTTTGTTACAGACAGGTCGGACGCGCTGAAGATGAGGGGCATTTTCGCCATAATCTCGTTATCATCGACGATTATATTTCCTCTTATTTCGATTTTGCTAACGTTTAGTTTTTTCGTATTATCTTCTGGCAGATTGAGCTTTTCGACTTGGACTTTGTCGAGTTGCTGTTTCATTTCGAGCTTTGCCTGAGCAATTTCTTTTTGAGCTTGCTCTTGGATTTTGATTTTTTCAGCCGCTTGTTCTTCTTTATCAGCAGTTTGTTTATCTTTTAGTTCGAGGATTGCCGCGTCATATTTTTCTTTAGCGGCATTAATTGCAGTTTCGTCGCCATCTGCTTTTGCGATTTCATCTTTGAGTTGTATTTTGAGTTTAGCTTTTTCGTTTTTGAATTCAGCTGCTAAACTTTTAGCTTTTTCTTTTAGTGTTTTGAGTTGTGCTTTTTTGTCGCTGTTGATAGCAGCTATTTTTTCATTTGCGGCTTTTCTAGCTTGAGCATGTTGTTTCGCCAATTGATCAGCTTTTTCTTTAGCGAGTTGTTTTTGCAGAGCTTTTTCTCTTTTAGCTTTT
Source organism: uncultured bacterium (assembly GCA_965370955.1). GTDB lineage: Bacteria > Planctomycetota > Phycisphaerae > Sedimentisphaerales > Anaerobacaceae > CBDUWP01. The sequence continues at coordinate 505 of CBDUWP010000132.1, read as the reverse complement.
TCCGCAGCTTCTTTTTGTTCCTCAATTTGTTGTTCTGCACCGATAGCATCTTCGAGGATTTTTTCTTGTACTTCCATGTCTAGCTTCATTTGCGCTTGACCTTGTTGACCTGCCCCTGCGAATGAGGTATTCACCATTGCCGTCATTAGGACAACGATAAGACTGCACACAACAAATTTTTTCGCACTACTCATGACCAATCTCCTTAATTGACTTGCCGGCAACGATTCATCATTACTCAATGGATCACAATTGCCAACCCGCCGCCAGCTGCACGAAACAGACACAGCACTACGGTTAGCAGCACTGTTTTTCGTTTAGCCTTAGGCTCCTTAGTATATCAAATTTAGCACTACAATGTCAAACAAACTACCTATTTTAACACCCGTTATAATCACGGATCAACGCGCTCTAGCCCCTCTTTCGGGGCTCATTCCTAGTTAACAGGTCTGATTTGCTTCATTTTATCGGAACCTGTTAGTTAAAAAAAAAACATAAAACTATT
>CBDUWP010000131.1:0-2925 GCA_965370955.1 uncultured bacterium | reverse complement strand
CAAGCCATCAACGCGGGCTAAACACCCAACCAACTGGCATCTGTCAGCTCACAGAGCAATCTCTGTTATGAATATCATGGCTAAAAACCGAATCAATAGCGAAAGATTAAGTGTCAGAGGTTTTGGGCAATATAGGCCAATCGTGAAAAATGCACCAAATCAAAAAGGGAATCCACAAAACAGACGTGTTGAAATTTACATCGTTGCCAAAGGAATTTAATTGGCAAGTTGAAATAGATATAGTTGATTACAGGAAAGCCATGTTGAAAAATGTGGCTTTTTTTACATGCCGCTAAGTTTTGTATATGAGATAAAGGCCTGAAATAATAATCAAAAAACCGCAGATACGTTTTATTATGATAGTTACTTTTGATGTCTCATTCCAATTGGCATATTTTTGAACCATACCTGTAAAAGTGCCGGCCAAAACAATCACGCAACAATGGCCAATGCCGTAAAATAGCAGTAACATCGCTGAATATATCGGCCGTTGAGCCGCCACGCGCAAAACAACTCCCAACATCGGAGCCATATAAGTAAAAGTGCAGGGACCAAGAGCCAGCCCGAAAACCAACCCCATCGACAGTGCAGCTAAAGCACCTTTTCGCTTAATAGTGAATGTTGAAGGTGCAGAAAAAGGAATGTCAAGAACGCCGATCAATATCAATCCAAAAATAAGAAATAATACAGCAACAATATAATTTATCCACGAGCCTATATCGCCAAGCATTTGGCCGCAAAAGGATGTCACCAGACCTATCGCTGCAATCGTGATGAGAATGCCAATCGAAAATAAACTCGAAAGCCAAAAGGCTCGCTTTGTAGAGCGAATAGCTTGGCCATCAATAAAAGCTACCACTAAAGGAATACTAGCGAGGTGGCAAGGGCTAAGCAAAACGCTCAGAATCCCCCAAATAAAAGAAGCTATTATTGCAACAATAGAGGCTTGCTCAACTCTGTCCGTCAATTCACTAAATAATTGTTCAATCATTTTTTATCAGTCGCCGCCGGTGATAATGACACATCCAAATCTTTCCAAGCCTCAACGATATGCTCCTTAGACCAAAAGCCCACATGCCTATACAATTCCATGCCGTCAGTCGACAAAAATACCTGCGTTGGAATAGATCCAATACCATATTCATGAGCTTTTTCAGCCTTTTTTCGAACGTCAACAAATCTAACCTTTAACTGGCCAACATATTGGGCTTTGATTTCTTCTAGGATTGGATGCATTTTCCGACATGGCGGACAAGTTGTCGATCCAAATTCTATCAAAGTTGGCAAAGTCTTGCCTTTATTTTCTATTAGCTCATCATTTAATGATTCAAAATCCGACCTGAATCTTTTCGCCGCCATAACCACAACCACGATAGCCACAAGAAATAAAATGATATTATTTTTCGTTTTGCGATCCATTGTCAACCTTTCAACATTATGATTAGTCTGCTTTGAGTAATTCTTTTATTTTATCATCAGATGGGATTTTTCCGACAGCCTTAACCTCACCATCGATCACCAGTGCCGGTGTCACCATAACACCATAAGATATAATATCGTTAATTTCAGTAACTTTTTCTATCATATATTCTATCTGCATATCTTCTGCAATAGCTTTAACATGATCAGCCATCATTTTACACTTAGGACATCCTGCGCCCAAAATTTTTATTTCTTTCATTTTTTCATCCATTTACAACTAACAAACATAACCAAAAACAATCCCTGATATTGTAGCCATTATCACCACTAACAAAACATATACAATCGTTTTTTTGGTGCCCAATATACTTCTAATCACCAGCATGTTCGGCAATGACAGAGCTGGCCCCGCTAGCAATAACGCAAGAGCAGGCCCTTTGCCCATGCCAGAACCCATCAAAACCTGCAAAATAGCAACCTCTGTGAGGGTTGCAAAATACATAAACGCCCCAGCTACAGAAGCGAACAAATTGGCTTTTATAGAATTGCCGCCAACTAAGTTAATGACCCAGCTCGAGGGAATAATGCCTTCTCGATCCGGCCTTCCCAAAAGGAATCCAGCAAAAATCACACCAATAAATAGTAGCGGCAATATCTGTTTAGCAAATCCCCAACTAGACTTGCCCCATTGACCAAGCTCATTTTTATTAAACCATAACCGTATCGTAATCACCAATAATAATAAAAATGCCCCAGCAATAAACCATTTCATCGTATAAATCAAAGACCATAACCCCGATTCATTTATAGGCTTCGCCCAATTGGCGAAAACCAATATGCCTATCATTGAGAGAAAATAAATCGCATTTTGCCATAATTTCCGATCCGTCGGCTCGTCTGTCATATCCATCGGAGGCGGCATCTTCTTTATTTCTTCATGCCTGAAAATAAACCCCATCATTAAACCAATAATAACGCTAAAAACAATTGCGCCAATCGCTCTTGCTATGCCGATTTCAAAACCTAAAACTCTAGCTGTCAATATTATCGCAAGTATATTAATCGCCGGGCCAGAATATAAAAATGTCACCGCAGGACCCAGCCCCGCACCCATACGATAGATACCGGCAAAAAGCGGCAAAACAGTACAAGAACAAACAGCTAAAATCGCACCTGAAATAGATGCAACAGAATAAGCGGTTACTTTTTTAGCCTCTGCCCCCAGATATTTCATGACAGATGCCTGACTGACAAAAACAGAAATAGCACCAGCGATCAAAAAAGCCGGCACCAAACATAAAATCACATGTTGACGAGCGTAATCTTTGAGCAAGTAAAGCGATTCAGCTATAGCGTTCAGGAATCTGGTCTTTTCAATTGGCAAATAATAGCAGGCCAAAAACACAGCAACTATCAACAAAACTTTTTTCCATTCGTTATTAAACATACAAATACACCATTCTTATTTTACAATTGTTTAAGTATTTGCTGCTCGTCAACGAT
>CBDUWP010000130.1:0-2926 GCA_965370955.1 uncultured bacterium | reverse complement strand
GCATGTCTTAGCCACGCCGCCAGCGTTCGTTCTGAGCCAGGATCAAACCCTTCAAATTTATTCTTCGAACCCGCCCTAAAGCGGGATTTCGTTGATTTAAAGGCTCAACACTCACATTCTGCGTTCACAGATGAAAGTGCTGAGATTAACTCAAATAATACAAGACGCTCTAAGCGTCCATTTTTATATGCACTAGAAAACCTAAGCTTTCTAATGCAGCACTTCCACTGCTTAATAATTGGCTTAACTGTTCACTTGTAAAAGAGCTACAAAATCAAAAGACACACAATCGATGACCAACCTAACCGCCATTGCTTGCGTGTCACATGAGAAACAGATAGTACCCCCATTGAGTTATTTCGTCAACCCTATATTTGATAAAAAACTTTTTTTTTATCTTTTTCCCCCTCTCTTCTCCTTTGTCAAAATCGACAAAAACCCTTGAAACATAGCTATAAAGCAATTACAATCGCTTTTAATTATTAAACAATAATATCAAAAAAAGGCCAAAAATATGAAAAAAAACTTGCAAAAACCTTTCTATAACAGTGAAAACGATGGTTTTGTTCTCCTAGCAGTCGTCATAATAATCGCCATTATAGCAATAATGGGCTATTTTCAGATGTCCAATCCCGCCGAGCCTTTCGTTTTACCAGATAATGGCCCCTGTAAACAACCTTGGCGATATCAACATCTAATTCTAGAGAGAGCTCAACTTCAATCGACAGAGCAATTCACAGAGGAGAACATCACCTTAAAACCTAAGCTGTTTCGACAAGATACCCAGCACAGCCAGATGAAATTCATCATCACCAAAGACGGTAGAATCGAGGGTTACTGGCAAGATGAGTATCGGATTGGCCAACCGACAAAAACTTACTATATGAACGCAGTATTTTTCGGCAACATAGTGACAGAAAAAGTCGACAGTACAAATAGTAGCAAAAATAAAGGCAGCCAATTTTTTATTAGCAAAGGTAAATTCAGAAGAATAGGCATTATCAAAGAGACCAGCGAAACATTAAATTTCAAAGGCGACATATATGTCACTGGCTGGATTCAAAAAGACGGGACAATCGATGGCACAGTTACATTAACAGCAGATGAAAAATTCGCCCAGCATTATAACTGGACAGAAAAAATCTACAATTAGACACCTTTTCGTTTCAAGACAGCTATCCAATAGGATGACTTCGCACTATATCCTTTGCAATCTTCATCCCACAAATAGATTGACTTTTCCGATGACACAATATCGACAAAGCCGACCATTTCGTAATTTTTTTGATATTGACTAAACCACTCGAAGATCAAATCAACCGAATCAGGGCTCCCAAGCCATGACGTTGGAACATTACAATAGACCATATATTCCGGTTTGGCCGCTTCGATTTCCCTTATCATTTCTTTCTGCATCATGGCTGCATAATCATGTTTTTTCATCAATTCATACACATCCAGATAGCCGGTTGGCGACAGCCGTTCAGCATAAAACAAAATTTGAGGCTCTGAACCAAGTATCACAACCATGTCAGATGGCAAGGAGTTTTTCTTTATATAGTCAGCGATTTCCAAAGACTCGACAAAGGGATTTATTCCATAAACTTTTTTGCAAACTTGGTTAGGCGACAATTTAAAAAGGTAATCTTGTTGACAATAAACCGTTTGAAGCAAACCAGTTGTCACCATAAGAACCGCAACAACAATAGCGAACTTAACAGAAATGCGATTCAATAACCAACGAACAACTTCGACAGCAACAGAAGCAAGAATTGCGATAGCCGGCAACAACATAATAAAATAATGAGGCCGAAAATAAAAACCGGGACAAATAGCTAAAAATGAGAATAGTGCAAACGATAAAAGAAAAAAGCGTTTTCCTTTCATTTCCTTAGAGACAAATATCCCCAAGATTCCTAAAGCAGAAAACACCCAAATCAAAACGGTATATTTTATCACCATTGACATCTTAAAAACCAGCATTTCCATTCCCAATGAAAGAGGCATAAGCTGTAAATATTTGCCTGCATAGACAAAATTCCAGAACCAGAAATCATCTAAGACCCCAGCTTTAAAAAGAGACAGAAATGTCACTATGACAGGTAAAACGCCACCTGCCGCAAACACTACTACCCTAAGAGCAACTTTTTTGACATCCAATGGCCGAAGCCTCAATTGACTATACAAAAAATACGCGCCGCCGAATAACACAAAAGCCGCCCCATGCTGCCTAACGACAAAAGCCGTCCCGAACAGAAAGCCGCTCAGCATAATTTTCCACCATCGATATTTTTCGATAGCCAACATCAGTAATAGAACCGCCCCCAGAGCCGCCACATTAACGAAATGCTCTCCGTGCGTAAAGACCCCCTGCACTGACATCCCTATCGACAATACCAGATAAAACACGGCAGCCAGCGCCGCCTCGGCAATCCCCAACAGTCTATTGATAATAAAAAACAATAGAGCCGCCGCAGACATATTCGCCAGTAGCAGCCCGAAATGAATAGCCGCCGGACTTTGGCCGAAAACGGCTAGAATAGATGCATAGATAAAATAAACTCCTGGCATTTTATATTTGTAGAGCGATGGTGCTTCGTAGGGGAAGAATCCTTTCAGGATCAGTTGGCCTGCATAGGCATATTCTCCTTCGTCTCGTTCTAGCGGAGCGTCCAGTAATCTGATTCGGACTAGAGCAGTAAAAATCACGGTCAAGACCAATAATGCCAGACAGAAATTGCGCCAGAAATTTTGTGATTTTTCGCTATTTGAAACTAACGGTGCATCAGCTTTTGTTTTTTGCCTATTTTTTTTCATGATACTCTTCTTCGACATTTACGCCCCAGATATTAGCTTTGGTTTTGACGCCATTTTTTATATTTTCGACAGCCGCCATTGCCGTCAACATTGAATGATCTTGATTATT
>CBDUWP010000129.1:0-3026 GCA_965370955.1 uncultured bacterium | reverse complement strand
CGCTAACAGTTGCCTTAGCCGGCAACCCCAACAGCGGTAAGACCACGATTTTCAACGCCATCACCGGAGCCAAGCAGCATGTCGGCAATTATCCCGGCGTCACAGTTGAGATTAAAAAAGGCCTTCGCCATTACAGAGGCTACGCCATAAACTTTGTGGATTTGCCCGGCACCTACAGCCTTTCCGCCCATTCTGTTGAGGAGATAGTTGCCCGTAATTTCATCATTGACGAGCATCCAGACGTCGTGGTTGACATTATAGATTCCGCCAATTTTGAGCGAAATCTTTACCTTGCGACCCAGATTTTGGAACTTAAGGTCCCTTTGGTATTAGCCCTAAACATGGCTGATATGGCCCAGAAACAGGGTTTTTCCTTCGACAATGAGAAAATCGGCCAGTTTTATAATGCCGAAGTAGTTTCGACCATCGGCTCAAAAGGCAGCGGCATTGATGCCCTTTTAGATGCAATAATAGACAAGGCTGAAGCCAGTGACATTGCGACAGGTGACATTGAAGCTGGTGACATTGAGATCGGCGATGCTAAAACTCCCAGTCATCCTATCGTTCATTACGGCGAAGACATTGAGAAAGAATTAACCAAGATAGAATCCGTGATTGACCATAAGGACAATTTGGCAGCTAAGTATGGCAAGCGTTGGCTGAGTTTAAAACTTCTCGAACAGGACAAGGAAATTTTAGATTTATGTCACGACCAGCAGGTGATTGACGCTTGTTCCAAAAGCATTTCATATTTGGATAAGCTTGGCGGTGACACTCCGGAGATTCTCATTGCCGAAAAGCGTTATGGCTTTGTCTCCGGTGTTTACGAGCAGGCCGTCAAGCACACAGTCCAGCAGCGTCACCAGCGTAGTGACCTCATTGACAAATTGCTTCTTAATCGCGTGCTTGGCCTTCCGATTTTTCTTGCCGCGATGTATTTCGTATTCAAGCTCACATTTTTAGTTGGCGATCCATTGATGGGTTTCATTGAGTCAGGCTTTAGCTTACTTGGCGACTTCATTTCTGGTTTTTGGCCGGTTGGCTCAGAGAGCGTATTGCGATCTTTACTGGTCGATGGAATCATTGGCGGTGTCGGCGGCGTGGTCGTATTTTTGCCGAACATCATTTTATTATTTTTAGCCATAGCCATTTTGGAAGATTCCGGTTACATGGCTCGCGCAGCCTTTTTGATGGATCGCGTAATGAAAAAGATAGGTCTTCACGGCCGCAGTTTCATACCGATGATAATCGGGTTTGGCTGTTCGATTCCCGCCATCATGGGCACTCGTATTTTAGATGACAAGAAGAGTCGGTTCACTACCATTATGATTTTGCCTTTGATGAGTTGCGGCGCTCGCCTTCCGATTTATGCCTTGATAATTCCAGCCTTTTTCGCCCCGAAGTGGCATGGTTTTATCATGTGGCTGATTTATCTCATTGGCATATTTCTGGCGATGTTTTTCGCGATGATTTTGCGTAAATCCCTCCTCAAGGGCAACAGCGGCATTTTTTTGATGGAATTACCTCCTTACCGCATGCCTACATTTCGCGGCCTTTTGATTCATATGTGGGAACGGAGTTGGCTATATTTGCAGAAAGCCGGCACGGTCATTTTGGGCATTTCGATTATTTTATGGGCGATGACGAGCTACCCCAAACTCGATAATTCCGAGCTTTCAGTCCTTGAGCCGGACCAATCTCAACAGGCTCAGCTTCAGCATTCGTTTGTTGGCCGCATAGGCATGGCAATGGAGCCGGTCATTAAACCGATGGGTTTTGACTATCGTATCGGCACAGCTTTGATCGGAGCGCTGGCGGCGAAAGAGGTTTTCGTTGCCCAGATGGGGATTGTCTATTCTATTGGCGAGACCGATGAAGATTCAGATACTCTTCGTGACAAACTTACCGCCAATTACAATTCGTTGCAAGGTTTTTGCATCATGTTGTTTTGTTTGATAAGTGCTCCCTGCGTGGCCACTTTAGCGGTTTGTAAACGTGAGACAAATTCTTGGCGATGGGCATTGTTTCAATTTTTCGGTTTGACTTTGATCGCTTATATTATCACTGTGATTGTTTATCAGATTGGCAATTTATTTATTTAAACTATCATTATGTATTAAGTAAGCGATTTTACCGATAACGATAGATGTGTATCAAATTGGCAATTTATTTATTAGCTAGAAAGATGATTTCATGGAAACTGCTATAGCGATCGGCTTAGTAATTGCGGCGATTTATTTTGTTGTAAGAATTTTCATCAAGAGCGCCAATAGCCGAGATGGTTGTAATTGCAGCGGCACTTGTCACAGCTGCCCTTCCGCCACAAAAGATGACCAAGATATAAAAAAATAACAAGAAACAAAATTTTCGGCAAAACAATATTGACATGATAACACAGATTCGATATTGTTACACGGTAGCACGATTCATAAAAAGATATGCAACAAAAACACATACAAAATCATTTTTTACAAGGACATTATGATGCCAAAAACCAGCCAGCCAGCCGTAACAACTACGCTAGCCATTTTATTTTTAGTGATTCCCATTTGCACAGTTTCCGCAGTTCCTAATCAATCAAAGGTAACAGATTTTTGGCATTGTTCTAGCCCTACCGATGGCTTTGGGGGTTTGAATGATTCTTTAGCTCCTGTCGGCATAGAGTTTGGCCTTAGCTTAACCACTCTATATCAGTCGAACGTTCACGGCGGTTTGAGTACCAACGACAAGCGCGGCAGGTATGCCAGCCGTTACGATTTAACTTTGACAGTTGACACGGAAAAATTGTTTGGCATTGATGGCGGCTCATTATTTATTCATGGCCAAGGCGGTTGGCCCGACACGGAGGGCATTGACGGTCACTCGATTGGCAGTGCCTTTGGGGTCAACGCTTTAGCTGGCGGCAATCGTTCTATGGACATAACTGAATTTTTTTATGAGGGTCCATTTTTTTCAGACTCTTTAACGATAGCCATTGGCAAGTTGGATTTCACTGGCATTTTTGACGCCGTTGAATATGCTGACGA
>CBDUWP010000128.1:0-3045 GCA_965370955.1 uncultured bacterium | reverse complement strand
ATAAGGACTTATACCCCCAAGGGGACTCGAACCCCTGTCACATGGATGAGAACCATGTATCCTAGGCCGCTAGACGATGGGGGCAAATTTCGATATCACACAAAACACTTGTCAAGACAACAGCTATCAAAAAAATAGCGGCGGATGGATTTGAACCATCGACCCCGGGCTTATGAATCCCGTGCTCTAACCAACTGAGCTACGCCGCCAAAATATAAGCTGACAGTCTACTCAATCTAAATGGCGGTTGCAAGGGAAATTTGCTTCGAGAAAACTAAACGTAAAAAATCACCTAAGAGCCTCTAAGCCCTGCCGAGCCGGCTCGTGATCTGGCTCAATTTCTAAAGCCTTTTTAAAATAGTCCTTTGCCTGCTCTTTTTGCCCAATAGATTTAAGTAAGAATCCGACATTTGAATACATTTCATAGTCATTTGTCCTGACATCTAAAACCTTTTTACAATAGTCGATAGCTTGCTGGATTTGACCAAGCTTTGCTAAAGCCATCGCCATATTTCCATATGCTGTCACCGAATCCGGCTCGATCGCCAACGCCTTTTTGTAACATTGAACTGCTTTTTGATATTGGCCGATAATGGCATATTGACCACCAAGATTATTGAAGGCATCAACTTTTTTTATGAAGCCAAGCTCGATAGCTTTTTCATATGCTTTGATTGCATCGTAGTTTAATTGCTTTTTTGTCAAAGCCACCGCTAGATTATAATGAGCCGCCGCATTATCATTTTCCAGTAGCACCGCTTTTTTATGAAATTTAATAGCCTCATCAAATCGACCAATTTTCACCAAATTATTACCCAAATTAGTATAAGCACTTGCTAATTCAGGCTTAATCTTTAATGATTTCTGCAAGTGACTGGCCGCTTCTTGATATTTATTTTGGCGTGACAATACATTTGCCACATTATTATGCATAACATAATTATTTTCAGTGACATCCAAAGCTCTTTGAAACAAGGTAAACGAATTTTGCCAATAACTCAGCTGAACAGTTGTGCCCAGCGACAACAAAACCAATACAACAACCGTTATTGCACCAGTGGTGATTTTGACCGATTTAGATTTAGTTTTCACTAGATCAGCAATCGCAAACACAATCACTATAAAAAGTCCTATCAATGACAGGTAGCTATATCGATCAGCCATTGATTGAGCCCCGATTTGCACTAGCCCTATAACCGGCACCAGCACAATCTGATACCACAGCCACCCTACCAGCAAATATTTTTTCTTTTTTCCAAATTTGAAACAGGCTATAGTAACAGCCGCAAGCAAAGCCATTGCCAACATCGCCTTTGCAACATTTACAGATCCGGGATGTGGATAAAATACCGCCAATTTAATTGGCACAAACATTTTCGCGATATAGCTGACATATGCTATTGCTGCATTTTCGATTCTCAACAATAGACCAACCGATTCTATAGAGCTTACGGCGCCACCTGTTTGTTGAACATAAAATGTCACTAGAGAGCTCGCGACAATCAGCACGAAAAACGGGCCTTTTTCGATCACCGATTTAGCAACAGTTTTGGCATCAGCTTTGACACCATTTCCCATTTCCCATCGCTCTAGCGGCCAGTAATCCAGCAACATAAATAACAGCGGCAATGTCACCAACATAGGCTTAGCCATCAGCCCAATCGCAAAAGCCCCCAATGCCAAAAAATACCAAAACTTTCGCCGTTCAATCACATATTTACAATACAACAACAATGTCACCAGCCCAAACAATCCGCTCAGCACATCTTTGCGCTCAGCCGCCCACGCCACCGACTCCACATGCAATGGATGCATCGCAAACAGCAATGCGATCACAAGTGCCGGATAAAACGCTTTCGCAATTTTATTTATCAACAGGAATAAAATCACGCTATTTAGCACATGCAATAACAGATTCACGATATGATGTCCCGCTGGCTTTAGACCAAAGAGCATACAATCAGCCATATGCGACAGCCATGTCACCGGATGCCAATTGCTGGCATAGCCGGTAGTAAAAGCCCATTGGATTTTTTGCCAATTTATTGGCGACTGTACATTATGATTTTCGGTGACATAAACATCATCATCATAATGCACAAATTCATGATTTACAACCGGCAGATACACAATAATAGTAACAGCAGCCAACAGGCCTAATGCCATAAAAAATTTTGCATCATATCTGCTCATTTTTGTCACTTGGATTATTTAAGTTTTGGTTAAAACTTTTGGCTTGTCAGTTTCTCATATCCTTCGATATATTTTGCGCTTGTTTTTTCTACAATATCTTGCGGCAGTTCGACTCCTTCGCCCGATTTGTCGAAATTGATGCTTTCCAAATAATTTCGTACAAACTGCTTATCGAAGCTTTCTTGGTCTCTGCCCTGCTCATATTTATCTGCCGGCCAAAATCTGGATGAATCAGGTGTTAACACTTCATCGATCAGAATAATTTTCCCGTCAATGTGTCCCCATTCAAATTTTGTATCAGCTAGAATAATGCCTTTTGTTTTGGCATATTCTGAACCTTTTTCAAATATCTCAATACTTTTATTTCGTACAAATCCTGCATCATCTTTGCCGATAATTTCTTGGCATTGTTGATAGCTGATATTTTCATCATGTTTACCGAGTTCTTCTTTTGTTGACGGCGTAAAGATTACTTCCGGTAATTTTTGACATTGCGTTAGTCCCGGCGGCAATTGTTGTTTGCAAACAGTTTGTGATTCTTGATATTCTTTCCAGCCAGACCCAGCCAGATATCCTCTGACGACACATTCGATTGGCAGTGGCTTGGTTTTTTTCACGAGCATGCTTCGTTTTTCTAGTTGCTCTTTATAATTACAAAACGGCTCAGGATATTCATCAACATTTGTTGTAATTACTTGATGATCAATATCATTAGCCAAAAACTCGAACCAGAACAGGGAAATTTGCGTTAGAACCGCCCCTTTGTTTGGTATTCCATTTTTCATAATCACGTCGAACGCACTAAGCCTGTCGGTCGCGACGAGCAATAGGGCATCGCCCAAATCATATATA
>CBDUWP010000127.1:0-3064 GCA_965370955.1 uncultured bacterium | reverse complement strand
TTTGAAAAAATTTATCAATACCGATCGAGCGGTTTGGACAAATCAAAATTTGTGATAGCTCATTAGCTATTCGCTCTGAACTTATCTTGGTTATCATCGCAGAAAATTCTATTATTGCCTGATAGGTCAAAGGCTCAATCTCAAATCCAAGATCAGCGGAAAATCTAACAGCTCGCAGCATTCTTAAATGATCCTCGTCAAAACGATCTTTAGCAATGCCTATCGTGCGAATTATACCGCTTTTTAAGTCACCTTGACCGTTGACATAATCAATAATTTGTTCGTCAAAGGGATTGTAAAACATACCGTTTATCGTGAAATCTCGGCGAGATGCATCCTCTTTGGGTGTCGAAAATTTTACAGAATTTGGATGGCGGCCATCAGAGTAACCGCTCTCCGTACGAAATGTAGCGACCTCAACCTGACAGTTGCCGAGAGAAACCATAATAACGCCAAACTGTGCGCCAATTTGTAAAGTGCGACCAAACAAAGATGTCACTTGATTAGGCTGAGCATCTGTGGCGACATCGTAATCTTTGGCAGGCCTCTCAAGCAGCATGTCTCTGACGCAGCCGCCGGCGAATAACGCGACAAAGCCATTGTCCGTCAGAATCTTAACTATTTTTATTGCTGCCTGCTTATTCGTCATTGGTCTTGCCATTATTCTTATTATTAAACTGCATTATTGTCACAGCGTTAATGCCCCACTTACGGCGATCTATTATTGATAACTGGCCATAGCTGCCTGCCAGCTCAATTGTTTTGTGGGTACGAACAGTGACAATTGCGCCGTCTTTTAGCTGATCGCACAGCAATCTAAGTAAGCCAGCCAAAAGTGAACCGCCGCCAACATCATTAGTCAAAGGAAACGGAGGGTCAACGAAAACAAGGTCATATTTCTCGCCGTCAAAATCAATCGGAGCGCCAACCTTAAAAACATCTGAACACAAAGCTTTAGCATTATCGATAAAATTTGTTTTAATAATATTTTTTTGCAAAACCTTGAAAACTTTTCTATCACGTTCAATAAATATCACTCTGCGAGCTCCCCTGCTCAATGATTCAAGACCAAAAGAACCTACGCCGCTAAACAAATCGGCAACCAAAGCATCTTCCGGCAAATTATAATTATAGAGGATGCTCATCACGGATTCCTTTACCCTGTCCGTAACGGGTCTGGAAACACTGCCTTTGGGCGTGATTAAATGGGTACCTCTTTTAGATCCGGCAATTATTCTCATTGTAAAAACTCTTCTGCTAATATCGCATGACGACGAAAATCAGCGATGGATAATGTCACTGTACGCCATTTCAAATTGCGAAGTTTCATATCATTCTTATAATCGTCAAAATTTATAATAAAAAACAAATAACGCTTATCGTTATAGTCATAAGTAATTTTGCCATCCAACTCAATGTCAGGCAAACAAAGCTCGTAAACAAACACAATAACCGCTTCATGATTTAATAGATGCTGCCAATTGCTCAAATTATCAATGTCACCAGCCGGCAGCCAAGATTGAAAGCCTGTCATCTTCGCTAAGCTTGCATTTTTGAATTTACGGCCATAAACCTTAGCCAACTTCGTGCCAATCTTGGCCGATTGCAAAAAAAAATCAAAACATTTAATTTGAGACTTATCAGAAAAAACAAATTTATGCTCATCGGCATTAGTAAACGAAATATGATTCTCAATCAGCCATTGAGTAAACGCTTTTTTATAATCATTTGGCATCTAATAATTCTTTCACGACGCTATGAATATCAACTAGTTGAAACTTTTATTGCTTGGTTTTGATCTGTTTGTAAAAATCCTGAATAGGCACAATTTTTTGCTGGCCTGTTGACATATTCTTGACAATCAAATTGCGAGATTTATCCAGATATTCCTGAGCAAAAATAATACAATGTTTTGCATTTTGAGCGGAGGATTGTTTCAACTGTTTAGCGATTTTCGTGGTTTTATAGCTAAATTCAGCAGCAAAGCCAGCTGCCCTCAATCTAGCGACAACCTCCATTGCTCTGTCAGTTGCGGCAATATCACCTTCAGGAACAATGTCAGGCTCACAAAACACAAAATAATCCAACTGGCTCGCACCAATATTGTCACTCAACAAGCCTTTTTCACGAAGCAATAATTCCAAAACACAGTCGCCCATCCCCATCCCTGTCGCGGTGACAGATGGCCCGCCAAATTGCTTGAGAAGATCGTCATATCTGCCGCCTCCGGCAATCGCGCGAAACTGGCCCGAAGTGTCATGCACTTCAAAAACCATACCAGTATAATAGGCCAGACCTCTGACAATCGATGGATCAAATTCGAGATAATCGTCCATTTCCATAATAGAAAGCTGATCAACAAGCTGTTCTTGCTCGGCCTTCGCTTGAGCTACCGAGTCACTGGTGACATTTATGGCAGAAAAATCGTCGAGATTCATAAAGTCCAAAATAGCACTTGCTATAGATTTGTCACTAACCGCCTCTAAAAGCAATTTTTCAAATGTCTCTGGGGGCAATTTAGTTTTTTTGTCAAGCAATGGATATATTTTGTCTAAGCTGTCAGGCGATAAGCCAAGATCAACCAACACCGCCGCCAGCAATTTGCGACTGGAAAGTTTAACCTTGATGTCACTAGAAGTCAGGCCAAACCCCCTCAAACAATCAATAGTTGTATAGATAATTTCTGTGTCAGCTGCTGTGCTATCTGCGCCAATTATGTCAATATTCCACTGAAAAAATTCTCGCAAACGCCCCTTTTGTGGACGCTCAGCTCGGCAAATTCTGGGCATAGAAAACCACTTAATCGGCTTAGACAGTGAATTGATCTGCTGATTGACCATGCGGGCAAGGGTCGGTGTTATCTCGGGACGAATTGCAAGATCTCTGCCTCCTCGGTCCGTTAAATTGAACAGCTGCTCGACAATCTCATCGCCGCTTTTGATCGTATACATCTTGAGATATTCAAATATAGGGCCATCGTATTCCTCAAAGCCGTTACGCAGAGAAGATTTTTTCCAATTATCAGAAATAAAATTGCGGACTGCCATCAAAACAGGATAAAAAT
>CBDUWP010000126.1:0-3076 GCA_965370955.1 uncultured bacterium | reverse complement strand
CCTTTTCCATAGGTTCTTTGACCGACTACGACAGCTCTTTCGTACCTTTTATCCGCCAGTGCTCCTGAAACAATTTCCGACGCGCTCGCCGAATGCGAGTTGACCAAGATCACGATCGGCATATAGCCTCTGGTTCCTTTTTTGTTAGCTGCCGCATAGGTCCAAACTCCATATTTCGGCCTTGTGCTAACGATCAGTCCTTCTGTGAGGAAATTATCACAGATTTCGATTGCGCATGTCAGCAGTCCTCCGGAGTTATCTCTCAAATCGATAATCAGTCCCTTCATTTGTTCTTTTTCTAGGCGGTTTAGGACTTTTTCAAAATCTCTGGTCGTTTTTTCTGCGAAGCTGGTCACTCTTATATAACCGATTTTATTTTCTTGATCGATCATATATTTCCAATTGCCCTTGACGGTTCTTTGCCATCCTCTTATGGTTGGCACTACGATTCTATCTCTGACAATGACAACATCTTTTGTTTTTTTTGTTTCCGGATTTTTGATGGTCAATGTCACTGGCGTCCCCTTTTCGCCCGTGATATTTTTGACAGCACAATAGATCGTCATATCTTCTGTTTCGACTCCGTTGACAGCCTCGATAATATCCCCTGCATCGATTCCGGAGTTGTAAGCCGGCGTATCAGGCAACAGGCTCATAACTGTTAGTTGCCCGGTTTTTTTTGATATTTCGATCCCGACCCCGCTAAACTCGCTAGTCATCAGCTTATCAAAATCTTCGACTTGTCTCGGCCAAATAATGGTAGTATGCGGATCGAGTGTTTTCAGGGCCGCCTCTGCGCATTGCGATATCAATATTTCCTGCGGCAGCTTAGCTGTCACTTGATTTAGTTCAAGAACATTTTGGAACAGTTTCAGGAAATATTTTTTATCGATTCCGGAGAACTTATCATCATCGAGCGTTTCGGTTATCTTTTTCAGACCTGCCAGAAACGCTTTTTTTTGTTTATCTGTTGGCGGTGCGAAATCTTTCCACATCGCATCATTAACATCTTCAGCCTCGAGATTTTCATATGTAACGCTCATCACTTCCTGCAGCAATATAACCTTATCGATCACATCTGTTGCCATTTTTTTATAATCGATAATCGCGACATATCCATTATCGAGTGCGTCGATTGCTCTTGTGAAAATTTTTGTGGTTACGCCATCGAACCTTTCGACACTTGTCTCGCAGGGGCTATCGCTAAACGACGACTCTATTGCCGCCTTTTCCAGCAGCTCTTTCGCATACTCCTCATACAGCTTATCATTTGGGTCGATCGCCTGCAGCCAGCTATAACAACCGAGATAAGATTTCAGCCATTTGCCTTGCTTTTCCTGTTTTTTCGCCGCTTGCTTTCGCTCTTTTATAAATTTTTTCACAAACTTTTTATCGAGCACATCTTTTTTATTTTCTACTTGAGCATATTCACATGCTCTTGTTATGACCAGAAATATTCCCGCCGTATCGTTCGTATCATCTACATCATTGACATCATTAAAGTCAGCGATTTTGTAAGCCTCTTCGATTTTTTCCAGCAACTGCAATTTATCCTGATAAGCTTTTGTCTTAGCCTGTTTTCGCCGGCGTTCTAATCTTTGATAATCGTCAATTATTTTTTCTAATCTTTGCCGCCTTTGGCTTTTTTTCTCCACAGTTACCAGAGTTTTTTTTGCTTCGTCGAAGTTCCCTTGGTTTATGAGCTGACAAGCCATTGATATAGGATCTTTTTTCACAGCCTTGTAATCAGCTCATTTCCCCAGATCGACGGCGTTAATTTCTTGTTCGATTCCGTCAACAACAAAATTGACAGGTTTGGTTTTAGCATTTTGATTTTTTCTAGCGACAGCGGACAGATCTAGACAAGCCATAGCAATTGCGGCCACGATCAGGATTTTTCTAATCATCATTTTTTTTCTGAGCCTTTTTTTCATATTTTTCATGAGCGTTAGTTTACTCTTTACCTGCCCAAATATAAAGCAAAAAACGCAAAACCGCACAATTGCGCCTTAATACAGTTTTCGCTTCAGGCCATTGTTAGCTTTACGTTTTTCGCTGGTAAAATGTTCACATTCTGCCTTTAACTCTCAAACTAAAGAGTCACCGCAAACATTTCATCTATCGTTATTCATTATCGGAATTTTTCAGCTGCATTCTCCAGCTTTACCTGCACATCCGAGTACATGTAATTTATGTTTAACCATTTCGACGATAGCTTGTCTAGCCGGTCCGAGATATGATCTTGGATCGAATTCTTCTGGTTGTTCGGCGAACACTTGCCTAATTTTCGCTGTCAGAGCCATTCTCAAATCGGTATCGATATTAACTTTGCATACGCCTTTTTTCGCAGCTTCGGAGATAGCTTTTTCCGGCACTCCCATCGCATCCGGCATACTTCCACCATACTTATTGATAAGGTCTTTGAACTCTTTCAGTACGCTGCTGGATCCATGCATAACCAACGGGAATCCCGCCAATTTTGCTTCGATTGCATCGAGTACATCGATAGCCAATTTTGGAGCGACTTTGAATTTGAAAGCTCCGTGACTTGTCCCGATAGCGATAGCCAATGAGTCGCAACCTGTTTTTTCAACGAATTCAACAACTTCGTTTGGATCTGACAGATGTTTGCTGACATCATCCGCTAACACACCTACGACATCTTCTTCGATACCGCCGAGTTGTCCTAGTTCAGCTTCGACGACGACTCCGTGAGCATGTGCATATTCAACAACTTCTTTTGTGATTCTGATATTTTCTTCGAACGGCTTTGATGACGCATCGATCATAACAGATGTGAATCCGTCTTCGATAAATTGCTTACATGTTTCGAGGCTGTCACCATGGTCGAGATTGATAGCGATTGGGATATCTGGATTTTCTCTCACAGCGACATCGATCATAGCTTTTAGCCAGCTATTGCTTGCATATTTCCTAGCTCCTTTTGAGACTTGCAGGATAAGCGGCGATTTTTCTTCTGCGATAGCCGTAATAATTCCTTGTGTGATTTCCATATTGTTAACATTGAATGCTCCGACGGCATACCCATTTTTGTATGCCATTTCGAACATTTTTT
>CBDUWP010000125.1:0-3083 GCA_965370955.1 uncultured bacterium | reverse complement strand
CAGGGAATTGTCGAAAAACCTGTGGTTACATCGGTCTTAGGCTGCTTTTGGGGCTATTTGGTCGGAGGATTCGTCGTGTGGCTGACGAGAATTTTAGGCACTTTATGCTTCAATAAAGAGGCTATGGGGCTTGGAGATGTGCATCTTATGGCGGCGGCAGGAGCTGTTATTGGAGCGGTCGAAATCACGATGGCTTTCTTTATCGCACCGTTTTTCGGACTGGGATGGGCGGTCTTTCAACTGATTTTCAAAAAAACAAGGCAAATTCCTTACGGTCCATTCTTGTCAATCGGCATTGTTATTGTTATCATTCTACATGAAAGAATTTTAGATTTTGTAAATATTTTGTTTAACTATTAAATGGATTTTAATCGAAAGTTATTATAAGGAGAAAAAAATGAAAAACCTTGCTAAAAATCTTATGATTGTTGCTATCGCATTGATTGTAATCATGACGACGTCCGGCTGCACGAACTGGAAGAAAAAATATCAGGCATTAAATACCGAATATCAAAATATGAGGGGATTGCTGGCTCACGAAAGAAGTGAAAAAGGACAACTCGCAAGCCAAATCTCAGAAAGCCAAATGACTATCGAACAACTGCAGCAGCAAATCGCAGAACAACAATCGCCAGCGCAAGCTACCGGGTTCGGGGACGAATATGATGTTTCATTCGATGCCAATGCCGGAACTGTCACGGTGACATTGCCTAATGCCATCTTGTTCAAAGCTGGAAAAGCTACACTGAAACAAACCAGAAGCGCCGAACTTAATCATATCGTTTCAGTATGCCAAGAACAATATGCAGGAAAAGAAATCGATGTCGTGGGACATACCGATTCTGACCCAATCAAAAAATCAAAGTGGAAAGATAACTGGGAACTATCGTCGCAAAGGTCACTGTCTGTTGTTAGATATATGATCGCTCAAGGAATTTCTAAAGATGCGATCAGAGCGGTCGGCAGAGGCGAAACAAAACCTGTCACCTCTAATGCTACGTCAAGCGGAAAAGCTAGGAATCGAAGAGTCGAAATTGTTGTACATATGAAGTAGCTATGATGTTTGCAAAAATCAAAAAGGGCGGCTAAATTTTAGTCGCCTTTTTTTTATCAAAAATTAAAAAATGACGCGGCAATCAACGGTATAACAAAAAATTAGCGAGGTAAAAATGTGTCGGCTTTTATCAAGCCATCTTTATCTATAGTGATTGTGATCGCGCCGTCTCTTGGAGTGTAATAGCCTATGGCACTGTCCGGTAAGCCAATCAACCGATTGTTATTAAACTGACGAAAGCCTGTGCTGTAAATGACTATCGAAGGAGATAAATAGTTCAAGAATTCAGGCAAATTAGTCATAATCGAACCGTGATGGCTGGCTAAAGCTATGTCAACACGTAAGTTAGGGTATAAAGCCATGATTTGGGCTTGGGCAATCTGCTCAATGTCAGAACAAATCAAAATACGCCTGTCAGCATACGAAATCAATAGAACCAAAGAGCTGTCATTGCGGCTTAAATCATCAGGCAACAGCTCTTCAACAGGCCAAAGTTTTGTAATCGTAACCTCATCATCTGACAAAATGAAGTCGTCAATGCTGTCGATTGCAATATCATGATTGTAAAAAAAACGCTTCAAATAAAGAGCAGGGCTGTCACCTGAATCGAAAAAAGTTTTGCCGCAATAAACATTTCCAATACTATCTGCAATCGACAACTCACAAAGGCCGTTGATGTGGTCAATGTCACCGTGACTGATTATTGCTGCATCTATTTTTTTTATTGCACTATATCGCAAAAAAGGTAAAACTGTTTTTTCGCCAACATTAGAGACAGTTAACGAGCCTGCATCAAATAGCAATACCTCGCCTGATGGTAATTTCAGCACTATCGATTGGCCATGACCAACAGCTAAGCAGGTGAACTCCAACTGATCGGAAGGTTGATGGTGGAAGCGGCCTAATAACAACAAAGAAATCAAAACAAGGCTGCAAAAAGCAATCTTGAAAAATCGCGATATTGGTATGATGTACAGCAATAAAAGCAAAAGATAAAACGAAACAATGAACCAAAGGCTGATGCGGCCAGTTGAAATAAATGGGCTAATCGAGCCGAGCGAAATAGTAATATACTCAAAAGCTAAAGCCAATTTCGCCAAACAAAAGGCTAAAATAATCGAAAGTGTCGGGAAAAATACGCCTATCAACAGTTTCAAAAAGCCTAGTATCAATATCGCTCCGGCAATCGGCAAAACGACCATTGTCCATAAAACTGAAAAGGGCGAGACTGTGTGGAAATGGTAAGCTAACACGACGACAATTCCAAGCCAAGCGGAAAAGCCAACTGAAATCATGGTTATGATGTATTTAAGCAAATAGTGAAAAATTTTGCCTAATAATGTTTGGGGCAAAAAAAGCCAAAATGATTCAGGAATAATGCGATTAAAAAAAGATGATAGCTTGCCGGATAATAAAATGATGCCGAAAACAGCAAAAAATGACAGCTGCCAGCTAGCAGAAAATAAATCTGACGGGTTTATCAAAAGCAATATAATCGCTGCAAGAGATAGGCTGTTGATGGCACTGGGACGTCTGCGAAAAACAATCGAAAGGCAAAAACAATAGCAAAGAACAGCGGCCCGAATCGTGGGAGCCCTGGCAGGGATTGCAAACAAATATAAAGTGACAAAACAAATGGTAATAATGGCCTTGATCGATTTACTTGAAGTGAAAAAACGGCTCAGCCAAAAAACTAATCCGGCTATAATGCCAAGATGAAGGCCAGAAAGGCTGATAATATGAAACAAGCCGGTAGTCCTTAAAGCATGTAACAACGAAGGACTCAAATGCTTGCGGTCGCCAAGGACTATGGCTGAGGTGATTTTATTGTCACCCGGCGAAAAAGCAGTCAATTGGCGCTTGGCAAAATCTGTAACCAATGCACGAAATCTTGAAAATAAATTTATGTCTGTGGATAAAACCTCGACTGCTCCAGAGGAATTGGCATAACCACTAACAAAAATGTTGCGAGTTGAACAATATAGCGAAAAATCAAACTCACCCGGATTTCTAGCACCTGAAATGCGAT
>CBDUWP010000124.1:0-3202 GCA_965370955.1 uncultured bacterium | reverse complement strand
AGCCCTATGCCCTACGAAACAGATGCAGCCATCAAAGCAATTTATGGTGCAAATGGCTTTACTTATCAGATAGCCGTAATCAATAACTTTGCGATCGGCAGTATGGGCGACGGCTCCATTGGCACACTGATTGACAAAGCCAAAACCGGCCAAACCTTAATTGCTCCAGAAGGCTATAGAAACTCCGTCGCCATGTTGACAAATAAAGATAGTGACATTGTCGGCACATTTAATTTGGTTCGTTTGTTCAAGCTTATAACGACTTTGCAGACCAAGATGACCGGCCAGTCAGCTCCTGCGATTGAGGTAGGTTCTGCGAGTAACATTGCTTTTGCTATTTCTGTCGGCACAGGCCGCATAACTTCAGAGACGATCATTCCTAAGGCTCACCTCAAGGAGGTTTTGCCTCTTATTCAGTCTTTTCAGATACAGCAGATGCACCAGCGACCACAGCCGGAACAAGGTCCAGCTCCATCGCCCAAGTCTTGTTGCCCATCTCCGAAGAAATCTTCTGATTCTTGCGCGAAATGATTTTTGTATTAGATTGACTTTTTAATTGTTTAAGGCTGGTCAAAAGACCAGCCTTTTTTCTATTGTTTTTAATTTTGCGCTATTGTAAAAACGATAAAATTATTTCAAATTGATGTGATAAACGATTTTATTACAAAAGGCCAAATACTCCTTCTCCATCTGAGCTATGTCGTCTGTGATGTATTTTTCAAAAAGCCAAATCGATACAGCTCGATTCCAGCCAACTGTCAAAGGAATATTCCTATTTGAGGCTATGGCGCGGTCCTTGTCACTCAATCGCCAAGTGCCTCTTAAACCGCCCAATAAAAGACTCTGGTAATTAACTAACCGTTTGCCATAATTATCTTCACGAAGAAATCTGACCAATGCATAAGCCTGACTGTAATAAGCCATGACAGCTCTATCTGTATTGGCCTCAACCATCAAGGCTTCGCCCGGATTCATCGCTATCAATTTCTCGAGCGGTATCATGCCGCCATCTAAAATAGTTTTCTTAAGACCGCCGAGCCTGCCCATATTGTCCTGAGGATAAAATCGAAACAAGCCGTCTTCATATCTGCTCGCCTCAAACATCATCGCCACACCCTCGTCAATACTGCTCGGCAAACGATACTTAAAACAGCGACTGTTAAACTGATGCCAACCTTCGTGAGCAAGCACAGAAAAAGTTTTCTCCCTGCCAATATAGTAGGTGACACAACTGCCATTTAAATAATACGCGCCCGATTTAATCTTCTTATATACATTCGCTTGCTTTGGGGTAAAGTCACTCGTGAAAGCCTCCCACTGACTCCTCGTGCCAAATAGATATATCTTGAACTTTCGCGTAATGTTCGCCGGTCTCGGCAACTGTTTTTGATAAGCTCTGTAAGATGATTCTATAAATCCCGGCACCTCTGACAATACCAGCGGCTCCATCAGCGTTGTAAATATCTCGTAATGAGCCGTCTCAATTTTGAGGCCGTTATCAGCATATTTGTTCTGCCACAGTGACACTCTTTTCATGGCCGGCAATTGCAGTTTTTCCAGATATTGCTTCATCGCCATTTGCTGATTTAACTTTTGCTTTGATGCACTTGTCTGTTTTTTATTCTGGTCACAACCAACTAAAAACATAACTAAAAAAGTGATAAAAATAAAAATCGATTTTGTTGTTTTTGTATTATTATGTGTCATGGTCTGTTTCAAATCTCATCAAAATTTGCGTTAAATATTTCAGCCCTAAACAAATAGACCTCACAATCGTCATCTTTCCATGCGTCTGGCTTTAGGCCGGCTTTATGACTACAGCAAAAGGATAAAAACTCTTCTTTATTCCAGCCAGCTTCTATCGCAACCTGCGGCAAAAAACAACCGCTAAATGTCCCTTTGGCTTTGGTGACATATATGCCATGAACTCCAAGAATCAGGCTCATTGGGTCACTGGTCTTTTCCAGCGGCGACAGTACGGAAATCTCAATATTCAATTGCGAAAATTCTGCTGCTGTTATTGGATTACTAAAAAATCTCGAGTCCTCCGTTGATGCTGCTTTTGCCATTTGATCTACTAAGATGGCTAAAGTGACATTGGGGACAAATTGGCCAATACAACCTCTGAGATTGTGGCCGTTTTTTAACGTCACAAAACAGCCTCTAATCTCGTTTAGTATCGGATCAGTTTGATTCGATTTTGTGCTGGTCTGTTTTGCAACGGCGTTTTCAATCGCTTGTTTAGCTATCGTTAACAGTATGTTTTTTTGAATTTCGTTATACATTTTTCTGCTCTTAGTGCAGTAATTTCATTATCCAAAATCCACCAATCAATAATCCAACTATGATTAGAGTTAGCAGATTGAAATATTTTTCGATGAGCGGTTTAATTGTTTCGCCCTTCCAGCGACACAGGCCTGCAACCAAAAAAAATCTGGCTGACCGACTGATGGCTGAAGCTGCCAAAAATCCAGCGAACGAGATTTTAGCTATGCCGGCTGATATCGTACAAACCTTGTATGGCAACGGTGTAAACCCACAAGTGAATACAACTTTGAAATCCCACTTGTTGTACAGATCTTGAAACTTGTCGAAATTATCAGCCGTAAATCCGGCAGAGCCAAGATGAGCGAACACCCAAGAATTGATTTGGCTCCAGAGAAATACGCCGATGAAATAGCCGAGTATTCCGCCTAAAATCGATGCTACAGAACAGGCGGTTGCGAACCGTATCCATTTTTTCGGACTCCCTAATGTCATCGGGCCAAGCAGTACATCTGGCGGTACTGGAAAAAAACTGGATTCAGCGAAGCTTAAAATAAATAGAGCTGTCACGCTATGTTTGGTGTCGGCAAAATGGATCACCCAATCATAGAGGCGACGATGAAGATGCCACCATGTCACTGCTTTTTTTATTGGTTTTTCATTTGTTTTGTTTTGTGCTTGTTGATCTTTCATAGCTATAGATTAGCTAAAATCCTCGTGACATTCAACCGAAATAATTGAGCGTAAGTTTGTTAGTGTTAAGGACCCTTTAATAAGGTTTGGTTTTTAACAAATGACGCAAAACCAGAGGTGAAATGACAAACTTTTTATGACAAAATTGTGCAATTATTCATAAAAATCACGCAAAGTAGGCAGAAAACAGGGTCCAAAAATGACCATAAATCACCAAAACTTTCCATTTCTTTCCAAAAGTTAC
>CBDUWP010000123.1:0-3229 GCA_965370955.1 uncultured bacterium | reverse complement strand
AACATAACAATAAAACGTAAACTTTTCGCCAAGCTGCTTGACGAAAACTCCGGCAAAAATCTAACACTAATTATCTACGCTCAAAATAACAAAACTAAAAAATGGAACCAGTTTGAATCAGTTACAATTGCAACAGCAAAAGTTTTGCCAGCTAAGGACTCTGCGCCCATTGATTTACAAGAGCCGAATACAGCTATCGACAATAAAATTGATTGAGGAAAATTATGGATTGCCCTGCTTGTAAAAATTCAGCAATGATAACAATGGAACTATCTGAGGTCGAAATCGACCACTGCCTAGATTGTGGAGGCATTTGGCTAGATAGCGGCGAATTGGAGTTATTGATGGGTCAAGCCGAAAAAGCAAAAGCTTTGCTGGGGTCCTTTGTACCAGAAAAAAATTGCGCCGAAGCTAAACGGAAATGTCCGATCTGCAATAAAAAGATGCAAAAAATAATTGTCGGATCGAATAAACCGAAACTATTGATTGATAAATGCGTTAAGGGACATGGCCTTTGGTTCGATAGCGGAGAACTTGAAGACATAATCAAACGAGCTAAACTGAATGACAATAACAAGATTAAAAAAATACTCGCTGACATGTTCGATAAATAGATCCAAACTTTAAGATGTTTTTGTGGCCAGTGGTATAATTGTTATATGTTGAAAAATACTATTCTTATAAGCTGATGAATTTGTGAAAGGATTTTAATATGGGTCCATTATGGATTGTATTAGGTATTGTAGTTGTCGCTTTAGCCCTTGTCGTTGGTATGTACAATAACATGGTTCGATTTCGCAATCGAGTTGACAATGCGTGGTCCCAAATTGATGTCCAGCTGAAGCGCCGTCACGACTTGATCCCCAATCTGGTAGAGACAGCCAAAGGTTACATGAAACATGAGAGCGAAACATTTAAGGCTATCACAGAAGCCAGAAGCAAAGCAATGGGAGCAAATTCTGTTTCAGAATCAGGAGCCTCTGAGGGCGCTCTTTCTGGAGCATTGAGCCAATTTATGCTGGTTGTCGAAAACTATCCAGACCTCAAAGCCAATCAGAATTTTCTAGCTATTCAAGAAGAACTAACAAGTACCGAAAACAAGATTGCCTTTTCCAGACAAGGCTATAACGATCAGGTTTTGTTTTTTAATAACAAGATTCAGGTATTCCCTGCTAACATAGTAGCCGGCGCATTTAATTTCGCCAAACGTGACTTCTTTGAGATTGAAGACAGCCAAGAACGTCAAACCCCAAAAGTTAATTTTTCATAACAGCTTAACAACATAAAATCAAACTGCAGATTCGAGAGAACGTATGTGGGAATTAATACGAGCCAATAAACGTAATTCAGTCATATTGATGGCCTTGATGGGCGTTGTGATACTGTCACTTGGCTTTAGTATTGGCTATTTTATTTTCGGACAAGATGGAGCTTTCATAGGCATCTTGATAGCTGTTGCGATTTGGGCAATAATGACGTTAATAAGCTTTACTTCAGGCGACCAAGTCTTTTTAGCCTGTAGCGGCGCCAAAAAGATTGACCACGCTCAGCATCCTCAGCTTTTCAACGTAGTCGAAGAAATGGCGATCGCCGCATCAATTCCAATGCCGAAAGTTTACATCATCAATGACCCTTCGCCAAACGCTTTCGCCACTGGCCGCAGCCCAAAATCAGCATCGGTCGCAGTAACAGCCGGCTTGCTCGCAAAACTAAATCGCGATCAACTTCAAGGAGTCATCGCTCATGAAGTCAGCCACATCTTAAACCGTGACATATTATTTATCACAATGGCCGGCGTAATGCTAGGCTCTATAACGCTAATCTCACAAGTATTTCTGCGAGGAATGTTTTACAGCTCACTGACAGGCTCTCGCCGCAGATGTTCTTCCCGCTCCGGCAATGGAGGCGGCCAAGCTCAGCTGATATTGATGGTCATAGCAATCATTGCGGCAATTTTAGCACCGATTATGGCACAGATTCTTTATTTTGCAGTATCACGAAAAAGGGAATATCTAGCGGACGCATCAGCTGTCAGATTAACTCGCTATCCACAGGGTTTAGCTGAAGCATTGGAAAAAATCTCCCTTGATTCAGGGCCGCAATTGAATTCTGCCAATAAAATCACAGCCCCTATGTATATTGCAAATCCCATGAAGAAAAAGAACAGCATGGGCCTATCTAATCTCAGCAGTACACATCCGCCAATTTCAGAAAGAATAAAAATCCTGCGCAGCATGAATAGCGGCGCATCTTTGAAAGATTACAATTCGTCATATCAAAAAGCGACAAACAAAACCGCCGTGATCCCTAATAGCGGGCTTGAAAACATTGCTGCCCCAATAAGATCGCCGGGAATCGATTCGATTAAAAATAAAACAACAAGACAGCAGGTTCACCAAATCAATGATATTATGCGAATTGTTAATGGCTTTAGGTTTTTAACCTGCAGCTGTGGACTAAAGATGAAGATTCCGCCAAATTACAAAAATAGCTCTGTTGTCTGCCCAAAATGCAAAATCAAACATAACATCAAGAAATCACCACCAAAACGCCGGCGAAATGGATAATTTATAACCTAAAAATTATTCTTGGGTTTTGAGCTATTTTAATGTAAAATAAGCTTTTAGAGTGGCGTAAGCCTTAATAAAGAACTTAAATCAGAGTTTGTTCGTAGATGTTAATATCAATGAAGTGCTAAAGTTATAATAAAACATATGGATTAAAAGGATAGTTATATGAGAAAAATCATCCTTATTATGGTTCTGCTAACTACAATAGTTTCTTATGCTGCGCCCGCGCCGGCACTGGTTCCATCAGAAAGAATCTGGACGATAAATACCACCTATGAACATCCTAAACAATTAAATCTTCACTCGCTAGATGGGCAAAACCATCTTTACTGGTACACGATCATATCTATCGTCAACAATACTGGCGACGATGTCATGTTCTATCCCAATTGTCAACTCGTGACTGATACTGCTGAAATACTTTCCGCCGGACGAAATGTGATGCCGCAAGCCTTTGCGCAGATAAAAAGCCTATACAAAAGAACCTATCCATTTTTGGAACTATTAGAGCGAGTTGACAGTAAATTGCTTCAAGGCCAAGATAACGCCAAAGACATCGCGATTATATGGCCTGATTTCGATCCCAATACCAAACAAATCAGCATATATATTGCCGGCCTCAGCAATGAGACCAAAGCCATAGATCACCCTACCAAAAA
>CBDUWP010000122.1:0-3229 GCA_965370955.1 uncultured bacterium | reverse complement strand
GGTTTCATTGTTGAGAAGCAAGACGGATTTTGTCAATTGCGATTGGATTCATTGGGCAGAAACATTCAAAATGTTACGTTTGAAATTTTGCCCTGTGAAGCGTTATCGATAGCCCAAAGAAAACAGGCAACAGAGCCTGAGCAGATTCGTTTGAAGGTGGCCGGTATTATCACCAAATTTCAGGGTAAAAATTACTTGCTTCTTCAGCGAGCAAAGCGTGTTTACAGCTACCAAAATTTTCACAGATAGCAAAAGGGTTTCAAATGGATTTTCACAAGATATTGATTAGCTATAAAGACTCTGGTTTTAACGAGAAGATAGCAGCTTTACGTCAAAAAACTTGTGCAGCCGCTGTCTTTAATCCATTGAGCAGTGAAAGTGAAACTGTTTTTAAGATTATTGATGATGTTTCTCGGACAGGTGATACGAAGGTAGCTGATTATACAGAGCAATTTGACTCGGTTCGCTTGTCGCCAGCTCAATTTAAGATAACAGAAAAAGAGTTGAAGCAGGCTCACGATCAGATTGATTCTGATCTTTTGATTTCGATTCGCCGCGCTATCGAGAATGTCAAACTATATCAGCAGCAGATTTTCACAGCCTCCGACAAGGTGACATCCGGCAATACAGGCGTAAAATATAATCCGATTAGCCGAGTTGGTGTTTGTATTCCCGGCGCGTCAGCCCCGCTTCCGTCTACTGTGATAATGACGGTTGTTCCTGCTTTGGTTGCAGGCGTTAAAGAGATAGTTGCCGTTTCGCCGCCAAGATTTAACGTCTCAATTCACCCTGTGATTTTAGCTGTTTGTCATGAGCTTTCTGTTAGTGAGGTATATCGCATCGGTGGTGTTCAGGCCGTAGCTGCGATGGCCTATGGAACAGAGACAATAAAACCTGTTGATATGATTGTTGGGCCGGGCAATAAATGGGTTCAGACTGCCAAGCGAGCTGTGTTTGGCAAGGTCGGCATAGATTCTTTAGCTGGTCCGAGTGAGGTGCTAATCATTGCAGATGAAAATAGCAATCCTCAATGGGTTGCGGCTGATATGTTGAGTCAGGCGGAGCATGCTCCCGGCAGTGCGATTTTATTGACTGATTCTGCCAAAATTGTTAATGACGTAATGGATAGCTTGGCCGAACAGGTCACTAGGCTAAATCGTTCATCGGAAACAGCTGATTCCTTGAAAAAATATAGTGCGATTGTTGAGGTTAAGAATCTTGATCAGGCGATTGAGTTAGCTAATCGTTTTGCGACGGAGCATTTGCAGATTCAATGCGGTGATAAAAGTGCCGCGATTTGTGATAGAATAAAAAATGCCGGCGCGATTTTTGTTGGCTCATATAGTCCTGTTGCAACGGGTGACTATTTTGCCGGCCCCAGTCATACATTGCCGACTGGCGGCGGAGCTAGATTTTCCAGTCCTCTTAGCTGTAACGATTTCGTCAAGTCGACCAGCATAATACATTATGATAGGGCCAAGCTTTCCGCTGGTAGCGAAGACATTATCAGATTGGCTAAAGCTGAAGGACTAGATGCCCACGCTAAGAGTGTTGAAATTCGCAAGAGTAAGTAGTTCATCTGTCAATAATACTGCCAAGAACACTATTCCCATTCGATTGTGGCAGGTGGTTTGCTGGAGATATCATAAACTACTCGATTTATTCCTCTCACTTCGTTTATGATTCTGCTGGATATTTTGCCAAGCACTTCATAGGGTATTTGTGAGAAATCAGCCGTCATGAAATCTGTGGTTTCGACAGCTCTGATAGCGATGATATTTTCGTAGCTTCTTTCGTCTCCCATAACGCCTACTGTTTCGACTGGCACAAGTACAGCTAGAGCCTGTGAAATTTGCCGATAGAGACCTGCTTCTGTGATTTCTTCGATGAGTATTTCGTCAGCGAGTCTTAGCGTATGCAGTCTTGGCTCTGTAATATCGCCAATAATTCTTACAGCTAGTCCGGGTCCGGGAAATGGATGTCGCCAGACCATTTTTTTTGGCAAGCCGAGAAATTCTCCAACTTTTCTGACCTCGTCTTTGAACAGATCTCGTAATGGTTCGACTAGCTCAAACCCTAGTTTTTCCGGTAAGCCTCCAACATTATGATGGAGCTTGATATTTGCTGCCGGATGGCCGCTGTCGGCTCCCGATTCGATAACATCTGGATAGAGAGTTCCTTGTGCTAGGAATTTGGCGTTTTTGATTTTGTCAGCTTCTGATTTGAAAGCTTCGATGAATTCTGCGCCAATGATTTTTCGTTTTTGTTGCGGGTCTGTAACGTCCTTTAGTTTTGTCAAAAATTGTTTTGCCCAGTCGACTGTTTTCAGATTGAATTTGAAATGGCCTTTGAACGTATCTTCGACATATTTTCCTTCATTTTTTCTTAGCAGTCCATTGTCTACAAAAATGCAGACCAATTGATCTCCGACAGCTTCATGGATGATTGCTGCCACTACTGACGAATCAACTCCGCCGCTTAGTCCGCATATTACGGTTGCGTCACCGACTTGTTTTTTGATTTTGGCGATTGTTTCTTTTACGAAGTCGCTCATTTTCCAGTTGCCGCTGCAGTTGCAAATTTCGTACAGAAAGTTATGCAGTATAGCTGAACCTTTTGGCGTATGTGATACTTCTGGATGAAACTGGACGCCGTAAAATGGCAGGGTTTTATGTTTAACTGTTGCATATGGACATGTTTTTGTCGCAGCTAAAATATCAAAATTTTCGTCTAGGCTTTGCACTTGATCGCCGTGGGACGCCCAAGCTACAAAAGATTCCGGCAGGCCATTTAAAAGTTTCGACTCACTCTCTATATTGACATTTGTTTTGCCATATTCCCGTTTATCAGCTGGTTTTATCTTTGCCCCAAGAATTTTACAGCCCAACTGCATACCGTAGCAAATGCCTAGGATTGGCAACCCCATTTCAAATATTTTTTCATCGCAGCCGAGTGAATTGTCACTATAGACACTTGCCGGACCTCCGGAGAGCACAATGCCCTTGACGTTCATTTTGGCTAGTTCGTCCGCTGTCGTGTTTGCTGCGACAATTGTTGAATAGACGTTGTGTTCACGAATACGCCTTGCGATTAGCTGGACATATTGGCTGCCGAAATTGAATATTGCGATCGTTTCTTTCATTTTTTTTTGCTATTTAGAAAAAATATTTTTTAGTTATTAAAACATGTCACCGGCTGTATAGTTAGGTGCCTCTTTGGTAATTTGTAT
>CBDUWP010000121.1:0-3425 GCA_965370955.1 uncultured bacterium | reverse complement strand
TTTTTCCAATTATCAGAAATAAAATTGCGGACTGCCATCAAAACAGGATAAAAATCCCGCGTACCTTTAACTGGTTGCATCTTCATTTTTTCTTCTTTCTAGCAGAAGCTCTTAGCTTAGCATCTGCCTTCGCTTTCTTTATATTATTATCGAACTTGATTTTAATATATTCCTGCATTTGCTCGTCCGAAGTGAAATGCAAATCGTAATCATAATCGCCCTCAGTCATATCACAATCTTTTTCGCTATAACTGCGGCAAAGTGTAGGCCGCGTATTATAAATCTGGCAACGATAATCATTCTCGCTGAGATGCTTACACTTGTTCTGGATATTGATATACCAATCGCCATCTTCAACAAAAACTGACGTATGCTCGTGACATAGATACCAACGAATATCTTCGTAATCCGATTTGTCCTCTGGGGTTTCTATCGGTAATGCAAAATATCGACAGCATAGGCCGGTACATTTGGCACATAAGGTTTTTTTCAGCTTAGTTGGTTTCGATTTGGCCATTCGTGAATCTCTCCGTAAATTCGTTCTTAAATTGTTAAAACCCTGATTATAGGCTTTGATAAATTTAGAGTCAATCATAAACCAGCTATGGCTTTTTTCCGCAAAATAGCTATAATAAAGAAAAATTAAATATTTCTATCAAATAATCTTTAGTAAATCCCCACGCCCTTACGGACGTGGCATTTGTCGCCTGCGGGCTAAAGCCCTGCAGGCTTTGTCGAATGCTTCCATCTACACCCTTAGCGATGTAGTATTACGAAGGAAAAATAAATGGCGAAAACAAAAACAGAAATTTTATATCATGACAACAATGTGATGGTGATAAATAAGCCAAGCGGCGCATCTGTCACAAAGAGCATTCCTAAATCAAAAACTCTAGCAGAACTCCTAAATGGCCAGTTAGATGAAGAAGCTATCAAAAATCTTCACAGAATCCACCGTCTTGACGATGAAGCCAGCGGTGTATTAATGATAGGTAAAAACAAAGCCGCACAAACACAAATCATCGAATGCTTAGATCTTAAAAATGCTAAGCAAACATATCTGGCTTTGGTGAATGGATGCGTGATCGAAAATTCAGGCGTTATAAAAGCGATGATAACGCGGAGCAAACATGACGCCAATAAAATGACAGTCACCAAAAAAAATGGCAAAAATGCCGTGACACGATGGCAGCTGCTCGCCGATTTCGGACAAACTGCTCTGCTGGCTGTCTGGCCTGTCACTGATAGAGCCCAGCAAATCCGAGTACATATGCCGAAAGCGGGAATGCCTCTGGCTATAGATCAAAAATATGGATCGAAAAGATTGATGTTTTTGTCGGACTTCAAGGCGAAATATAATCTGGCCAAGCAGCAAAAAGAAAAACCGCTCATGGAAAGGCTCACGTTGCATCATTATCAAATCGATTTCAACGAAAATTGTCATCTGGATATGCCGAAATGTTTTGTGGCTAAACTCGATAAAAAATTTGCAGCAACAATGAAATTGCTGACAAAGCATAACTCTAAAGGATTAGAGGCTTTTGTCGATCCAGAAAATTACAGCAAAATTGTCAATGGCGAAAAGCTGTCGATTTTTTAAGGTGACAAAATATGCCCCTGATAAGACTGGACGACATTAATGTCACCTTTGGCTCTGAAACTATTTTCGACAAGCTCAACTTAAATATTTATCCGGGAGACAAGATCGGACTCGTCGGCCCAAATGGCTGCGGCAAAACAACCCTGATGAAAATGATTACCAAAAGCATTTCGCCTGATCTTGGCCAAATCACAAGAAAAAAAATGGCGAAAGTGTCCTATCTCGCTCAAGAACCGACATTTTCCGGCCATAAAACAATGCTGGAAGAATTGCACGATAATGCCAGTGATATCCTGATTATGCAAAAACAATTGCAATCACAAGCTGAAAAAATCAGTATCGCAACCAGCAGCGAGCTTAAATCAGTTATGGCGAAATATGACAAGCTAGCCGCAGATTTTCAAATCACCGGCGGATACGAATATGAAATAAAACTTCGAGAAGTCACAGCGGCTTTAGGGCTAAACCAAAAATTACTCGAGATGAAAACCAATCAATTAAGCGGCGGACAGCTTTCAAGGTTGGGACTAGCAAAGGTGCTGGTCGATCGGGCAAATCTGCTACTGCTCGATGAGCCGACAAACCATCTCGATTGGGATACGACGATGTGGCTGGAAAAATTCTTGAAAAACACAAATGCGTCCCTGATTATCGTAAGCCATGACAGATTTCTTTTGGAGCAGGTCACCACAAAAATCGTGGAGATATCACAAAGAAAGACTTTTATGTTTAAAGGAAATTATTCAGCCTATAAAAAACAAAAAAGCCAACAAGACCAGCATCAGCAAAAACAATTTCAACAAAACAAAGAATTCTTGGCTAATACGCAGGTTTTTATCGAAAAAAATCGTAATCTTAAAGGTATGCAAAAGGTCGCAAGGGGTAGACAAAAACAGCTTGATAGGTTACTGAAACAAAATCCAGATTTTCTTAATAAGCCGGCTAGTCATCAAAAAAAATTGAAATTTGAATTCCAAAAAGTCAATGCCAAAACACAAAAAGAAATCGTCATGCTCAAATGTGATAAGCTAACGATGAAATATGGTGACATGACGCTATTTGAGGATGTGAATATTGAAGTTCCGGCAAATCGTAAATTGGGAATTATTGGCCCAAACGGAAGCGGCAAAACCACCCTTCTGAAATTGATACTAAAACAAATCTCGCCAACAAATGGAACAGTCAAGCTTAAAACCAATGCAGAAATTGGATATTTAGACCAGACAGCTGACCAGCTAAACCCAAAGAATACCGTCCTAGAGGAGCTGGCGACTGTCGATCCAACATTATTAAATGCTCAGCTCAGATCGAAGTTAGGGCAGTTTTTGTTTAGCAACGAGGACGTGTTCAAGCAGGTGGGCGATTTAAGTGGAGGTGAGAAAAACAGGCTCGCATTGTGCAAAATCGTATTGCAAAGCCCGCAGATATTATTGCTCGATGAGCCGACAAACCATCTCGATATACCAAGCATCGAGGCCCTTGAAGCAGCTCTTAAACAATATAAAGGCAGCGTTTTTACTGTTAGCCATGATAGGTTTTTCTTAGACAATGTCACCGATCAGATTTTGGTGATAGGAGCTGATGCAATCGGCCAAAAAAGTATCGGAAAACATGAATATTTCAAGGGACATTTCAAGGAATATATCAAAACAATAGAAAAACGAGCAAGAGAAAATAAAACAAAAGAAAATCATCAAGCCAAACCTAAAAAAAATAAAAAGAGTAAAAAAGATAAGCCGAGAAAATCTTCTCCACCAGAATTGAAACAGTTTAATATCTGGACTATTGAAAAAGCTAAACAGAGCACGCATAGATAAGAGTTCAG
>CBDUWP010000120.1:0-3472 GCA_965370955.1 uncultured bacterium | reverse complement strand
CAGTTAGGCAGCGAGTTTTTTGAGCTTATCCCCAAACAGTTCAAGCATTTTGCCGAACCATTATTAAACGCTTCAGGCGTTATCAGCTATCAAGCCAACCTAAATAAATCAGCGAATAATCCTTTCGATTACAAGATCACTATCGACTGCCATAAAAACAGTATCGACCATGCGATTTTGCCCTTTGCGATAAAAGACATTACAGGCAAGGTGACAATCACGCCCGGTGACATATTGCTAAATAACATTAAGGCCAAACCTCAAACAGCCCAAACAGCTCAAGACAAATCACAATTAAGTCTTGACGGAAAATTACTGCTGGCTAATAATCGATTACAATCTGGTAAAACCAAGCTTACGATAACGAATTTAGAATTTAACGAAAAACTAGGGCTGTCATTGCCAAAGCACTTATCAGATTTTTATAACAACATCTCACCGCAAGGCAAATTTGATCTGCTTTTTAACAGATTCGATTTCACCGTAAAAGAAAATTATGCAACAGATGTCACATTTGACTGCCAGATAAAGATTTCCGATTGCCAGCTCCAGACCAAGCCAAAAATTTCTCAACTCACAGGCCTTTTTAAGATAAACGGTCACTTCAAAAGTGACAGCGGGATAGATTATGGCCAAGCCCAATTCGCCATCGACAAGTTCGCCATAAACGAGCGACTTCTCACCAACATCAAAGCCGACAAGATTATTTTTTTGCCAGACTACAACAAATGGATATCGGAAAATCTTTCCGGCAATTGCTACGACGGCAAAATCACCGGCCAGCTCGAGCTTAGCCTTAGCCCAGATAACTCGCCAAGCTATAAATTATGGACAGGCTTTGAGCAAATCGACATGAAGCGTTTTCTTTTGGCTGCCAAAAAACCAGGTGACATCACAAGTGCCGACGAGATTATATATGGCCGCATGTCTGGTCAGTTAGCACTGGCGGGAAATTTCAATCGTCAGCAGACCACCGGAACCTGCACAATCAGCATTGTCGACATGCAGATTGGCCGCTTATCTCCGATAGCCAAAATGTTATATGTTCTGAACTTTTCGGAGCCCAAAGATTTTGCATTTGATCGATTATTTTGCGACACTTATATTCAAGATGGCCGGACATTTTTTCGCCAAATATCGTTATCAGGCAAAGCCATCAACTTCGCCGGCAGCGGCTGGTTGAATAATAACACCGACAAGCTCGATTTAACACTCGGGGCGAGCGGCAAAAAACTATTTTCGTCAAAGCCGGACATAATCAACTCAATCACAACCAGCCTGTCCAATTTTCTAATCCGGATGGAAATCACCGGCACAATCGGCAAGCCCATCATCAAACTCAAACCATGGCCAATGCTGGACGACACATTCAATTTGCTGACCCCAAAATCTCGCCGACAAAATCTTTGACTATCCGGCGAAATTAAGAGATAATCCAGCGAGCTATCCATTACATACTATTTATTTACGTAGAGTTTAACATGAGCAAGGTATCCCTAAACGGTCAGTTGGTAGATTCGAAATCGGCAACAGTTTCAGCCTTTGACAACGGTTTTTTATATGGCGCAGGCTTATTTGAAACGATGCGAAGTTATAATGGCAAAATTTTTGAATTAAATCATCACCTCGACCGGCTGGAAGCGAGTGCGAAAACTCTTTCCATTTACAAAAGTTACAGCAATCATCAAATCGCTGACCTGATTAACGAATTGCTCAAAACCAACAACTTAACCAATGCTCGGCTTCGGTTGACCTTAACATCTGGAGCCCTAAATACTGACAGTGACGCCGATCGGCAATCAACATTATTGATAACAGCTGCCGCTATCGAGCCGTATCCTGAGCAGCTTTATGAAAACGGCATCATGGTTATTTTATCCGACAGCCGCCAAAATCCTCGTGATCCATCTTGCGGCCACAAGACCTTGAGCTATTATCCTCGCATGCTTGCTTTGAAAGCTGCCCATGAAAAAAACGCGACAGAAGCCATATTGTTTACAGTGACAAACCACTTAGCGGAGGGTTCAATCAGCAACATTTTTTTGGTCAAGGATTCTATTGTTCAAACGCCATTGTTATCGACACCGGTTTTGCCCGGTATTTGCCGCAAGTTGGTATGTAAATTAGCTCGCGATAATTCGATTGAACTCGTTGAGAAAGATTTATCAATTGACGATCTGCTCGATGCTGAGGAAGTTTTCATGACCAACACAATAATGAAGATCATGCCTGTCACTCGAATAGAAAAGCACACAGTCGGCACAGGAAAAGTTGGCACTATAACAAAAAAATTGAGTGAACTTTACGATACACATATATTAGAAAACTATAAATCATAAAATCTTGGACGAATTAATATGAAAGTCAAAGACATTGCCATAGTGCTGGATAAGATAGCCCCTGTTCGATTGGCTCAGGATTGGGATAACGTAGGCCTTTTGGTTGGCGACAACAACAAGCAGGTCAAAAACATATTGCTCGCTATCGATGTCACGCAAGATGTCGTTTCAGAAGCTAAAAAACTAAAGACCGATTTAATAATCAGTTACCACCCTATCATTTGGAACGGTTTGAAACAAGTGACACCAACTGGCCAGTCGGCGGTGGTTTATGAGCTGATTCGGTTAGGTATTTCTGTCTACTCGATCCACACATCACTTGACGTCATTTCAGGCGGAGTCAACGATGGCCTAGCCGACATGATTGGTTTGGACAATCCCTGCCCAATCGGCGACTATGTCACTGACAGTTTCAGCGACAAATATAAACTAACAATCTTTACCCCCAAAGGTTCGTCAGCTAAGGTTGCCGGCGCCATGTTTGCCGCAGGCGCGGGCTCAGTCGGCAACTATAGTGATTGCGGGTTTGAGACCGCTGGTCTCGGCACATTCAAACCTCTGACAGGTTCTAACCCGGCGATTGGCCAAATCGGCAAACTTACGGCAGTCGACGAGATACGCTTTGAATGTATCGTCGAAAAGCCAAAACTGCAAGCTGTAATAGATGCTATGACCGCTTCGCATCCCTATGAAATGCCCGCCTTTGATTGCACGAAACTTTACGACAATAACCGTTTTGGTTTGGGCCGTATTGGCAAGCTCAACTCACCGACCAAGCTAAGTGACATCATACTCAGGATTAAAAAAGCTACTTCTGCCAAATCGTTTGGCATAATTGGCAAAGAGAACCGAATAGTTAAAACCGCCGCAGTTTGCGCCGGCTCTTGCGGCAAGATATTAAACACAGTCATCAACCGGCAATGCGATTTATATTTAACCGGCGAGCTCAAACATCATCAAGCTTTAGCTGCTAAAGAAGCCAACGTCACTTGTATCTGCCTAAGCCACACAGTTTCCGAACGTTTTATATTAAAAAAGCTAGCCAAACAGCTTTTGAAATCGTTAAATAATATAACCATCAAGCAAAGTAAAAAAGACAATTCTAAAAATACGACCTCTTTTATAGATTGCAT
>CBDUWP010000119.1:0-3555 GCA_965370955.1 uncultured bacterium | reverse complement strand
ATTATCAGCAAAATGGCTCGTTGAGCAAGGGTGTGCAATATATCGATCTGAGAAAGCCGTCGCAAAAGATTCCGCTGCCGGAAGATAAATACTAAAGGGCGTGCCGATTGAGGATTGTGGCCAGATCGCTATAGAGATAGTCTTGATTGAACTCTTGGCAGATGGCTTTTAGTTTCGACAATGTTTGTTCGCTTAATTGGTTTTGAAAAACGCTGTCGCCTGTGCAGCAAAAAATCCGGCAACCTACAAAACGATGTGGATATACGCTGCATTTATTCTCAATCTGATAGGGACAAATGTCACCTGCCATTGGCTTGATTGGGATCGGGCTGATGTGATGTTTGAAATGAGCCAACTCGACAGAAGTGACATATAAGCGGTGATCGTATTCGGCGAAATTACAGCAGTCGCCGCAACCAGAGCATTTGCGATTTGGATTGTTAGCTAAAACGATTTGGCAATCAAGCCATTGGTATAAATCACTAACAGCTGAAACAATGGAATCACTTGTCATCTTGCCACCAGTTTTTGCTCTTACGCAATTTTTCTATCGTTTTGAAATCGTAAAGCTTGTCGCGATTGATGCCGGGACAACCAGTCGCAGCGATATTCCAATGATCAGGAGTCTCTAAATTGCTCGTCCAAAAAGGCCATGTTCGGCATTGATTCGGTCTGACAGAATAAATCGAGCAGCCTTTTTTGCCGCCGGTTTCCTTTAAGAATATACAGTCTTTACTGGCGGAGTCCTCGATAATACTGTAGCGAAAGCCGAGACGTTTTAAATATTTATCGTGCAATTCGGCAGTTGATATATTTAGATGCTCGGCGATGAGACTGATCTCATGTTTGGTTAGCCAAATGAAACCTTCCTCAGGGCCAGAGCAACAGCCGCCGCATTGATTGCAGTCGAAATGAAGGCCGCCAACATACCATTTCAATTGTTTATCTGTCATTCAGTTCGTCCGATTACCATTTTAAGATTGCGCCTGTGTCGGCACTTGTGGCCATCGAAGCATATTTGGCGAGATAGCCTTTGGTGATCTTGGGCGGATGAGCCTGCCATGATTGTCTGCGCTCGGAAAGGATTTTGTCAGTGAGCTGGACGGATATTTTGTTATTCGGTATGTCGATGTCGATGATGTCACCTGCTTGCAACAGACTGATCGCTCCGCCAACTGCGGCTTCTGGACTGACATGGCCGATGCACGCGCCGTGAGTGCCGCCGGAAAATCTGCCGTCTGTAATAAGGGCTACCGATTTGCCCAGTCCTGCGCCCATGATATAACTGGTCGGGCTGAGCATCTCCTGCATTCCGGGACCGCCTTTGGGACCCTCGTAACGAATGATTACAACGTCACCGGCTTTGACCTTGCCGGCAAGGATACCTTCGCAAGCGTCTTCTTGGCTCTCAAAAATTACGGCAGGGCCACTGTGGACCAACATCTCTTTGTCAACGCCGGCTGATTTGACAACCGCGCCGTCTGGTGCTAAATTGCCCTTTAATATGGCGAGGCCGCCAGTCTGCGAATAGGCGTCAGATAATTTATGGATGCAATCGTAATTTTTGATCTCGGCATCGGCAATGTTTTCGCCGAGAGTTTGGCCAGTGACAGTAATATTGCCAGTGGCGATGAGACCATCGATTTGGCTGACCTCTTTCAAAATAGCACTGATGCCGCCAGAGGCGTCGACGTCCTCAATGTGCCAATCGCTAGATGGGGACACCTTGCAAATGTTGGGGCATTTTTTGCTTATCTGATTGATTCGCTCAAGGCTATAATCAATTCCGGCTTCGTTGGCGATCGCGAGTGTATGCAAAACTGTGTTCGTCGAGCCGCCCATCGCCATGTCAAGAGCGAAGGCTGTGTCGATCGATTTCTGATTGATGATGTCAAGCGGCTTAATGTCTTTTTCTATCAAAGTCATGATCTGTTTGCCGGCTGATTTATATAGCTGTTGACGCTTGGGATCGATGGCTAAAATTGTGCCGTTACCGGGCAGGGCAAGGCCGATCGCCTCAGTTAAACAGTTCATCGAATTGGCGGTGAACATGCCGCTGCAACTACCCTGAGACGGGCAGCCTGTGTGCTCCAATTCGTCAAGGTCAGAGGCTGTGATGTCACCGGCATTGAAAGAGGCAACGCCCTCAAAAATGCTGATCAAGTCAACTGTTTTACCAGCTGCGGTTTTGCCGGCTGCCATCGGACCGCCGGAAACGAAAATTGTCGGAATGTTTAGACGGACAGCTGCCATTAACATGCCGGGAATAATCTTGTCGCAATTGGGAATGCAAACCAATGCGTCAAACCGATGAGCTTTTACCATCGTCTCAACGGAATCGGCAATAATCTCGCGAGATGCAAGAGAATATTTCATGCCCTCATGACCCATAGCTAGGCCATCGCAAACGGCAATCGTGTTGAACTCAAAAGGACGGCCGCCTGCAGCGCGAATGGCTTGCTTGACAGTTTTTGCAACCTCGTTAAGGTGGACGTGGCCCGGAACTATCTCGCAAAAGCTGTTGGCTACCGCGATGAAAGGTTTCTTGATGTCCTCATTGCTCAAACCGCAAGCGTGAAGCAGACCGCGATGAGGGGCTCGCTCAAAACCTTTTTTGATCGTGTCACTTCTCATTTTTTTTCTCTTTCTGTGAAATTCTATGTTTGGCTATTTCTTGCAGTAATCTATCAGGCGAGCAATCTCACTTCGCAAATTTTTACGCTCGACTATCATGTCTACAAAACCATGCTCCAATAAAAATTCGGCTGTTTGAAAACCGTCCGGCAAAGTCACCTTGATGGTCTGCTCAATCACACGGCGGCCGGCAAAAGCAATTGTGGCTTTCGGTTCAGCGATAGTGACATCGCCGAGCATCGCAAAACTAGCACTGACGCCGCCTGTTGTAGGGTCAGTCAAAATGGTGATGTATAAACCGCCGGCTTCATCGAATTTGGCTACAGCTGCACTGGTTTTGGCCATCTGCATAACTGCAACGACACCCTCGTGCATCCTCGCGCCGCCGCTACAACAAACAACAACAAAAGGTAATTTCTGCTCAATCGCAAGCTCGATAGCCTGACAAAATTTTTCGCCGACAACCGCACCCATAGAACCCATCAGAAAATCCGGCTCCATTACAGCTACAATGACAGGGCGACCCTTGATAAAGGATTTGCCAATGTGTATGGCTTCTTTGCTCTTACTCTTTTGCTCGTCAATTTTAAGACGCTTCTTGTAAGTGACATCGCGAAATTTGAAATCCAATGGATCAGTACTGGTTAAGGAACTGCTGATCGGTTGAAAAGAGTCGGCGTCAACTAAATACGCAATCCGAGTCGAACCGTTAATGCGGAAATGATGGCCGCACTTCGGACAAACATTCAAATTACTCTCAACGTCCGCCTTAAAAAGCATCTCCTGACAACCGTCGCAATTTAACCAAAGGCCATCGGGCATATCTTTTCTGGGTTTTAAGGAAAAACCGTTCCACTGACTCTTAATTTGTTTTGCCATAGTTTGCAGTCTCAACCAAAGGGATTAATTTGTTTTGCCATA
>CBDUWP010000118.1:0-3557 GCA_965370955.1 uncultured bacterium | reverse complement strand
ATTTTTATGTATTTGGCTATCTGAATTGACCTGCACCCAATTCCTGGTCCATTCTTTATGCGAATTTAACGCTTCTTGAAGCTTGGCTGTATTGCTGGAGGTCAGCCGTAGGCTGGCCGGAAGCGATACAGCTTTCAGCAAATTCAGCTGGAGTTAAATTGCCCAGCGAACTATGTGGTCGATGATGATTATAATCCATTCGCCAGCGATTCGCAACATATCTTAATTCATCAATATGTAAAAACAATTCTCTATTCAAAAGCTCGTTCCTCAGTTTGCTATTAAACGACTCGACATAGCCGTTCTCCCATGGACTGCCAGGCTCAATATATAGCGTGTCAACGTTAGAATTTCTCAAAAACTTTTTTTACCACTTCGCTGATGAACTCAGGCCCATTGTCACTCCGTATAAAATCAGGTGCGCCTCGCACAGCAAATAAATACCTTAACACTTCTACCACATCCGGTCCTTTGCGTAGTGCTCCCTTCAAAGCAAGCCAATTTTAAGCGGCATCGAGGGTGTTAAGCGCAGCCGCAGTTTCGTTCGGTGTTTTGTAGCCTAACGCCGAACGAACCCGTTCTTCATTGTAATATTCCACATAATCTTTGATCGCCCCGCCCGCCTGCCACCGCAAAAATAGGCAAAATGGCTAGTTGTTTTTGTTTGTCATTGCGAGCGCAGCGCGGCAATCTTTCGTTAATGAACCGATTCAACCTCAAATTCCAATCCGGTACCTGTCGCTGTCACTAGCATTGACATTTTGACCAGTTTCTGCTGTTGTTGCTATTTTGCTTGCAAACAAGCGTCGCTTCCATATAATCTATTGCTTTAAGAATCAATCTGATTTTTACAATAATGATATTATTAGTTCCTACAAAAACAGATGTTTT
The DNA here is from genome assembly GCA_965370955.1 of uncultured bacterium. Lineage (GTDB taxonomy): Bacteria > Planctomycetota > Phycisphaerae > Sedimentisphaerales > Anaerobacaceae > CBDUWP01. The sequence continues at coordinate 2,666 of CBDUWP010000118.1, read as the reverse complement.
GGAGAGTAAAATATGCATTTAATGAGATGGTTTAGAAAAAACAACACAAAACTAATGGCCGTTGTCGTTGTTCTTATTATGTTTGGTTTTATTGGCGGATCATATTTCAGCAGAATGGCCAACAAGAGTCAAGGACATGCTAACGAAGTAATAGCTACAACGGGGAAGACGAAAATTACTCGAAATGAGTTTATCCGAGCCAATAACGAACTGGAAATATTGAGATTGTTGGGATTTGGCAAACAGTGGCAGGTGCAAAGCATCTCGGTTGCACCACGTCAGAACCTGCACACCATTTTTCTGACAAAAATCCTCTTCGGTAAAGAAAGCAATTCCAATGACTTTCGACTGATGAAAGAACTTATCAATGCCAATAACTATCAAATTAGTGATCAGCAAATCGATGATATCTGTCAAGTGACCCAGTCGAACGCCTTATGGATGATGCTGACAGCGGAGGTGGAAAAAAGCGGAGGACAAATTTCGACAGTTAAAATTAAAGAGGCTATGGCAGGTTTTATTCCAACTATGATGCAAGGAGCAACCTATTCACAAGTTATCGGGTTTGTGATGAACAAAACAAAAGCTTCGGAAAATGAAATACTAAACGTCTGCGGAAAATTGTTTGCAATACTAAACTACGCAAAATCTATTTGTATGACAGAGGAAGTTACCCTTAATCAGCTCGCCAAAGAAATCGGATTGGCTGAGCAGGCAATCAATACGGAATTCATCAATATCCAAAGCTCTGATTTCATCGATTCAGACAAAGGTAGTTTCAAGGCCGCTGCAGCTCAAATCAGTGAACAATTCGCAAAGTATAAAGACAATTTCGCCGGCGACAGCAGTAACGACAATCCCTGTGGGTTCGGATATAAACTGGACGATATGGCCAATGTCGAATATTTGGCAGTAGACCAAAAAGCTGTTGCCAAAACCATAAAGAGGCCAACGTCAGAACAAACCGAACGATTCTATCAAAACAATCTGGCGGCTTTTGTGGAAAATATACCATCTGATCCGCAAGATCCCAACTCTATATCAATACAACGTACAAGAAAATATGCGAAAGTTGCCCAAGCCATCAAGCAGCAAATGATTAAGCAAAGGACACAAGCTAAGATCTCAAAAATTTTCAAAGCAGCTGCAATGCTAAGTCAAGATGAAACAACTGAAACCGAGCAACTTGAAAAGTTACATGCCGATTACGGAGTTATAGCCAGCAAATTGACAAAGGAGTTCGGCGTTAAAATTTATACGGGAAAAACGGGTTTGATGACCGCTTTCGATATGCAAAATTCTCCCGATTTTGGTTGGACAGTTTTGGTAAACACAGGAACCAATAGCCAAATCAATATGGTACAATTAATTTTTGCGGTTGAACAGCTAGGGTCGAGTCGATTAAGCACTCAAGAAGCAGCCATGCCTAAGATGTATGAAGATATTGGGCCAATGAAAAATATGATCACCGGCAATGTTCTCTTGGCCAGAGTTGTCGATACTCAAAAAGCAGTCGCACCAAAGACTATCGATATTGTCACTGCCAGTACAGTCGATTTATTCAAGCAAAACGAACAGGACTCTAACAGAACTGTCGAACAAACTGTTATTAGAGATCTTGAAAAAATAGATGCTATGAAAAAGGCTAAACAAGCAGCCCAATATTATATGGAGATAGCAGCAGGCAAAACCATTGAAGAATCGCTCGACAAGCTAAATCAAAAATACGGCACCAGCGAGGATCCAAATCGATTCAAGATTACAAAAAGTCCAAAGCAGAAAAAAGTCCCGCAAAGCCTCATTGCTAAAGTTGTCGCACAAAGTGAAGGCAATCCTATGCAGAAACAAATAATTGCCAATATTTTGCAGCAACAGATACTGGTTGACAAATTTTATGCACTGGCTAACGCAGACGGACAAACAGCAAACGTCCCAGCTGTCATAGAATTCGCATCACAAATGAGTTATCTTTGTGTTCACTCCTTAGAATTTCAAAATATTTATCAGGAGCAGCAGGACGTTTTGAGAAAAACATATGCGATGCAATTTGACGTGAATAAGTCCTATGAATTGGCGGCTGACTTTTTTAATCCAGCAAACATCGAGAAGAGGATGGATTTCACCTTTGTTTCCAGTGCCGACAAAAAAGAATCATCAGAACCGAATTCGGTGAATTAGAAAAACATACAATATGTCCAAAAAAATGTCACCATCTAATACATTGCATCTTGTGGCTATCGCTGTTGCGGCATGGCTTGTGCCGGGAGCAGGATTTCTGTTGCAAAAAAGATTTAAACATGCAGCAATCGTAATGACAGCAGTCGTTGTGATTTTCGTTATAGGAATTTATGTTGGCAGTATAGCTGTGGTGAATTTTGAGTCAGCGGCTCCTTTTTATGTCAAGGGTGCTCAAATGCTGAATTCTCCTGTCGTGTTTTTTATTTCAGCTTATAGTGCAAAAAATGCTATGACTGTTTACGGTTGGCCTTGTGAGGTAGGTCAAATATATACCTCTACTGCAGGCTGGCTAACATTGTTGGCGATGGTACAGGCTGTTTATTGGTCATATCTTGAAAAGCGTGATCTCGATTACGAATTGGAAACTAAAGAATAATGATATTAGCAAGTTTTAGTCATCCGATAGAATTAAATACGAACCCGCAGTT
>CBDUWP010000117.1:0-3636 GCA_965370955.1 uncultured bacterium | reverse complement strand
AAATCGGGGCGAGAGGACTCGAACCTCCGACCTCATGACCCCCAGTCATGCGCGCTAGCCAAACTGCGCTACGCCCCGATCAAAACAAGAACCCACAATTATAAAAGTCTTAGACGGTTACTGCAAACTTTTTATTGCTAAAATTAAAACAGACTAGTAGATAATGGTTGGGGTTAATGTTACAATTTTGCGAAATATCCTGAGTAAACGGTATCAAAAATAAAAAAATGAAAAAACTCTCAACAATAAAAGAAGGCTCTATAGTAAAGGTGGTCAAAATCGCCGCAGGCAGAGGGGCTGTAGGCCGATTATCCGCAATGGGGCTATTACCGAACATTGAGCTTACTGTTGTCAAAAACAGTTGCTGCGGAGCTGTTATGGTGACAGTTAAGGGCTCTAAAATTATGTTGGGACACGGTATGGCTGACAAAATTTTAGTCAAGTAAACTACCACGCCCTTACGGACGTGGTAGTTGTCGTTACGGGCTAATAGCCCTGCAGGCTTTGTCGGATGCTTCCATCTACACCAGTATTACGAAGGAAAAATAAACACCTCTGTTGCCAATTAAAGTGCCGCTATCTTTTAGGCTTTGACGATTTTTTTGCGGCCTGTCTTGACATCGACCGTAGCGTTACGTGTGTCTATAATCAATTTAGAGTTTTTGACAATCCATTTGAAATCATAGCTGCTGTGATCCGTCGCAATGACAACAACGTCATAGCTAGCAAGCATTTTGGCTGTTAATTTTTTGCTGACCATTTTTAGATCGTGTTCTCGCTGCTTGTGAGTTTTGGCTATGAATGGATCGTTATAGTCGACTTTAGCACCTTTTTTTCGATAAAGTTCGATTAGCTCAATGGATGGAGATTCACGCAAATCGTCGATGTCTTTTTTATAAGCTAAACCCAACACAAGCAATTTGGAGCCGTTTAGGCTTTTTTGTTTGGCGTTGAGGGCATCCATCGTGCGAGTGACAACATAGTTGGGCATGTCAGTATTTATTTCGCCGGCAAGTTCAATGAATCGCGTTGGTATGCCATATTGGCGAGCCTTCCATGTTAGATAAAATGGATCGATGGGAATGCAATGGCCGCCGAGTCCCGGACCCGGATAAAAAGCTGTAAAACCAAACGGCTTGGTGCTGGCTGCCTTGATAACGTCCCAAACATCAATGTCCATGCGATCAAAAACCATTTTAAGCTCATTGACCATGGCAATATTGATGCATCTATATACGTTCTCAATTATTTTGGCTGCTTCTGCTGCTTCAAGGCTTGAAACAGGGACCATTGTGTCGATCGCGGTTTCGTAAAGTTGTACTGCCATTTGCAGGCATGTTTTTGTTAGTCCGCCAACAATTTTGGGGATAGTTTTGGTTGTGTAATTTTTATTGCCCGGATCCTCTCGCTCCGGCGAATAGGCTAGATAAAAATCCTTGCCGGCTTTTAGACCGCTTGCTTCTAATATGGGGACAACCAAGTCGCGAGTTGTTCCGGGATATGTGGTACTCTCAAAGGTGATTAGCTGGCCGCTCTGGAGATATTTAGAAATTGTTTCGCTGCTCTTGATGATGAATTGCATGTCAGGTTCACGATTTTTTGTCAGAGGGGTCGGCACACAAACTATAACAGCGTTGACCTTTTTCATAAGGCTCATGTTGCTGGTCGCTTTAAATAGGCCGGAATTAACCATTTTCTTGACTTGACTGTGAGGGATATGTTTGATGATGCTTTTGCCGGAATTGAGCGTTTTGATCTTCTTTTCGTCAATGTCAAATCCGATAACCTTTAATCCCGCTGAAGTGAACTCTCTGACTAACGGAAGGCCAACGTAGCCAAGTCCGAATACCCCGATAACAATTTTTTTATCCGCAATTTTTTTTGTCCAGTCAGTCATAAATCCATCCGAAATAGAATAATAGTTTAAGATTGTTCAAAACAACATTTTAGATTATTATCGACAATAAATCAATATAGAGTTAATATAAATGTAGACAGGGTTTTATTGGCTGTATGTGTGCGAAAGATGACGAGTGGGCAAGCAAACAAAAAATAATGTTAAAAATATCAATGTGCTTTTTACCTGCATAGGGCGGCGAGTTTCTTTGCTCAATAGCTTTCGCAAGGCAGCCGGAAATTTGCAGTTGAAGTGCACCTTTATGGCAACTGACATCTCGCCGTTGAACTCAGCTTGGCAACTCTGTGATAAACAATTTCTCGTCAAATCAATAAAAGATGATGGCTATATCAATCAGTTGCTGGATATTGTTAAACAAAATAATATCAATCTAATTGTACCGACAATTGACCTCGATTTAATGAAGCTTGCTGAGGCTAAAACTGAATTTGAACAGTTAGGTTGTAAGGTTCTTATCTCGAATCCAGAGGTTATCGGTATTTGTCAAGATAAGCTGAAAACTTATGATTTTTTAGTTGAAAATGGATTTGATACGCCAGTGACAATGTCGGCGGAGCAAGCAGAAAAAGTAAAGCTTGATTGGCCCTGTTTTATTAAGCCTAAAAATGGTTATGCAAGTAGAGGCAATTTTGTGGTTAAAAATGCCCAAGAGTTGCAATTTTATGCAGGACGTGTGCCTGATTGTATTGTGCAGGAATTTATCGATGCGCCGGAATATACCTGTGACGCATATGTCGATTTCAATGGCGATGTTAGATGTGTTGTGCCGCGAAAAAGACTGTTTGTCAGGGCCGGTGAAGTTAATAAGGCTAAGATTGTCAAAGATGCGGACATTATGGCAGCAGTGGCGGGGCTAGTTCAAAAATTGTCAGCAGGGGTTGGTGTGATTACAGTACAGCTTTTTTTGACAGAGAGCGGCCAAATAAAAATCATAGAAATCAACCCTCGTTTTGGAGGTGGCGCCCCGCTATCTATCAAAGCTGGTGCTGATTTTCCAAAATGGATATTGAAAGAGTTGAGCGGCCAAAATTGCGATATTTCTTTTGATGGATTTGAAGATAAGCTGGTTATGTTGCGTTATGATAGTGAAGTGTGGGTCCGCGATAATTAGGAGAGCAAATGTTTTATTTTGTTGGGCCAGAAAAATCGATTAGCTGGGTTTTAACGCTTTGGCCTGTTTTGGTCGGTGCATGCTTGGCATCACTGGCGGCAACTTGGCTTTGCAAAAAAATAGCGATTCAATTTGATATAGTTGATAAGCCGGATAATTTTGTCAAAACTCATAAAAAGCCTGTCGCCTATCTTGGTGGTGTCGGAATATTGATCGGTGTCACTGTTGGGGTTTTAGCGGGAATAAATTGCCTCAAACTCAATCCTGTTTTTGGTCAGTGCATGAAAATGCTCTTTGGCATCTTGGCAGGTGCTACAGTTGCCTGTTTTGTTGGACTTGTCGATGATTTGTTTGACATTAAGCCAAGACAAAAAATCTTAGGGCAAATGCTTGCGGCTTTTGCAATAATATTAGTTGGGATTTTGCCAAATATATCCGCGTGTTTAGACCTTTTCTCAATCACAATTAACGGTCATTTATTATTAACTATCGAAATAATTGTTACTGTTGCTTTCGTTCTTGGCGCAACCAATTCGCTAAATCTTTTAGATGGGCTAGATGGTCTTTGCGGCGGTGTGACAGCTATAATCACTTTAGGGATGCTTTT
>CBDUWP010000116.1:0-3655 GCA_965370955.1 uncultured bacterium | reverse complement strand
TGGTCAACAGAAAACTGATACTGGCTTATACAGTACTGGCAAGAAAATATAGGTCACAAACTTTTGACGATGTCATCGGGCAAGAGCCTGTCAGCGAAACACTCAAAAATGCCATCGAATCGGAACGCATCAGCCATGCTTATTTGTTCTGCGGAACAAGAGGCGTTGGCAAAACTCCTATGGCTCGCATCTTAGCTAAAGCGCTGAATTGCCTTGCGTTTGATTTGCCAACAACGACGCCTTGCTGTAAGTGCCAAAATTGCCAAAATATCAACAAAGGCGATGATATCGATGTTATAGAAATCGATGGGGCCAGCAATAACGGCGTGGATGATATTAGACAACTACGAGAAAATGCCGTCTATAAACCAGCTAAATCCAGATTCAAAATCTATATCATCGATGAAGTACATATGCTCTCGCCGTCAGCTTTTAATGCCCTACTAAAAATCCTCGAAGAACCGCCAGAACATATAAAATTCATCTTCGCTACAACTGAACCAAACAAAATTATACCAACAATACAATCACGATGCCAAAGATTCGATTTTAAAAATATCGGGCCAAATGATATTGCCGGACACCTAAACAATCTCCTGCAAAAAGAAAATATTGCGTTTGAAAAGGATATTCTATTGCCGCTTACAAAAATGGCGGCAGGCTCAATGAGAGATGCGCTCAGCCTAACAGATAAAATCATAAGCACAGGCCAAAAACCATTAACACTGCAAACATTACAGGATTTTCTGGGGCTAGCGAATAATGAAAAAATCGATGCACTAGTCACAAAAATCGGCGACAGTGACGCAGCTGGATGTCTCGAAATGATAGATGACCTAAGCAATGGCGGACTCGGAGAATTACAAATCATTAAAGCACTGGCTGAATATCTAAGGGATTTGATGATCGTTAAATCAGCCGGAGCAAATAGCAAACTCCTGCTGCTAGGAGATCTGCAAAAAAAACAAATACAAAAAACAGCTGAAAAATTCGATATCGCAGCAATTATCTATAACATTACAACAATCGAACGACTGGTTGCTGCTGTCAAAGCCGCACAATCGCCGATAATATTACGGGAAGCTGATATCCTGCGACTGGATCTAAGTTAACATTTCCTTAATATCTATAAATTAATAAAAGCAAACGCCACCAATGGCAATAAAAATACGACAGTAAAAAAAAACTCCACAGTAACCAATAACCAACATAATACAACAACTCCCGACACGCCATCTGTAGATAACAGATTATCCAAAATTGATATCGCTAAGAGATTAGAAGATATAAATAAAGATAAAAATCCTGCTGGTAAATCAAACGCAAATAATCAAGCACCGCCAAGTGCTAAAAGAAGTGAAATTATAAACAATGAGGCTGTTCAGCAAGTGATAAATAGTTTCGAGGCTAAAGTTATAAAGATTGACAGTGTATCCAATAGTCCGATACAATAAATACTGCTGGTTATTGTACAAAAGTCAACAGAATGCAATATTAAATGTTTTTTAAGGAGATTGTTATGGAAGACAAAGGATTTATAGGCCAAGTATTTGATTTATCATTCAAAGAATTTATCACAACCAAAATTATTAAAGTAGTATTTATTCTGATTATTGTTGCTGCGGCTATTGGCTCATTCAGTATAATCGTCTCGGGGTTTGCACAGGGATTCGGAACTGGAATTTTGTCATTAATACTAGCTCCACTCGGTTTTTTTGTGGCAGTTATCTTTTACCGAATAGGTCTAGAACTAATTATGCTCCAATTTAGGATCGCAGATAACACAACCAAAATCGTAGAAGCCATGCAAAAATCAAATGGTGAAACAACTGAAAACAACTAAGAACTTCTAAAAATTTACAGTTGAATCTTTTTGCCATCTGCTGCAAATTGAGCTATAGTTGTTCTGATGGCAACAAAAAAGAATACAACAAAAAAGAAAACTGATGCACTGGCTCTAAACAAAAAAGCTTTCTACAACTTTGAAATTGTTGAAAAATTCGAGGCTGGATTAAGTCTATTGGGAACAGAAGTGAAATCGTTGCGCCAAGGGAAAGTCGATCTGGCTGGTTCATATGCCAGAATAATTGACGGCCAATGTTTCTTGGTCAACGCTAATATCGCTATCTATGAGAATGCAAGCTATGGCAATCATGAGCCGTTACGGAATAGAAAGCTGCTGCTGCACAAAAATGAAATTAAAAAAATCACAATCAAACTAGAGCAAAGAGGTTTTACTCTAGTAGCCTTGAAAATGTATTTCAACAGCAGAGGATTTGCTAAAGTGCAACTGGGACTGGCCTGCGGAAAAAAATTGCACGACAAAAGACACTCCATCGCCAAAAGGCAACAGGCTAGAGATATGGATAGAATACATAAAGCATATAAAAGACGCTAACTTCTTAATAAGGATGATGAAAAATGGCTGACGACGAAAAAAAAATAATCGTTGACGAAGATTGGAAAAAAGAAGCTAAACAAGAAAAAGAAAAACTGGTAAAAGAAACAACCGAAACAAAAGAAAAATCAAACGATCAAAAAATGCCGCCGGGAGATTTCGCGGCTGTCATAAGCATGATGGCAACGCAAGCCCTGTTCGCAATGGGGATGCTGCAAGTCGAAGGACAAGAGGATAGAAAAATCGATCTCAATATCGCTAAATATAACATCGATATGCTCGAAACAATACAAGAAAAAACCAAAGGCAATCTCGCCAAAGATGAAGAAAAAATACTTTCAAATACCATAAGCCAACTGCAAAGTGCCTATGTCCAAAAGGCTAGCGAAAAGTAAACCACCACGCCCTTATGGACGTGGCATTTGTCGCCTGCGGGCTAAAGCCCTGCACCCTTAGCGATGTAGTATTACGAAGGAAAAATAAACTAAAATAGCATAAAGGCTAATCTAGGTGGCAAATATATTAGATAAAATTATCGCTTACAAAAAGGGCGAAGTAGAAAAACAAAAGGCTCTAACAACTCTTGAATTTTTGAAAGATAAAATAAAAGATTGCCCCCCTGCTAGAAATTTCTATGAAGCTGTTACAAAAATAAAGCCAAAAAGTCTAAACGTGATCGCTGAAATCAAAAAGGCGTCACCGTCTGCGGGGCTAATTAGAAAAAATTTCAATCCAAAAGATATCGCTGAAATTTATCAAGAGTGCGGAGCCTGCGCTATCAGCGTGCTAACCGATGAGAAATATTTTCAAGGCAAGTTAGAATATATCGATACTGTTAAAAAAGCTGTCGCCCTGCCCATATTAAGGAAAGATTTCATGATCGATCCGTGGCAAATATATCAGGCAAAAGTCTCTGGAGCAGATGCTGTGCTTTTGATCGCAGATGCCCTTTCTGATACTCTAATCGGGGAAATGACAGCAATTGCAAACGAACTGAATATGACGGTGCTGCTAGAAATTCATGATGTGAAACTGTTGCCGAAAGTACTGAAATTGGCGCAGAATAAAAATCTCATCGGAGTAAACAATCGAAATCTCGCGACAATGATTGTAGATATAAATAATGTCGTAAAAATCGCCGGATCAATAAAAAATAAACAAATACTCGTCGCAGAAAGTGGTATAAAAACAAGGGCTGATGTTGAAAAAATTATCGCTGCTAACATCACAAGTTGCCTGATCGGCCAAACACTTTGC
>CBDUWP010000115.1:0-3824 GCA_965370955.1 uncultured bacterium | reverse complement strand
TCAAGAAAATTCACATCTCTTTCATTACCGCAGGCGTCATCATCGCATCATTTTTTCTCTTATTAAACAGTTCGCAATTGCGAGTTAAGCTTTTTCGCTAAGTGATCAATGATCGGTTGTTCAAGTTCGTCAACCGCCTGATGTGTTAAGGTGCCGTCAGAATCTCTAAACCGCATCGATAAGGTGACACTCTTTTTGCCAGATGGAATGTTTTTGCCGCGATATATCTCAACAAAATTCACAGCTTCGAGTTTGTCCGATGATTTTTGATTTACCACTTCAACAATATGTTGCCAAAGAACAGCCTCATCGACAATTATCGAAAGGTTCCGCTCTATCGCTGGAAATTTCGCCAAAGGCTCAATCTTAAATTCACTATCCTGAAAAGACATCAACATTTCAAAATCAAGCTCCGCGCAACAAGGCCTAATTTTATCTAAATCAAAAGTTTTGCATAATTCATCTGATGCCACGCCGGCAGTGCCAATTCTCTTACCATCAATCAAAATATCAGCTGCCGCTAAAGCCCACTGGACATCCACCTCAATAAAATCAATCACAGACTTTTTGTTCAATTGCCGTAAAAAACCCTCGATAACGCCACGCAATCGCCTAAAATCGACATTTGCAGCTATCGCTAATTTAGTCTTTTCGACGGGCAACAGCTCACCAGAGGCGATAAATGTATCAGCCACTTCGTAAACACAACAATCTACATTACCGGCATTTACGTTGGTTTGCAAAACCCCCATCAAAGAACCGAGCAAACTTTGGCGTAATTTGTTGGCACTTTTTCGAGTGACATCTTTTACAGCCAGCGGTTTTTTGTCGTCCGCAAACAAACTGTCTATTTTGTCGTCAACAAATGTCACGTTGATCGATTCATAAAATCCGCAGCCGGAAAAATACGTTCCTATTTTTTCAATTAGCTTTTGTCTCGCGTCAACAGGGGCAACTTCAATCTTGATTTCCTTGCCCACTGGAATTTTACCATAACCATAAACTCTAATAACTTCTTCAATCAAATCTACTTCGCGGGTAACGTCACTTCGCCATGACGGCACGCTGCACACAATCGTCTCGCCATCTAATCTCGGCTCAAAACACAAAGTTGACAAAATATCCATCGATGTATCTTTATCAATTTCAATCCCTAATATTTTGTTTAACCGGCTAAGCCTTAATTTTACCTCAATAGATTTTTTGGGAACCGGATAAATATCAACCAGCTCGCTGGCTATCTCGCCATGAGCCAATTGTCCAATCAAGGACAGGATACGATCAGAAACGTCTGGGATTTTTTCGACATCGACAATACGCTCAAATCTAAAAGATGCCTCTGACTGCAAAGCTAATCTTCTTGAAGCGGTTCGAACTGTTACAGGATCAAAATGAGCAACCTCAAGCAAAATTGTTGTTGTCGCTTCGCTAACTTCCGTATCAAGGCCGCCCATGACGCCGGCAATCGCGATAGGTTTATTACTATCGGCAATGATGAGCATATCGGGGCTGAGCTTACAATCGGTCGCATCAATACTGATTATTTTTTCGCCTGCGGAAGCTTTTCGCACAATGATTTTATTGCCTGCGATCTTGTCGAAATCAAACGCATGTGACGGCTGGCCGGTTTCTGCCATAACATAATTCGTCGCGTCCACAATGTTGTTTACGCTGCGCATTCCCATCGTCGCCAGTTTTTGAACGAGCCAATCTGGAGATGGGCCAACTTTGACGCCGCTGATAAGGCGAGCTGTATAACGATTGCAGAATTCGGGCGAATCGATTTTGACAGATATAGTTTGCTGATTAGAGGATTTAGCCACTTCAGTATCGGTAGTGATGGCTTTCAGGGGTTTTTTACTAACAGCAGCCAGTTCTCTAGCCACGCCGACCAATCCTAAACAGTCGCCGCGATTGCTGGTAACTTCGATATCGATAATACTATCGCCATCAACATTTTCGATGCCTTCGCAGGGAAAGCCAAGATCGCTTAAAATTTCCGATATTTTTTCGGGATCTGAGCCAATATCGATATAATCATTGATCCAATTAACTGATATTTTCATAGCAAGAAGAACCTAAACTAAGGACAAATTTCTTATAGAGTAATTTCCTCGCTATGCTACTTGGACGCAAGCGTTATGTCCACTGTTTTTAGCCAAAACAAGCCAAATGTGTGAGATATGATGCTGCCATAGTTGCCGTTATTGCTGGCTGATATCTTTCCAGCCGACATTGAGCTCTTCCAGAAGACCAATCACCTCGTTGATGATTTCAGCATCCTGCTTGGCATTGGCGATCGAGAGCCTTTGATCCATGTAAAGATATAGCTTTCTAAGATTTTCAGCTATTTCGCCGCCGACTTCCATATCCAGCACATTATCCAATTCGTGGATGATGTCTTGCGATCTCGCGATATATTTGCCCTTAGCTGCCGGATCGTTCTGTTCTATAGCCCTGTTGGCAAGTTTTAGGAATTTAATCGCACCCTCATACAGCATAACGACCAGATGGCCTCTGCTATGGGTAGTGATTGCGGTTTCTTGATATGCCTTAACTCCGTTCATGATCATGCTCCCGCTATAAATAATCCGTTATTTGTATCGAAAAAAACTTCGTTCAACACCTGTAAATTATGGGGAGACAGCACTTAAGCCATCTCCCCTTCAAATCGGTCATCCTAACCTCATGATGTGAATCCTTTAAGTCCTTAGTTAATAATTAAATTATCTAAGAAGACTCAAGGCCATCTGAGGCATTTGATTAGCTTGAGCTAACATAGCAACACCAGCTTGAGCTAGAACCTGTGTTCTAGTCAAAACAGCCATTTCAGTTGCAACGTCAACATCTGATATACGACTTTCTGCAGCTCTTAGATTCTCAGCCTGAATATCAAGAATTGAAATTGTGCTCTCAAGACGGTTCATCTTATAACCGAATCCTGCACGAGCAGCATCTTTAGTCTCGATAGCAGTTCCAACAGTTGTCAAAGCAGTAGCAGCGGCTGCAGCTGTTGCAATGTTAACGCCAGCAGCAACTGTGGTTGCTGCATATTCAGCACCACCAACAGCAGTAAAGCTGTCATCAAGTGCTGCAGCAACATCACCGAAGCAACCTGTCATTGTTCCATCTTCTGCCGCTGTAGCATTACCTTGAGTCAAGGTCCAAGCATCAGAAGAACCTCTCGAAGCAAGTTTGAGAGAATAGGTACCGTCAGTATTGGTAACAACAGAGGCAGCATCATAATTTTTGTCTACACCATCATTGCCAAAACCAAGAGCTTGTGATTGGACATTGATCGCAGAAACAATTTGATTGAGTGTATAAGCACCAGCTGTACCACCTTCGTTTGTGAACTCTACACTTAACATGTCTTCATCATCGCCGGCACCACTGTCTGTAAACTGTATCCGAATCTCAATATCATTCGTGACAGCTGTAAAATATGCACCTGCAGAAGCTGAAGCAATAGTGTCAGTAAATGCAGAAGACTGACCACTAACGCCTGTGTTGACACCAAGACCTTCTTTTGTCATATTTACGTTGTTAACATCGATAGTACTTGAAGTACCAACATGAATTGAAACAGAACCTGTAGAACTGTTGAGCATAGCTATGTCATTAAACTTAGTTGCTCCAGCGATACGGTCAATTTCGTCAGCCATTTCTGCGAACTCAGCATTCATAATTGCTCTCTGTGCTGCTGAATATGAACCTGTAGCTGCTTGTTCTGCCAACTCTTTCATGCGAATCAGGTTATCATCGATAACGCCCATCGCACCTTCCATTGTTTGCAGCATACTAATACCATCTGAGGCATTACG
>CBDUWP010000114.1:0-3832 GCA_965370955.1 uncultured bacterium | reverse complement strand
AAAAGTGTTTTTTAGGTCAGATCCTGTTGCTAGGATTTTGGCTTTATTATTTTTGACGGCTGTAAATTTGATAGGCGTTGGCACAAAACCTCTGGCTCTTCTGATTATAGATGGCTGATTGTTTACGACCTGTACAATCGAATCGTCTATCTGGCGAAATATCTGTCTATTGTGCATCAAAAAGGCGTCTGCAATATGGCTTAATTTTTTTATGGCGATATCATTGTCACAAATTAGCGGCTCATCTGAAACATTTGCGCTGGTCATTACCAACAGCTCAAGATTTTTTCTCATCAATAGCCAGTGCAGCGGAGTATAACAGAGCATAAAACCAAAGCTCGATACGTTTTGTGCAACTGATTCGGCGATATTGGCATCGGTATCATTCCGTTTTTTCAGCAGGACAATAGGAGCTTGCGGACTGGTTAAAATCTGCTTTTCAATTTTCTTGACTAGGGCATATTTGGTTATTGTTTCAATTGAACTCGCCATGATCGCAAACGGTTTCTTGTCACGTTTTTTGCGTTTCCTAAGCCGTTGAACCGCTTTGTCGTCAAGAGCATTTACAGCTAAATGAAATCCGCCGATGCCTTTTATTGCAACAATTTTTCCATTTCTTAATAGCTTAGCTGCCATCGCTATAGCTTGGTCGCTATTTTGTTCTAGGGGATTACTTTGGTTATCTGTGAGGAAAATTTTTGGCCCGCATTTACTGCATGCGACAGGCTGAGCATGAAATCTGCGATCGCTGGCATCTTCATATTGACTGCGGCAAGCCGAGCACATCTCAAATGGCGCCATCGTGGTGTTTGGCCTGTCATAGGGGATTGTTTTAACAATGGAATATCTTGGGCCGCAATTCGTACAATTTATAAATGGATAACGATATCTAAAGTTATTTTTGTCATTTAGTTCGGTCAGGCAATCTTTGCATGTTGCGATGTCGGCTGTTACTTGTGAAATAATTTCGCCAGAATTGTCACTTGTTTTGATTATGAAGGCATCTGCGTCTTTTATAGGCTTGATCTCTTTTGTTTTTATTGAATCTATTTCAGCTAGTGGTGGTTTGGCGGGGGCTAATTGCAATTGGTCTATGAATTTGTGTATGTTTTCTAAATTGCCCTGAATTTCGATCTGTACGCCGCAGCTGTCGTTGAAAATTGTTCCGCTAAGAGATAAAGTTTTTGCCAATCGATAGGCAGCCGGCCGAAAGCCAACGCCTTGCACACATCCTGTGACGGTTATTTTATATCTGGCGATTATGTTCATGTTTGATTGAAAGTGATTTTGAAATTGGTTAAAATTTTGAGAATTTGATAAAGCGGGCGACCGGATTCGAACCGGCGACATTCAGCTTGGGAAGCTGACATTCTACCACTGAATTACACCCGCAAACATACACGTAAATCATTCTAAAGGCTAATTTATCCAAGTAGGCTATCGCAATTGACGTGCTGTGTCAAGTTTTTAGGCGATCAGCGAAAAAGCTTCAAGGGCTGTCATAGAATCTGTGATGCCCAGAGCTTTTGCCTTGTCATTTACTTTGGCGATTTTTCTATCTGCAAATCGCTCTAATGTCCCTATCGTATTTTGGGCGGAGCTTTCTACTAACGCACAGGCAGTGCCGTAACCATCGCAAGCTTTTGCATCAATTGCAGGGCAAGCCAAAAAGCCTTTTGTGCCTGTTACTACTAAGATGTTAAATCCCTGCCATTTGGTTTGAACACCTTCGACAGGGCCATTTGGCGTTTGAAAGGTTTTCGTATGAATTTCCATATTTTTTCACCTATTATTATCGCTGTTACTTAAAGCAATTAATTCAAAGTATATTTTTGCGGCCTATACAACCTTGCCCAATAATTGTTTTAGTTCAGCCAATTTTTCTTCTAACAGCTCTTTTGTTTTTGCTTCGATATTGAGTCTCAGCAGTGGTTCTGTATTGCTTGACCGGCAGTTTAACCACCATTGTTTATAGCGAATTGTTACTCCGTCAAGAGAATCAATGTCGCCGTCGCTATATTTTTTAGCCAATTGTTTCATCATGGCTTCTTTGTTTTCGACCTCAAAATTTATCTCGCCGCTTGGGAAATATCGCCTGACAGGATCGGCTAACTGGCTGACTGTTTTGCCGGAAGCGCTGATGATATTGAGCATATGCACGAGCGTAATCATGCCTGAGTCAGCGTAGAAATTGTCTCGATAATAGAAATGGCCAGAGAGTTCGCCGCCGAAAATCGCGTGACTGTCACGCAAGGTTTTTTTCATGAAAGAATGGCCAACTCGTTCGCGGCGAGGAGTGCCTCCACCTGCAATGGTTTCTTCAGCAACTACCAAGCTGCTTCTTAGATCATAGACGATGGTTGAGCCCGGTTGTTTTTTGAGAAAATATGGAACCATGATGGCCGTAAGCAAATCGCAACCGATTGGTTGGGCTTTTTCATCCAGCATTAGTAATCTGTCAGCATCGCCATCGAAGCAGATGCCCAGATCGCAATGTTGTTTTTTAATGACGCTTTTAAGCTCAGCTAAATTTTCTTCGACAAGCGGATTAGGTTCATGCTTGAATGTGCCGTCATGTTTAAAATTTATTTTAACGATTTCGATCGGAAGTTTGCCAAATAGCAACGGCACCATTTTGCCAGCCATCCCATTAGAGGCATCGATAGCTATTTTCAGCTTTTTTGTGTTAGGCTCCAAAAATTTTAGTACATGCTTTTTGTAATCATTTGTCAGGTCATATTTTTCGACTGATCCTTCAATGTTGCCCTTAGTGTGAACCAAGGCCATAGCTATATGCTCTATGTCTTTTAGGCCAGTGTCCGCTCCGACAGGTTTGGCATCGAGGCCGGAAATCTTGAATCCGTTATATTTTGCCGGATTGTGCGAAGCTGTTACCTGTATCCCGCCGCATGTGCCGAGATGGTTGATGGCGAAATACATTTGCGGCGTATCGATCATGCCGATATCGATGACATTTGTGCCGGCAGCATTGATGCCCTCTGCCAGCGCCTTAGTCAAAGAAGGGCTGTGAGTTCGCATGTCACGGCCAATACAGATCGATTGACGATTAGCTTCGCCGAGAGTGATACCGGTTAATTGTGATCTTAGAAAACGAGCGGTTCCATAGCCGATTTTCCATGCGGCAGTATTGTCAATCTGTTCGCCAAAAAGACCGCGTATATCGTAAGCTTTAAAAATTGCAGGATCCATAATATCTCCCTAAAATTGTGTTATCAATAAGCTATATCTTGCGTAATTTGTAACGCTATTATTAAAAAGTATAGTAATTTTCTAGAATTTCTTTCTCAGTCGCGCCGCTGGTATGTTCATTAGTTTGCGATATTTGGCAACTGTTCTGCGAGCAATATTTTCAATTCCAATTTTGTTTAGCTGCTGCCGTATCTGGTCATCACTTAATGGTTTGGCTTTGTCTTCAGAGTCGATGAGTTGCTGGAGCTTGCATATTACTGCTTGCCAGCTATGTTCGTTGGCATCAGTGTCTTTTGTACCGCCGCTGAAAAATTTGCGCAGCGGCAAAACGCCCCAGTAACATTGAACATATTTGCCGGAAACAGCTCTGGATACTGTTGCTAAATGTACGCCAACTTCATCAGCTATTTTTGACATCGGTAGCGGTTTTAAGTGCAATAATCCGTTGTCGAAAAAATCCTTTTGATATTTAAGAATAGCTTCTGTGACTCTCAAAAGGGTGTGCTTACGCTGTTCTATAGCGTTTATTATCCAGTTGGCTGAATTTATGTTGGTTTTTAAAAATTGCTTGGTCTTACTGTTTGTCTTTTTATCTTTGGCCATTTTTGCATAGTAGCTATTT
>CBDUWP010000113.1:0-3961 GCA_965370955.1 uncultured bacterium | reverse complement strand
ATGACTATGAAAGCCGTTGGTAAAACAGCCGGTGACATGGTTACAGAGGTTCGCCGTCAGTTCAAGGAAATTCCGGGTATTATGGATGGCACAGGCGAACCTGATTATGCTCGTTGCGTTGAGATTTCTACAGTTGGTGCTCAGCGAGAGATGATCATTCCATCGCTATTGGCGATTTTCGTTCCTGTTATTACAGGCCTTGTTCTCGGTATAGCAGGAGTTATGGGATTATTGGTTGGCGGTTTGACTTGCGGTTTCGTTCTTGCTGTCGCCTTAAATAATGCCGGCGGTGCTTGGGACAATGCCAAAAAGTATATCGAGCAGGGTGCTCACGGCGGCAAGGGTTCTGACGCTCACAAAGCTTCAGTTGTCGGCGATACAGTTGGCGATCCGTTCAAGGACACTTCCGGTCCTAGCCTTAACATTCTCATTAAGCTTATGAGTATGGTAGCAGTCGTTTTTGCTGGCGTTATCGTTAAGTTTTAGCCAGTTATTAGCGATTTGCTTTGCTTTGGCAACTAGATTTTTATTTATTTACTTTATTGTCAAATAAGAGTAATCTAATTTGGCAGCGTATTTGTACATCAATGCGTTGCCCTGTTTTTTTTATGTTTTGTTTTTTCTTCGTAATACTACATCGCTAAGGGTGTAGATGGAAGCATTCGATAAAGTCTGTATGACTTTAGTCCGCAGGCGACAAATGTCACGTCCGTAATGGCGTGGTAGTTTACTGAAATTTTATGATTGGAATTGATTTTGCGTGATACTAAACCTACGTTGGATTTCGTTAAGCTGGCAGCCAAGCTCGCCAGCGATCGTAATTGTACAGATGTTATGATTTTAGATTTGAGGGGCAAGTCTCCTGCGACAGATTATTTTCTCGTGGCTAGCGGCACTTCAGCCCGTCAGCTTCGCAGTGTTTGCGATGAGATAAGTGATTTGGCTCGTCAGCATGATGCGGTTCGTTTCGGCCGCGCTGGCTATGAGCAGGGTCGTTGGATATTGCTTGATTTCGTTGACGTTGTGATACATTTGTTTGATTTGGAGTACCGTGACTATTACGATTTGGAATGTCTTTGGGAAGACGTTGAGCAGGTGGAATTTTAGATTTGACATATTGTTAATTTTTTGTCGCATAAGTTTTAGTCTGATGGAAAAAACATGAAGCCAATTATAGAGCTATTAGAATCGAGAATTTCCGCAGTCATGTCAGAGTTAGGTTCCACTGCCGGCGATGCAGCGATTATCAAACCTGCTTCTGATCCGAAGTTTGGTGATTATCAGGTAAACGGCGTGATGGCTCTTGCTAAGCGGTTGCGAACCAATCCTCGCGTTTTAGCTCAGGACATTGTTGACAAGCTTGATTTGTCTGACATTTGTTCCTCTGTCGAGATAGCTGGCCCTGGTTTCATAAATTTGACTTTAAGCCCTGCCTATCTCGCCGAGTCGCTGATAGAGATCGCTTCAGATACTTCCGGTCGTCTTGGCGTTGACAAGGTCACTGATTCTCGCAGGGTTGTCGTCGATTTTTCCGGTCCTAACATTGCCAAACAGATGCACGTAGGCCATCTGCGCAGTACGATTTTGGGCGATAGTATTTGTCGTTTGTTGCGATTTGCCGGCCATAATGTTATAGCTCAAAATCACGTTGGCGATTGGGGCACACAGTTCGGCATGATTATCAATTATGTTGACGAAAAATTCACTGGCGACATAAACGATTTAACAACCGCAGAAAGTGAGCAGCTTTACAAACAGGCTAAGGCTTTATTTGATAGCGATGCGGAATTTGCCAAACAATCTCGACTAAATGTCACTCGCCTTCATAATGGCGACGAGGACATGCTGAAGAAGTGGTCGATTATTCGCGACAAGTCATTAGCCCATTGTCAACAGCTTTACGATCGTTTGTCTGTTTGTTTAACGACTGATGACGTTCGCGGCGAGAGTTCTTATAATGCTAACTTGCCAATTGTCATTGAGGATTTACAAAAGGCTCAGCTGGCGAAGATTTCTGATGGTGCCATTTGTGTATTTCCTGATGGTTTTCGGAATAAGGACGACGATCCGCTTGCTGTTATCGTTCAGAAATCTGACGGAGCCTATTTGTATGCCACAACTGATTTAGCTGCGATTCGTTATCGTATTGACGAGTTGTCTGCTGACGAGATAATTTATATCACAGATGCTCGCCAGAAGCTTCATTTTGAGATGATTTTTTCTATTGCTCGTTCTGCCAAATGGGTGAACAATTCCACGATTTTGACTCACGTCACCTTTGGCACAGTTTTGGGCGAGGACAATAAGCCTTTCAAGACAAGAAGCGGCGAAAATGTTAAGCTTGCCGATTTGCTTGATGAGGCTGTTTCTCGCAGCGGGGCAGTTGTTTCCGCCAAGAATCCCGACCTTAGTGACATTGACAAGACCCAAATAGCTTTGGCTGTTGGTATTGGCGCAGTGAAATATGCAGATTTATCCAACAATCGCACGAGCGATTATGTTTTTAGCTTTGACAAGATGTTAGCTATGGAGGGCAACACTGCTCCTTACATGCAATATGCTTATGCTCGGATTTGTTCTATCAAGCGTAAGGCGCTTTCGATGAACATTGATGTGAAGTCACTTTTATCTGATCTAACAGATTTGGAGTTGACTGAATCAGCCGAGTTGGTTTTAGCCAGCCATTTGATTAGTTACAGCCAAACGATCAAGTCATCGCTCGTTGATTATCGTCCGAACTATTTAACCAATTATTTATATGAGTTAGCCCAAAAGTTCAGCTCATTTTACACTTGTTGCCCCGTACTTTCAGCCGATAGTGCCAGTCGTCGTGCCAGCCGTCTTTTGCTTTGCGATTTGACAGCCCGCACGATAGCTCACGGTTTGAGTGACTTGTTGGGCATAGACGTTGTTGACCAGATGTAGGAGAGATTTCGATGCATATATTTGACCATGAGTTTAATGTTTCAACAGACAGTCGTAATCAGATGGTAGATATCACCAGCCGGCTTCAGGATTTTGTTGTCGATAGCGGTATTTCTAGTGGTTATGCAATAATTTTTTGTCCTCATACGACAGCTGCCATAACGATCAACGAGAACGCCGACAGTGACGTTCAGCACGATGTTTTGATGACGATGGAGCAGTTGATGCCTCACATTCGTCCGGGCTATCGTCATTGCGAGGGCAATTCTGATGCCCATTGCAAGAGTTCATTGTTTGGTTGCAGTCAGCAGTTGATCATATCTAAGGGACGTTTATGGCTTGGCACATGGCAGGGCGTTTATTTTTGTGAGTTTGACGGTCCTCGCAATCGTCAGGTATATGTTCAGGTTCGCGGCCGTTAGAGGCTAGGGGCTATTTCAATTTTGTTATTATCTTCTTTGCTCAGGGAAATCTCTGTGGCTAATAGTTTTTAGTATTTCTCCGCTGTTCTCTGTGACCTCTGTGGCTTATTGTTTTTTGTATTTTTCTGTGTTCTCTGTGGCTAATAGTACCAAATCCGTAATAAAAAAAAGCCCCCCGTTTTTTTACGGAGGACTTTTATTGATTACATTAAATCTTTTTATCTTTTGTGCTTTATGGTTTGCGTTTTTTATTCCGTAACGCCAAAGCCCCGAGTCCTAGCAGACACATTGTCATTGGCTCAGGAATATTATGGAATACTGAAACATCGCTGTTGAGTAGAGCCTCACCATCATCATCTGTTGGATAAGGCAAGCCGTTATCGATAGCCAGCATTTCGATCCAGTTACTGATTTTCAGTGAAGTTGTACGGTTCAGGAAGATGTCTTGCCCACTTTCGATAGCTGCTCTGCGAGCATCTCCTGCGGCAAGCCCTGTTCCACCAATTGTAAAACTCAAAGTTCTTGTCACTGATGCACCCTGAATGATATTTCCAAAATCATAAGTTGGCACTAGATAGTCGCCCCAAGGTATTTTGTCTTGATCTGGATTTTCC
>CBDUWP010000112.1:0-4020 GCA_965370955.1 uncultured bacterium | reverse complement strand
TAATGATATTAGCAAGTTTTAGTCATCCGATAGAATTAAATACGAACCCGCAGTTAATGCTGTGGGTGCTGCCGCTGATTTTTTTGATGGCTATTGTGTATAAAACGGTCAAAATACAAAAGCTGATGCCGGCGAATTTCATCAAAGAAGTTGTGCTGCTATTCGGCTCTATCATGGCTGTGCTCATTTTAATCTCGGCAGGCCTTTGGATTACTGTGGCACTTTTTACTTAATACCAAGTTTGGCCGAAGTAGCTATTGAATCAAATCAAATTCAGATCCGTCGTCTATCAATTTCAAAGCAATTAAAGCGTTAAACGCAGCCTTTTGCTCAGCCCGTTTTTTATTCGTTCCCCAAGCACTTGGGAAAACTTGTCCCTTTACGCTAACTTGATATTCAAAACATTTATTATGGTCGGGCCCTTTTTCGTCCATCAAATCGTAATTAGGTGTTGTTCCGAATTGTTGTTGGGCATATTGTTGGAGCGCAGATTTATAATTGCCGCAATTTTTCTGACTCTTGGCTAACGAAATATAAGGGGCGAAACTCGTCAAGATAAAATCACGGGCTGCTTCCAAACCGCCATCTAAGTAGATCGCCGCAATGACCGCTTCTATTACGCCGGCTAAGATCGAATCGGAAATATCCTTGTTGTTGCTAATGCCTTTACCGACTTTTATGTATGGACTAATATCGAGGTTTTTGGTAACCCTTGTGCAGGTCAGGCGAGAGACTATCATGCTCCTCATTTCGGTTAAGCTGCCCTCGTGGGCATTAGGGAGCTGCTCGAAAAGTGTCTGACAAATAACGAGGGATAAAACTGAATCGCCAAAAAATTCCAATCGCTCATTGCTTAACAGACGATGGTCGACAAATGAAGAATGACACATGGCTTGCTGGATTAGATGCTTGTCTGTGAACTCATAGGACAGAGCCTGCTCTAAATTTTTGATGGCTTTACTATCCACGTCTAAAACCTCAAAATAAGGCAGATCATCAAAACCACTTTTGGGTAAAAGAGACCTTGATGATTGGCCCAATGAAAAAAATTAATTGATGGTTCCAATAACCAACTAATCGACTAGTTGCAGACCAGCTAAGGCAGTAAATTTATCATCGACAAATTCAAAGATTTCATCGATGCCTGTAACGTCAAAAATGTTTTTAGTCGCAGCAGAAACATTACAAAATATGAGTCTGCGATGACTGTCTGTCATCAGCTTTTGTAATTTCAGTAATGCCGAAAGGCTTGACGATGTCACGATATCAACTGCGGAAAAATCTATCACCATATCGTTATCAGTGTTGCGGTTTACCATGTCAGTCACTTCAGCTAACTCATCGGCTATTTGCGGTTCAGCAGGCAAGTTCACCAATATTACACTTTCTGACCAATTCTCAATACCCATACTCATTTTCTCCTGTGCTCATCGATAATAGGGTCGATTCTAACAGATACCAAAGACTTTATCGACTGTAAAAATCTTCCAGTGAACCTAAAACCCTTTTTTTTTACAAGTCGCTTTGTTCCGATAATCTTTAGAGGTCTTTTTGTTGTCTGGATGTGTGTTTAGATTTTGTGATGGTGCTGTTTAGGTTGAATTTATCACGATTACTGTCTCTGCGATCTGTTGGCCGTGATTTGACGTAGTCTGTCAGGACCAAATGAGCCATAGCCGTATCAGTATTGATGACGAACACAGAGCCGTCAACTGTTTTTACCAGAGCCGAGTTTGCCCCGATAGCAAATCCAAAATCAGAGCTGTCTGCACTTCCTGTCCCTGCTCCAATTGCAGCTGCAACCAAAATGCCCAAGGCAAGGCCGATCACTAAAGTTTTACCGTCAAGATTTGATAAAGACTTCATAATAAAATACTCCTTAATAATAGTGAGTTGTTCAAAACAGAAAATCTCTATAAAATATGATAACACCGGCGGGCAAAATGTCAATCTTCACTGTGATTTTTATGACAGGTATCAATCGAAATGAAAAGTCAGACAAATTAAATTTTTCGATCTAATCGACGATAGCTGATGGCTTCGGTGAGGTGACAAGATGATATGTCTTCTGCCTGATCCATATCTGCAATCGTTCGTGCTAATTTGCATATTTTGTCATGGGCTCGGGCGCTTAGTCCAAGTTCAGCCATAGCTGATTTTAACAATTGTTCGCTTTGGCTATCCAAATGGCAAAACATTTCTAATTGTTTGTGACTCATTTTGGCATTGGTCGTTGTACAGCCATCGCCAAACCTTTTGATCTGCATTTTTCGGGCTGCAATGACCTGTGATTTGATGGTAGTTGAATCGGTTTGTTTTTGGCGACTTCGCAATTTGCTGAAACTGACCGCCGGAACATCTATATGTATATCGATCCGATCAATGATAGGCCCTGACAGTTTGGACATATAATTTTGGATTTGGTTCGGGGTGCAGGTGCAGCGTTTGCCATTATCACTGCCGCTATAACCACAGGGACATCGGTTGCAGGAGCCGACTAAAATACAGCTGGATGGATAGGTATTCGTTTGTTTTGCACGTGATACAGTGACATAGCCATCTTCGATTGGCTGTCGAATCATTTCCAATACGCCGCGGGGGAATTCAGCAATTTCGTCGAGAAACAAAATGCCGTGATGAGCTAGCGATAATTCGCCGGCTTTGGCGTCAGCTGTTCCGCCGATTAACGATGTGCCGCTGGCTGTATGGTGTGGGCTTCGGACGGGACGCGTGGCGATTAGCGATTTATTTGCGCCGAGCAAGCCGTTTGATGAATAAATGCGTGTTGTTTCCAGCGATTCAGCCATTGTCATCGGTGGCAAGATTGTGGCCAATCGCTTAGCGAGCATGGTTTTACCAGTTCCCGGAGGGCCCATCATCAATATGTTATGACCTCCGGCAGCAGCTATCGCAAGGGCTCTTTTAGCTGATTCTTGACCCTTGACGTCACCGAAATCGTCATCATATCGACTCTCTATTGCGAAGAGTTTGGTCGTGTCGACTGTTGTGACAGGCAAATCGCATTGGCCGCTTAAGAGGCTGACAACTTCAGGCAAAGTGCTAGCGCCGTAAACATCAATATCATCTACGACTGCTGCTTCTATCGCATTGTCGCGTGGTGTGATGATTTTTGAAAAGCCGGCACTTTTGGCAGCTAATGTCATGTTCAATACGCCCTGTACCGCACGAATTCTGCCATCTAAGGCTAATTCACCGACAATGATATAGTCACAAGCAGTACCGCCGGCTAACGTACCGCCGGCTATTAAAAGCCCTATTGCTATTGACAGATCGAAGGCTGGCCCTTGTTTTTGTATATCAGCCGGAGCTAAATTGACTAACGATTGGCCGCGCGGATAGCTATAGCCACAATTGATGATGGCACTATTGATTCGGTCAAGACTCTCTTTGATTGCAGCATCTGGCAAGCCAACTACGGACGTTTTCTCGAAACCGCTTTTGTTTACGTCAACCTCGACCTCACAGATGATGCCGTCGATGCCCGTTAAAGTTACAGCATAAAGTCTGGCTAACATAAAAATCCTCCAATTTTACCACCTCAAGCTCACTAATCCAAATCGAAAGCGGGAAAGTTATTCTATTTGTAACCAACTCGCCAAGCAAGAGAATTAAGAAAAACCTCCGAAAATTAGTTAGTTTTCCCTATCTTGAATGTCTTAATACTTGCGATTCATGTTGATTTTAAACCACTGCCTGTGTTTACAAAAAACCTCATCAATATCCTTGAAATAAAAAATGATGCCTTTGAGCTATAATAGGCGAGATTGGCACACGTGGCTTCTACGGGAATTATGGTAGGCTTTAAAAGCCGAAATATGGTGAGCTAAGTGTTTATAATAACAAACGCCTTGTTTTTATCGGTACAACGGATATTTTAAGGAGAGTCCGAACAAGCTGGATAAACAAGTAGCTTTTTGAGGCTTAAAACTTATTTTCTTGTACTAGATCAGCTGGAAATAAAATTTTCGATTGGTTGGCATACGTTTTGCTCTATTGTAT
>CBDUWP010000111.1:0-4025 GCA_965370955.1 uncultured bacterium | reverse complement strand
GAAAGAGGACCGGCAACTGTTGTCTTCGACGCTTATGACACTGTTAGATTTACTCCAGAAATGACAAATGCACTTCTCGATTTCTATGCTATGATTATGAGCGGCGGCACAGGCTGCGGAGAATTCCGAAAGCCAAGAGGTTTGAATTACAGGCTCGAAGTCTGCTCAAGAATTACCGAATGGCTGGCTGATGCTATCGCAGGAAATAGACTGCCGTTTGCAGCAAGCCCAGGTATTATGGAAACTATTCTAGGCAATGACTATGTGCTGCGTGGGGCTGGACTCGAAAATCCGGGTATCACAGATGGCAGAGCTTGGGTATTAGAAGATAGACCGGGTCAAGTTGAGCCATTGGAAGACTTGGCACTGGCTGACGCCGAAGATACAGAATTCGATAACGGCGGATGCCCAGCGCTTATGGAATGGGTAGCTAACGAACTTAGCACAAACGAAAGATTCCAAGTCGATGTGCAAAACGTGTTCGCATATTCAACGGATATTCAACCATGCGAAACATGTGCAAGGCTGAAAGAAGCCTCAGATGTTATGACTGACGAAGGCGGAGAAAAAATGGCTGCGCTGGCTAGAGTTGTTAATGAACTCGCAACGCCAGGAGCTCCTATCTCCCTGGAACAGATGACAACTATTGCTACAGCTATCTCAACTGCGCCGGCAGGAAGCTACTATGCCCAAGCTGGTGAAATGATCGATGCTGTTGTAGCATATATAGCTATCATCGATAACGAGCTGACATGGGATGGCGATGCTGTTGCTCTCTATACCGAAAAGTATGCTCCAGAAGCAGCTGATATTGCTGCCTTTATCGAAGCGAGATTAGCAGCTAATATCGGCGGCTAAAAGTGTTGTCTAAGTTTGAAATGTAAAACCAAAGGGGCCTATCCGAAAAGATGGGCTCCTTTTTTTGTAGCGGAAACACAATGTAAACAAACCCCTGCATAGTGATGCAGGGGTTAAACAACGGTTAAAAATCAATGTAATGTTAATCATAAACAGCAAACGTAGATTAGATTTAAGACCCAAGGGGAAAATAAAAGCATAAACGGTAAGCGCAATGTTAATTGAAAGCAGCAATCCAAAGTTTTAATATGATTACATGGACAACCTGCCGAAGCCAGTTGGCAATAATTTCGAATTATTCTTGTATTCGCGTTTACTGAAGCCTATACTTGACTGTTGTGTGAAAGAGCTTAATCATAAATAAAGGGAGTTGAAATGCCTACGATCTCTATGTTTTACGGTATTCTGATTCGCATGTTTTTTAAAGATATTGACAGACATAATTTGCCGCATATTCACGCAGAGTATCAAGGCAAAACGGCTGTTTATTCTGTACCTGATGGCGAACTGCTTGCAGGGGCAATCTCTCCTAAAAAAGAAAAATTGGTTGTGGCTTGGATCGAAATTCATCAAGATGACCTACTTGCAGATTGGGAATTGGCTGTTAATGGTAAAACTCCATTTAAAATTAAAGGACTAGACCAATGAGAATCGCAAAAGTTAAGCCCAATAAAGACTACACTCTGCAAATAGTTTCTGAAGATGGAAGTGTTGGTATCTTTGATGTAAGTCCATATTTAGAACTTGAAGCTTTTGCCAGCTTGAAAGATCAAGATGCTTTTCAAAAAATTACCAATGGCGGATATTTTGTTGAGTGGAATTGTGGTGCCGATTTGTCGGCTGATACTATAGAAGCCCGCTTGGAAATCATATAACGAAACGATTGAAAACCGGTAGAGCGTGTGATTCGTCGCCATACTTCGGCTATGGAGAACAAGCAGCGGGGCTAAACGACGGTTTAAAAGCAATGTAAACCTGCCACGCCCACAGGTGACGTGGCTAAGCGATGCTATGCGAAGATTGCATGAAATCCCAGAGTAGTTTACTTATGGTAAATTATGTTATGTCGACACGATTACTAAAAACCGGCGGCGGCAATGGTGGTTGTCTTAGCCTGCAATTGAGCGATCGTATGGCGAACCTCAATCACCTCAGGATGACGCGAATTGAAAATATGCTCCAATGTACTTAAGGCATTAAAACATAACTGCTGGGCTTGGACAGTTTTGCCTGTGTTCAAATAAATCTTGGCTAAATTGTTCTGGGCCATCGCAGTCATGTCACTACCGTCGCCAAGAGATTTAGATAAAATGGCTACAGCCTGAAGGCTTAACTGCTCAGCTTTTTTATAGTTGCCCTGCTTATTATATATCTCGCCAAGTTGAGATAATACAAGGCCTGTCATCGGAGCAGATGAAGACTGTTTCTGCTTAATAATCGATAAAGTGTCACTTAACAATTCCTGAGCCTGAACAAACTTATCTCCGGCTGCGTAAACGGCTGCTTTGGTGAGCTTGGCTTGAGTCAAAAGATGGTGACGGTCGCCGTAAATCTTGGCCTGTATCATAAGGCAATGGTCTATCATCGAAGAGGCTTCTGTCATGCGGCCTTGTTTAATGTATAAATTGGCAATGTCACTCTGCAAGCTGGCAGTGTATAAATGGTCAGGTCCGTAGCTATCAAGGACCAAATCAAGCGATTTTGTGTATTGAGACTCGGCGAGACTGTAAAAACCCTGAGCTGTCAAAATCTTCGCGCGGTCAGCATAGAACGAGGCCATGACCTGATCGCCGGCGGGATGACTTTTTAGCATTAGCTCAATCGCTAAATCCAACTGTCTCTTGGCTTGATTATATTTGCCCTGCTTTTGATAAATGCCGCTTAAAATACGCTGCGTATAAGCAATATAAGGATGACTGTCAAAATAAGCTTTTTTCTGAAGGCGAAGGCCTAACAGACAAACCTTCTCGGCATCGTTTAACTTGTTGATGTCCTTATAAAGATAGGCTAAATCAATCAAACAAGCACTCAACTCCTTGTTGTCGGCTTCGGTTGTGCGGGCGACAGATAATGCACGCTCAGCGAGAGGTCGGGCTTTGGCGTAATTGCCGTAGGCCATGTAAACGCGGGCCATCGAACGAAGAGTCTGAGGCGATTTGGCAGTGGACTTGCTGCGAGATTTGGCTGTCGCATTAACGGTCGGTAAAAAAGCAGCAGCTAACAAAACAAACCCGATTATGAATGTGCGGCAACTAAATAATGTGAATTTGTTATCAAACTTTCCCATACAATCTTCCTTTTATCAGTTTCTATATCCGAATAGTTAAACAGTGCGACAATTTAACTGGTTATTTGTGCTGCCCCCAGCCGTGAAGCCTTTCTCATGTCGATAGTCAAACAATAGAAAATAAAAAGAGATAAACCAAATCGATGGAAATAATGACTATGAAAAAAATGAACACAATCGATGGATTGGTAGTAAGGTATGTTGAAGCAAAGTGCTGAAAAGATGGATAATATCGGGCGAAGGCTCTAGGTTGGTAGAGCGAAAAAGGATGTGAAAAAATAGGAAAAAAGATTGAATTTCAACCTGATTTGTGGTCTCTTATTCACTATCTATATTAGAAAGGATTTCAGATGAAAATTAGTGCCAGTTATTGGATGTTCGACGGCGGGCTAGAAGCGGCTATGCCAATCGAACAGGCTATGAAAGAAGCGAAACAGCTGGGATTCGACGCAATCGAACTGGCTATCGCTGATCAAGGCGTCCTAACCCATAACACAACAAAACAACGCTGCGAAGAAATTGTCGAAACAGCTAAGACAATCGGTATCGAAATCTCCTCTGTCGCAAGCGGACAAAGCTGGGGACAGTCGCCAACGGCTTCTGATCCAAAGGTCAGAGAGGCTATCATCGACTTCACAAAAAAAGCTTTGCAAATCACAAAATGGCTCGGGCAAGATGCATATCTTTTCGTGCCGGGGGCAGTCGATGTGTTCTTTAATCCTGAGGCTGAAATTGTTGATTATGACGATTGTCTAAAAAGAGCAACAAGCACAATCAACGAAATCCTGCCAGTCGCAAATGAAACGGGCGTGACACTGTGCATAGAAAATGTCTGGAATAAATTCCTGCTTAGTCCAACCGAAATGAGAGACTTTATCGA
>CBDUWP010000110.1:0-4163 GCA_965370955.1 uncultured bacterium | reverse complement strand
GGAGCGACAAAAGCATTCTTAGTTGCTGATATGCAGTTTTTGTCCTATCAAATATCTGTCGGCGAGGCTATAAAAAATGCCGGCAGATTTATCGTTGAATCGTCAGCTCAAATGGTCAAGATGGAAGTCACCTCAGCTCAAATTGATATGGTAAAGGCTGTCAGCAATACTGGAATTGCGGTAATGGCTCATATCGGAATCAAGCCGCAGTCTATCAATAAAATAGGCCGCTTCAAAGCTGATGCAACAACTGCTGATATGGCGGAGGGGCTTATGTCCATCGCAGAGAAAATGGAAAAGACTGGAGCCAAAGCTCTGCTGATTGAAGGTTGCGCCGCCGAAGCTGCTGCGATCGTTACAAAAAATACCAATCTGCCTGTTATTGGCTGTGGGTCGGGCAATGGCTGTGACGGGCAAATATTGATTAGCCATGATATACTTGGATTGGTGTCAGGAAAGAAGCCTAAATTTGCAAAAAGTTATTGCGATTTGAGTAAACAGACAATCTCGGCTTTTACAGATTACGCAAAAGATGTGAGAGATGGCAACTATCCAGACGTTGCTCATAGTTATCATATGAAAAAGGGACAATTGGAACAGCTCAGCGAAAAGATGGGATATTTACATGAATGAGCAGTTTGAAAAATCTCAAAATATTCGGCCGGCAATTATTGTTTCGCAGGATTTTGTGTCAGAATATGCTTCTGTGTTTCGGCAGATATTGCTCTACTTGACGAGTCAGTCGATCAAACCTGTTTTGATTTGTTCACCAGGAGTCAAAATTGATGAAGATATTTTGAACTCTAGCGTCACGGCTGTTTATCCGAAGATTCAATTGCCCGGCTTTGGCCATTACAATCGTTCTATTGTTCTTGATATATTGAAACGCGAAAGCGTTAATTTTATTCACTGCCTTTGTCCGCAAAATAATTGGCTAGCCGGAAAACTTGCTCGCAAACTCAATGTCCCTTACATAATTCATATAGATTCATCATCTGGCGGCTTTAATAAGTTTTCTATTTCAGCTAAAAGATGTTTAGCGGTTTTGGCTGCTACAAAAAGTATTGCTGAAAATTTCAAGAGTTATCATCGCCGTTTAGCAGGCAGAGTTGAGGTGATAAATTATGGTTATGAGATTGCCAACGAAATCATCTGCTTTAGTAATGATAACAGGTTGCCGATTATAGCGACATGTCATCCAATTGACAAATATGATGATTTTGCTGATTTGATACTTGCCTTAAAACAATTGTGTGTCACTGGCCATGAATTTATGTTTGTTGTCGAGGGCACCGGAGCTAATGAAGATATATTCAGGCGTGAGGTGCTGGAGATGGATTTGATGAACAGCGTTGTTATTGTTGAGCCTAAAAAAGCACGAAATCATTTGATTTTGTCCGCAGATATATATGTGCAGCCGGTGAAGTTGGCCAAATTTGAACCGATTATTCTTGAAGCTATGGCTAATGGTTTAGCTGTTATAGCTCCTGCAGGCGGCGTTGATGATTTTATTGTAGAGGGGCAAAATGCGGAAGTTTTTGATAGTGACAATCCGCTTAGCCTGCGTAACGCTCTTGAAAAATTGATTAGTCAACATGATATGGCCAGAAAGCTGGCGACAAATGCTAGACAATATGTCGAAGATACTTATGATGTCACCGGCATGAATGATTCTTTGATGCGTTTATATACGGATGCTTCCGGCAACTAAAACAATTGTATTATTTTTTATTATTCGACGGTTACAGATTTCGCCAGATTTCTGGGCTTGTCGACGTCGAGTCCTCTTAGTACCGCTGCGTGATACGCCAGCAATTGCAATGGAATGACAGTAATAAGCGGCTGCAAAAGTTCGCAGACATCAGGAACGAATATTACTTGGTCACTGTATTGGTGGATTTGTTTGTCACCTTCTGTGGCAATGATAATTGTGGAGCCGCCTCGGGCTTTGACTTCGGCGATGTTGCCGATTATTTTGCTGTATTGCGGGCCTTGCGTAGCGATGATGACGACCGGCATTTGATCGGAGATCAAAGCGATTGGCCCATGTTTCATTTCTGCGGCAGGTAGGCCTTCGGCATGTATATAGCTAATTTCTTTCAGTTTTAGCGCACCTTCTAATGCCACAGGATAGTTAAATCCTCTGCCTAAAAACAGCCAATTATTATGATTTATGTTAGCATTTGTTATTTGTTTTATATGATCTGATTGGCCTAAAATCGATTCGATTTGGTCAGGTATTTTGGCTAAAAGATCGATATATTTTGCGGCTTGATCGTTACTTATATGTTTTCTTCGGCCGAGTTCGATAGCTATCATTGTTAAAACTGCTACTTGGCCGGTGAAAGCTTTTGTGCTTGCGACTCCAATTTCCGGCCCGACATGCAAATATACGCCGGCATCTGTTTTTCTTGCTATTGTTGATCCGACAACGTTGACTGCTCCAAGTACCATAGCGCCTCGTTCTTTGGCTCGTTCGATAGCTGCTAAAGTGTCCGCTGTTTCGCCGGATTGGCTGATGGCTATGACAGCTGTGTCACTTTCGATGATTGGATTTCGATATCTAAATTCGCTTGCATATTCAGTTTCTGTTGGGATTCTGGTGAGCTTCTCGAATAAGAATTCGCCAACTAATCCAGCATGAAAAGCTGTCCCGCAACCTGTCATTATGAGCCGTTTTATTTTGGTTAGTTCTCTAAAATGTTCTGATATTCCGCCTAAAATTATTTTGTTATCTTTGCTGTCTAATCTTCCGCCAAGACATCTTTTTAAGGCTTGGGGTTGCTCGAATATTTCTTTGATCATGTAATGCTCAAACTGGCCAAGTTCTATTTGCTCTAGCGAAAATTCGATTTCTTTTATTTGTTTGCTCGTTGCAACATTGTCGATAGTTTCGCTTCTGAAGCCTTTTGGTGTTATGATGGCCATTTCATTATCGCTTAGGTAGATTGCCTGAGTTGTATGTTCAACTATAGCAGATGCATCGGAGGCAATGATGTATTCTTCTTGACCGATCCCGATTATCAATGGGCTGCCTTTTTTAGCAGCGATAATCATATCAGGGAAATCAGAGCAGATGATGGCGAGACCGTATGTCCCGCAGAGTTCACTTAATGCTTGTTGGATTGCCCATTCAAAACGATTTTTGCATCGTCTTTGACGGCCTTTGGTGTCTGCGCCTTTTGCATAAAAGTAGCCGATCAAATTAGCTATGACTTCGCTGTCAGTTTCGCTGACAAATTTTACGCCATTTTTCTTGAGCCATGTTTTGAGGGTGTTATAATTTTCGATAATCCCGTTATGTACGATGGCGATTTTGCCTGTACAATCCAGATGTGGGTGAGCATTTATTGTATTTGGCTTGCCGTGCGTTGCCCAGCGAGTATGGGCGATGCCTGTTGTGTTTTTGATCTTTAACTTGGAAATGGCGTTTTCCAATACTGATATCCTGCCGCAGCTTTTTTGGACAGATATTTTGCCATCGTCCAATAATGCAATGCCGGATGAATCATATCCTCTGTACTCGAGTCTTTTTAGCCCTTCAACCAGAATTGGTACCGCCGGCTTGTTGCCAAGATAGGCTACGATTCCACACATATAGTTATATCCTTTTATTTAAATCTAGTCGTCTACCGCATAATCGGCTTAAAAATGTGCCTCCATAATCAAAAAAACTTGAACAAAAACAGCTATTATGATATCACTATTAGCGTTTAACAAAACACGCTTAATAACAAAAGGAAAACATGATAACTGTAATCGATTATAAAGCTGGAAATTTGACCAGTGTTAAGCTGGCTTTTGAGCATATCGGCGAAGAAGTGCGGATTACCGATGATCCAGCCGTTGTGTCAAGAGCTCAAAAAGTGGTTTTTCCCGGAGTCGGAGCTGCTGGTTCTGCGATGGCGACACTGCGTTCACTGGATATGGTTTCTGCGATTGCGGCAGTGATCGATAGCGGCAAGCCATTTCTCGGTATTTGCATAGGTATGCAGCTATTGTTTGAGTCCAGTCAAGAAGATGGACAAACTAAGTGTTTAGGGTTTTTGCCCGGAGAAATAAAAAAATTCGTAGCTCCTGACCCCAGTTTCAAAATTCCACAAATGGGCTGGAACGCAGTAAAATTCACCAAAGAACATCCCGTTTTTGACAATATCGAAACA
>CBDUWP010000109.1:0-4203 GCA_965370955.1 uncultured bacterium | reverse complement strand
AATCTATTTTCTAGTAAAATTCCGTGCTACGCTATTTAAAACCCTTCAAACATATTATCCACAAACAGTATCCTTACAGCTCTAAGATCGTTCTTGTTATAGCCCAAACCTACAATATATCCATTTTAAGCAAATTTTTCTTGCAAAACAACAGCTTTATTGATAATATCAGTCGTTTTAGAAATTGTAGCCGTATTGTTCGGTCTAGATTAAGTTTGAAATAGGAAGGTTTTTTATGCTTAAGGTTAAATCACGTGCTGGCGAGAGTGTTCAGCAGATGATACGTCGTTTCAAGAAGCTTTGTGAGAAAGAGGGTTTGATCCGTGACATGAAGCGTAACAGTTATTATGAAAAGCCGTCAGAGAAGGCTCGTCGCAAGCTTCGCAAGATTCAGCGAGCCGCCAGTTTCAACAGGCTCAACAACAGCTAATTCATTTTGCGTTACATCCCCTGCATCTTGCTCATTAGCTTTCTGCATTGGTGGTGACATATAGTATTTTATTGAGGTCAGTTGATTTTTTTCGGCTGACCTTTTCTTCTATGCTTTAGGTCATAAACTTTCAGCATTTTCAATTGCGTTCTTAAACACTTCATTGAAAATAACAAATGTCAACAGAACGATGATATTAGCCATAGCTGGATCGTTTTGGCCATCAAAGCTTATATTTAAGATGGGAATATTATTGCAATCGGAAGATTTTTTCCCGCTCATCCTACTAACAACAGCGGACGGAATGCAAAAAAACAACATCAGTTCCGCCTTTTTATACAGCAGTTATTGGATAACATGTTACAATGCGGGAAACACTTGCAATGATTTCGGAAAACTTGTATAATCCCTGCTTAAAATCGCTTAACACTTAGGTTGCGTACGATGCGCAGTTTAAAAATCGACAGGAGAAAATTTCATGCCCAAAGAAGCAACTAGATATCTGGAAGTAGACCCTTGGATCATCACAGAAAAAGGTTATCACAAAAATCGCAGCCGCGTTAGTGAATCAATGTTTTCTCTTGCTAATGAATATATGGGCGTAAGAGGTTATTTCGAGGAAGGCTATAGCGGCGATTGCCTAAGGGGCAGCTTTTTCAACGGTATATTTGAGGAGCGTGACCTTCAGCATGCCTTTTTCTTTAAAGGATTGCCAACACGTAACACCTTTATGGTTAATTCTGTAGATTGGCTTTATACTCGTATAAGCATCAACGGCCAGAAGCTCGACCTTAACAAATCGAAAATCACCAAGTTCAAGCGTAGCGTTGACATGCGAGAAGGAATACTCGAAAGACAGTTTATATGGCATATTGCTAAAGACAAGAAGATACTCATCAAATTCCTTCGGTTTGTATCTATGAAGGATCCAAATCTCGGTGGTCAGCGTATCACTTTTGAACCATTGAATTTTTCCGGCTCGGTCAAGATCAGAACAGGCCTAGATTTCTCTGTAATACACGAAGAGGAGGAATGTCAAAATCATTGGCAGATATTAAAAACATCTAAAACATCAGACATCTACAGCATTTTAGCTCAAACAAATCGAAGCCAACACAAGGTTTTTTCCAGTTTTCGACTTGAAAGTGAGCAAGCTCTAAAAACAAAACTGATTGAAATCAAAGATGAAAAATTTATTGGCGTTGACTTTTCGTTAAAATTAAAAAAAGGCAATGCCGCATCAGTTGACAAGATGGTTATCAACTATTCCGACAAACATTCCAAACGTACCGCGAGTAAAGTCTTCGCAACTGGGATGAGTTTAGCTAAGAAGCATAAAAAGGTTAATTTTGATGAAGCCATTTGCCGTCACAAAAACTTTTGGGCAAAAATTTGGCAAACTTTGGACATTACGATTGAAGGCGACCCGCTTAATCAACAGGGTATTCGTTTCTCTATATTTCAATTACACCAAAGTTATCATGGTGTTGACCCTACCCTTAACATTGGAGCAAAGGGGCTTACCGCGGAGAAATATTTAGGCTGCGCATGGTGGGACACTGAAACCTATTGCCTGCCCTTCTATCTATTCAACAATCCAAAAGCAACAAGAAACCTATTGGGCTATCGATACGAAACTTTGCCCGGAGCAATCAATAGAGCGAAGGAATTAGATTGCGAGGGAGCAAGATATCCCATGTGTACCCATGATGGCAGTGAAATTTGTGGTGTATGGCAGCATGGCGATTTGGAAATTCACATTTCTGGCGCGGTAGCTTATGGCATTTGGCATTATGATAAAATATGTGATGACAAAAAATTCCTATACACAAAAGGCATTGAGATGCTGCTTCAGATTAGTCGTTATTATGCTAGCAGAGGGGAATGGAGTCCTATTACTGGTGAATTCGGATTTTGGGGAGTTATGGGCGCAGATGAATTTCATATGATGGTGCACAACAATTGCTATACAAATGTTATGGCCAAAAAATCATTTGAATTTACTTTAAAAGTTATAGCCCAAATGAAGAAAGCCGATCCTCAGTTGCTGAAAAGAATCTGCAAAAAGATCAAGCTCAGAGTTGGTGAGCCAAATGATTGGAAACTTAAAGCTAAGAAAATGCGTATTCCTCAAGATAAAGAGACCGGCATACTTGAACAGCACGACGGTTATTTTGATATGCCGCATTTAGATTTGAAAAAGGTTCCAGCGACAGATTTTCCATTATATGAGAATTGGGCATACGTAAAGATTTTCCGTTATGATATGATCAAGCAGCCGGATGTTTTATTGTTGCCGTTTTTCTTTAGCAATGAGTATTCGGATAGTTTTAAACAGGCCAATTACGAATATTATGCTCCTCGCTGCAGTCATGAATCGTCGCTTTCTCCCAGCATTCACGCAATTATGGCATCTGAACTCGGCAAACATAAGGAAGCTTATGATTATTCACTTTATGCAGCTAGGCTCGATTTAGATGACTACAATCGTAACACAAGAGAGGGTCTTCATGTTACTTCGATGGCTGGTGCTTGGCTAAATATGGTATATGGTTTTGGAGGAATGAGATCTGACGATAAGGTTTTAACTTTTAAGCCGTCTATTCCGAAGAAATGGAAATCGTTTAGCTTTCGCATTCTTTATAAAGGTTCGATATTAAAGGTAAACATTGACAAGCAGAATGTATTGATGAGTATTGTCAAGGGTAAACCTGTCACGGTTAAACTGTTTGATAAAAAAGTAAAGATAAACAAAGAAGGTATTTTGGTAGCCATGCCAGCGGACAGAGTTGCATAAAAACAAAAGGAAAACGATGGAAATAAAAGCTGTAATATTTGATCTTGATGGCGTAATTATTTCAACAGATGAGTATCATTATCAAGGCTGGAAAAAGCTTGCTGATCAGGAGGGGATATATTTTGATCACAACATCAATCATCGGTTAAGAGGCGTTAGCCGAATGGAAAGTTTGGCGATCCTACTTGAAAAAGCTGCAAAAGATTATACAGATGAAGAAAAAGATGAGATGGCCAATCGCAAAAACAATTACTATCGCCAACTGCTTGACAACATTTCTCCATCAGATATTTTGCCCGGCGTAATGACACATTTAGAAAATCTGAAGAATCGTGGCATAAAAATAGCCATTGGTTCTTCCAGCAGGAACGCGCCTTTAATTCTTGATCATATTGGCCTTAACAATTATTTCGATGCGGTTGCGGACGGCAATGACATCAAGCAATCTAAACCTGATCCTGAAGTTTTTCTTTTAGCGGCCAATCGGCTTAGCATAGATCCTAAGTATTGCATTGTTGTTGAGGATGCTGATGCTGGTGTTGCCGCTGCTGTTCGCGCGAACATGGCTGTTTTAGCAGTTGGTGCTGCATCTTCTAATCCACAGGCAACTTTTTCTGCCAAAGATTTACAAGCTGCAAATTTTCAGCAAATAATCAAACTTTGGGCTATGTAAACCCTGTGCCAATTGTTTTTGTTTGTCATTGCGAGCGGCTTGTCCTTCGTAGCCGGATACTAAATCCACTTCGGTGCCTGAGCTGGATGCTGAGCCTGCCGAAGTATGTCGAAGTGTGTCATTGTCAAACCCGCGGAGTTGATGCTTGTCGCATCAAGCGTGTTCTCTTCCCGCCAAAAACAAAAACGGAGAAGGCGGGATTCCAAAAAAACTGGGCAACGCTGCGCTTTTGTCAAACCCGCGAACCATCACTCCGTGCTGGGCGTGTTCTCATCCCTCCAAAAAACGGAGAAGGCGGGATTC
>CBDUWP010000108.1:0-4205 GCA_965370955.1 uncultured bacterium | reverse complement strand
TCATCATTTCCGGCTCATTGGCATCATGATTGAGCTCAGCCATATCAGCTGCAATAAGCTCTGGAATTCCTGCTGCATTTACAAATTGCACCATCTTCACAGAGCCGTGACCGATATCTAAACCGATAGGCTTAATTTCATTTTTCTTTGATCCAAAACTAACCATACAACATTCTTTCTAAAGTGAAGACACAGTTACAAATCCAGTATCTGGACTAACGCTTATTTTAAGTGACATACTATCTATTGAGATAGTGACAGTCCCTGTAGCAGCTAGGGCATAATCAGTTTTTTTGCCCTTGTACGGGCAGCCCATATTGTCAAATGTCACTTCTTCTTTTCCATCAAAATCAATCGCCGTAAGATTAACTCCCGCAGTCAAACTGTCATCATCGAGATTTACGACATAATCAAATCCTTTTTTGATTGGGTGAGCCACAACATTTTCATTTTTATCTTTTATTGCATATTTATTTTGTTCTTTTTCAAACACAACTGTTCGGCTGCTGCCTGACATAACCGCCATTTCTCTAGCCATCGCGATATCAGATGCGATCGCGTCAGCTACTGCACTGAGCTTTGTTTGTGCCGCCGATCCAACCATCGGAACCACCATCGCAGCAAGAATCGCCATAACAGCCACAATGACCAACAACTCAAACAGGCTAAAGGCCCGTAAGCTGGATGCGCGTTTGGCAAATGTCTTCTCCTGCTTATTGCGCGGAGAAAATCCACTTGAGCCATTCATTATTTTTCGTGGCAGCATCATATCAACACACTTTTTCGTTAAAAGCCTGCTAAAGCCGTAATTAAAGGTTTTTTCGACCTATACAGTTGATTGCTTAACCTGCAGCTATGGACAAAAGCCGCTAAGATTTGGCTAAAATAATTATTTTTTTATGCTTTTGGCGACATTTGCCACTTAAGCCCTAGTTATCCCCGCCAGAGGGGCATTATGCGCCGCTAGAGACCTTATAACCGTAATAATTACCACTGGATATTGGTAAAATTTATGCCATTTGGAAGGTTTTGCTACAGGATTTAACTAACCGTAGCCCGATAATAATTGTAACAGATTTGCGAAAACAATCTCGCGAGATCAGTTTCGCTTGATGCTTTTGAAGAAGGCGCTGCCTGCGGGATTAAATCGAAACGCAGTGGACGGATTTGCCCATGTTTCTACGGAAGCCTTTTCTGGATCGGCGATTATTTTACATTTGTTACCAGCCACAAGCCAAGCCACGCCGGTGATCCCATTTTTCGCCAGCAAGGCTCCTCTTATTCTTAAATCTACATTCTTTGCTCCTGCCATTACAGTAACCACATCGCTTGTCATAGCGAGACCTTTAACAGTAAGCTTTGCTCCATCTTGCAGTATTATTTTTCCTCCGACCCAAAGAGCTGGAAAATTTTTAACAGCCGTAATCGTGTTGCCGCTTCCCGACACATACAGATTTCTTTCGACCATCAAAAATCCCGTCACATGCACTCCGCCTTTTATATGCAAATTTTGCGTAAAGGATACGACTCCAGCTTTGTTAGCAGAGTTAGGATTAAAATTGATATTTTGACGATCGTAATCAGCCCCGCTATAGACGAGTGCACTTTCCGGATCATTTTTGATATAATAATTTTGCCAGACATGAGCTGGGAAATGGCCATAATTTTTGATTGGGCAATTGGTACGTTCGATAGCTCTACCTGTAATATTGGCAGTGTTAAATATCTGTCCACCAGCATAGAGATCGCCTTTTATAGCGCCGTTCCCAGAAAAGGCCCCGCCGCAATAGACATCCCCTACAATTTCGATAGCTGCGTATGAGAACCAGCTATTGATTGTTTTAAGAGCCACAGCCGGATCGAGTCTTAGCTTTGCGCTCAAATCGCACTGCGACAATCTTTGACCGTTGACAAGCCGGTATGCCGCAACATTTACATCATAATTTAACCTGTTGCCTGTGCCTGCCGGTTTTGAGACGGAAATTTCATAATAATCATCGTCGAAACATTTTTCAGCTCCTGCGGTTCCCGTCCAGTAATCGCCCGTTGCATCCTGCGGATTTATGAGCAAACCTTTGGCATATTCCAAACCTGATTCAGCAGTATTTTCGACAGAAGTTCTGATCATTAAATTGCTTCCGCTGACCATTTCCAGATTCCCTCGTGACAGAAACCCATAAGCCAGTAGCGACACAACCATCACCACCATCAACACGATCACCAAAATGATGCCCTTGTCACGCCGGTGGCCATTTCTTTTTATACATTTGATTTTGTTGTGTAATTTTGCGATATCAGTCATCATTTTTATCATTACATCCATGGCGAGGCAATTGGCGGCTTTGGAAATTTTATTTTTTTAATTGGCGGCTTTATAGGTTCTATTATAATTATCTCCCAGTCATTTGGGTCTATTTCCCAGTCATTTGGGTCTATCTCCCACCAGCTATTTGGGTCATTGGGGTCTATATCATCCCACCAGTTATTTGGGTCATTTGGGTCATCATCGTCAGAATCATCGGCGCCTGAGCCGCTGCCCTCATCATCATCAGTTACGATAGCTGAGCCATCAAGGCTTAACAAGTGGCCTGCCCATGCACCAACAGTCACATCGGTTGAGTAATGATGCGATTGCTCATTTTCCGATAGGTCAAATCCCACACTCGCTAGTTGCGTATAGGGCGGATCCTGATCCAGCGTAAACTTCAAGTTACTGCAGGTTGGAAGAAGAAAGCTTTCGGTATAATTTTCTGTATCATAATTAGCCAAATTGCTTAATAGTTCTATTTGGTTAAGCTGCAGGACTCTGTCTTCGTCATGAAATTTCAATATTCGCAAATAATTTTTATTGGAATCGCTTCCGATATAGACAAGTTCAGCTAGATTTATCTGTCCATCTTCATTGTCGTCAGCTGCCCAGATAGCGAGATTATTTTCTTTGTGGTGACATATCAATCTGCAATGCTTTATCAGTTCTGTGATTCTCATTGTTGAGATTCGCAATTGAGCCTGTACTTTAGAATTATCATCTGTCGACTCTGTAGTTACTGCGACTGCATAGGTTAAGGACACGATACTCGCCAGCACCATTGTCACGATCACCAACGATATAATCACTTCGACCATAGTAAAGGCTGTTTTTTTCGTATTATTCATCATTAACTCACCTATCCGTAACAAGACGCTTTAGCGATATTTTCTTGTCACTATTAAAAAACACATTAACTGTCACCTTCATAAATTTA
This sequence comes from uncultured bacterium, assembly GCA_965370955.1. Taxonomy (GTDB): domain Bacteria; phylum Planctomycetota; class Phycisphaerae; order Sedimentisphaerales; family Anaerobacaceae; genus CBDUWP01. The sequence continues at coordinate 960 of CBDUWP010000108.1, read as the reverse complement.
TAAGAATCATTGCCGTTTTCTGCTAGCCGATTTACATACACACATTTAATCGATCGGCCAAACAGGTCATATGTATCATCTGCGATTTCTGTTCCTTCTGCGTCCAATATATGCCCTTGCTGTTCTTGATAGCCGTCATATTTAGCCGCTATATTCAGAAAGCTCGTATTCGGATCAGCGATATCTTTTCTTATAGAGTTAAGTGTTCTCTGCATCAAATCCGATGCCAGCTTAGAAGACAGAGTCATCACAGCTCCATGATGTTGATTTGTCGCCGACACATTAAACGGCAAAATCAAAGCTGTCGCCGCAATTCCAATAATAACCACCGCGATCATTGCTTCTGCGAGAGTGAAAGCTTTTTGATATTTTTTCATATTGTTCATGGCTTAATTTACAACTTGAAAAATACAGGTTACATTTTCATACAACAAGAAAAAGGCCGACAAGTTTCGTAAAACTCAGCCGGCCGTATTTCATCCTCGATCCTTATTTTGTCATTTGCTGAACCGGAAATAAATTCCGCTGCAATCATTCTTTAATCATTTTTGTGGTCATCATCATCAGGACTAAATTTGCCTGTACTTGTGTTAAAATACCAGCCGTGACTTCCGCCTGCAGGAGCTCCGGTTCCTTCTTCGACTGTTGCTAAATCGTTGAAAGGATTTACAGGTACCGCTTGAATATAAGGCCCACAATCACCAGCAGCATCAACTGCGCCAGCCTTTGTTGTTTTTGATGTCATGGCTTGAACAAATGTTGCAGTTCCGGCACTTGGCAATTCAAAATTATGCTGAATTTTATAGAGCTCAATTTGTGAACGAACTGTTTGGAGGTTGCTCTTTAATGCACTCAATTTAGCTTCTCCGCTTGCGTCTGAAAACTGCGGAATAACGATAGCAGCCAAGATACCCAATATGACCACAACGATCAAAATTTCAACTAGTGTAAAACCTTTTT
>CBDUWP010000107.1:0-4272 GCA_965370955.1 uncultured bacterium | reverse complement strand
TCTAGCGGCATCGGATAAAAGAATTGCAATGACAAGTTTGATAGCAATCGCTACGCCGATTCTCTTGGCAATACTACTGGTGCAACTGCTCGACTCGGCAGAAAAAGTGAGGCTGGCAATGATGGCTGTCGCGGCTGTCGCGGTCGTTTGCTCATTTGAAATCTGGTCGCAATATGCTATAGCGGCTCCGGAAATGATCGCTAAATATGAAGCGAATCAAACCGAAGTGATGGAGGGGTTCGGCGTCAAACCGGGAACGATAAATCATGCTATGCTCGAGGAAAGAATCTATTCGCAAAAACCGGCTGGCTTTTTTATGACCTCTAACTCGGCGGCGACATTTATACTGTTGGGCGTATTTACCCTGTTTGCATTGATCGCTAAATGGCTGGGCGACCGCAATCGAAAAGATAAGCTAAAGCTAGTATCTGTCGCGGCGATGGCGGGATTTTTAGCAATGTTTTTATTTGCTCTGTTTGTCACAAAAAGTAAAGGAGCTATTTTAGCTTTTGCGGCAGCATCTGTTGCATCGGCGGGATATGTGCTGCTGGCGAATGTTATTAAACGAAAGCCGAAAATCGCGACGCTATTGGTTGTTATCTGTATTGCGGCTATCGCTTTAGCTGTTGTGGGGTTTGGCAGAAGCCATAATACTCTGCCAGGCGGAGTCAGTATGCAATTGAGATGGCAATATTGGACTGCAAGCGCGAAAATGTTCAGCCATAATGTCACCGGAGTCGGAGGAGGAAACTTTGCAAATCATTATTACAAATATAAAATGATGGGGGCGGTGGAAGATGTGGCTGATCCGCATAATTTTATCTTGAGCTTGCTCTGCCAATTTGGAATTGTCGGATGCTTGAGCTTTGTCGGGATTGTTGTGCTGATTGTCACGCGATTATTCGGCATGACTAAAGTGACAGTGGAAAAGTCCAAGGCTATAATGTCGACAAAAGTTGTTGCAGCGGCAGCGTTGGTTATAGGTTTGGTGATCGCTCTGAAGCCAATTGTCACGCAAGCGGCAACTCTAAACGCTAGTGACATTGCGGGCGAATTTATCCTGAGCATAATAAGAGCGATTATCTTTATGGCAGGTTTTATGCTGATGGCGATAATGGTTAGGCCAAAAAATGATGCAAAAATCAAAAATAATGTTTTTGTAAATGGCTTTCTGGCATTTGGACTGTTTGCAGTGCTGTTGCAAAATATGGTCGACTTCTCTATCTTTGAACCGTCAATATTTACGGCTTTTTGCGTTATCTTAAGTTGTTTTTTGGCAACGTTTGCTAATAATAGCTCTGTGGAAAAACAGGCAGGGCAGTGTTTGTCGCTATCTACAAAAAGAGCGAAAATCACGGCTGTTGCTATCGCGGTCGTTTTGCCTGTGAGCTTATTTTCATACGGAATCGCAAAGCCAGTGAAGGCGTTCATTTTTAGTCGAAAAGCGGAAATGACTGCTCCTTACGATTTCGACAAAGCTTGTGAGTATTTCAAAATCGCAGCTGATAGTGACAAACTCTCAAACGCGGCCTTGATAAATCATAGCAATTTCATAATGAAAAAATATTTGGCGGTTGAAACAAATCAAAAATCAGCTAATGAAGTTTTGCCCTATAGGGCTGGAGACCTGCTGATCGCGGCGGCAAAACGAAATCCAATATGTTTTCAAACATTTGAAAAATTGGTTAATATCTATAGCTATATCGAAAAATATAATCCCGACAGCCTAAATATGAAAATGGGATTCGCTCAGCAAGGCCTTTATCTCTATCCAAATAGCAGCTATCTTAGGTTTGCTCTGGCAAAAACGGCGAAAAAACTGGGCGATGAAAAATTAGCTAGTGAAAATTATGCCAAAGTGGTCAAAATCGAAAAGGCTTACAAAAAAGAGTTTGCTAAAATCTATCCCAATCGAAAGCCAATGGGAAAGCTGTCGCAAAAACAATATGATATCGCGGTCGCTAAACAAAAACGACCTAATCAATAAAGGTTGATAACAATTACGAAAGCTTTTCGGCAAGGTCAGCTGAAATGTCAAAGTTACTGTATACGTTTTGAACGTCCTCATGATCCTCAAACGAATCAATCATTTTCAAAATACGCTTGGCTATGGTTTCGTCCTTAATGGGAATCGTGTTTTGAGGAAGCATCGTTATTTCTGATACTATGGTTTCAATGTTGTTATCCGTTACGGCTTTTTTTAGCTCCTCATAAGCAGTGGGATTGCAGGTTATCTCAAAATTGTCGCCGGATGTAGTCATGTCATCTGCGCCGGCTGATAAAACTATTTCCATTATCACATCTTCATCGTGATCGGCAGAAGGGATCAAAATCAAACCCTTTTTCTCAAACATCCAATTGACGCAACCACTAGTGCCGAGACTTCCGCCGGCCTTGTCAAAAACACGCTTCATCTCAGGAGACGTACGATTGCGATTGTCAGTCAAGGCCTCAACCATGATCGCTACGCCCTCAGGACCATAACCCTCATACAAAACCTCCTCAAAAGAGGCGGCGTCTGCACCCTCGCCTGTGCCTTTTTTGATGGCTTTCTCAATCGTGTCCTTAGGCATGTTGGCGTCTTTGGCTTTGTCGATCGCATAACGAAGAGATAAATTCTGGTTCGGATCGCCGCCGCCACTCTTAGAAGCAACAATGATGACGCGGGCTATCTTGCTCCATATCTTGCCACGCTTGGCGTCATTCGCCGCTTTTTTATGCTTGATGCCTGCCCAATGTGAATGTCCTGACATGTTGACTCCAATAAAAATTCTAAAAAATCGCGAAAGTAATCGTAATCACAAATGCTATTATATATGATTCGGGCTGTTTGCAAAATAAAAAAATGCCAAAATGATAAGCCATAAAACTAATGCAAGGGAACTGTTTTGTTGGGTCTGCCGTCGTCACTGTCGTAATTCTGGTCGTCATACAAATCGGAAACTAAACGGATTCGCTCAACAGAAACGGCTTTCTTCGTGTTACTGTCAACTGTAATCAATAATCCGTTTATCTGAACGTCACCAGTGGCAATCTCAAAAGGCAACGGCATCTGTGTCCGAAACGATTTGACGATGTTTTCAACCTTACGGCCAATTACAGACAAATGAGGCCCAGTCATACCAACATCAGTAATATAGGCTGTGCCATTTGATAAAATCTGCTCATCGGCTGTCGCAACGTGAGTGTGAGTGCCGAACATACAGCTGACACGGCCGTCAAGGTGATAACCCATCGCAATCTTCTCACTGGTAGCCTCTGCGTGGAAGTCAACGATTATTATGTCGGCTTTTAGCTTGATCTTAGGAAGCAACTTGTCAATGGCACTGAAAGGGCAGTCGGAAGGGTTCATAAATACGCGGCCAATCAAACTCACGACAGCAATAATGTGGCCCTTAGAAGATTGGTAATAGCCAACTAATTTGCCGGAGGAACTAGATGATAAATTGGCTGGACGAACGATGTTGTCGTTGGATTCAAGGGTCGGAATAATCTCCTTCTTACGGTAAACATGGTCGCCGAGAGTGATTAAATTGATCCCGTATTTCAAAAGCTTTTTGTATATTTGAGGGGTTAGGCCACTGCCGCCGGCGGCATTTTCACAATTGGCTATCACACAGTCAATCTCGTTAGACTTGACAAAACTAGGAATCTTCTCAGCGAGAATCTGACGGCCCGGACGGCCTACAACGTCACCTATACATAAAATTTTAAGCTTCATTATTACAATGACACCTTAATACTATTTTTTTGCCAATCGTATCGAAAATCTATTTTTCCTTTGCCACGTCCGTAACGTGGTGGTTTACTTGGCATACTCAATGCAGCGAGTTTCGCGAAGCAATGTCACCTGTATCTCACCGGGATAGGTCATCTCTAGCTCTACCTTGTTGGCAATATCACGAGCAGTTTTAGCTGCTACGTCATCGCCAATCTTACTGGAATCTACGATTACTCGGATCTCCCGGCCAGCTTGAATGGCATAAGCATTATTGACGCCAGTAAAGCCCTTAGCTATCTCCTCCAATTTTTCCAGACGTTTTACATAACGTTCCAATGTCTCTCTGCGAGCGCCAGGGCGTGAAGCACTGACAGCGTCAGCTGCCGCAACAAGCGGAGTATATGGGTTGTCCGCCACTATGTCACCGTGATGAGCTTCCACTGCATTTAAGATAATCGAAGATTCACTGAAACGCTTCAGGAAGTTGGCGCCAATTGCTGGGTGGCCGCCTTCTATCTCCTGATCAATCGCCTTGCCAATATCATGAAGCA
>CBDUWP010000106.1:0-4303 GCA_965370955.1 uncultured bacterium | reverse complement strand
AAAACCGATTAAAATAACGGACAATATGAAGGATTTATTGATAAAAACCGCCGAGCGAACGAGCTTGATGGATCCAGCTAAATTGGCGGAGTTTTTCCAGCAAAGTAAAGACTCGACATTGCGGATCGACAAGCTGCTTTTGCAATGCCCTTTTTTCACAGAGGACATTGTACTGAAGCTCTTTGCCGAAGCACTAAATATCGAGTATCTCGACATCATCAACGCTCAGGATGTCCCTGAATCATTCATTGAGCATGTCCCAGCCACCTATGCCCAGCATCATTACACAATTGGGCTCGGCAAATCAGGCGACAAAACCCTCAAAGTCGTTTTGTCAAAACCTCTGGACATCGACATTTTGGACAACATATCCAAACTAACGTCTATGGCAGTTGAGCCGGCGTTTGCGACTCGTACTGCTATCACTTCCGCCATTGACATTTCTTACGAGCAGAGATCGGCCATCATTGAGGAGGTTGCAGAAGAGCTGGATTCCCAAAACATCGATCAGCTTATTGACGAGGTTGGAACCAGCGATGATTTGCTTGACGTAGTAAATAGACCGCCTGTTATCCGTTTGGTCAATGACATTTTGTTTCGGGCTTTGCAGCTTCGCGCCAGTGACATCCACATTCATCCGTATGAGTCCAAGATACAGATCCGCTATCGCATTGACGGCATTTTGTACGACACATTAAGCTTAAATCGCAACGTACTGCCTTTGATTGTTTCTCGTATCAAGGTCATGGCAGCGATGGATATTGCCGAGCGCCGAATGCCTCAAGATGGCCGCTGCAGCGTAAGGCTTGGCAAACGCGAGGTTGATCTTCGTGTTAGCACGGTTCCGACCAGCTATGGCGAGCGCAGCGTCCTTCGACTGCTCGATAAAAGCACAGCTTTATATGGCCTGCACGAACTTGGTTTAGCCCAAGAGGAGATGAAACGATTTGACACACTTTTGAAACGCACTCATGGTGTAATTTTCGTGACCGGCCCAACAGGCAGCGGTAAAAGTACAACTCTTTACGCTTGCTTGAACAGGATCAACTCTGCCGCGAAAAACATCATGACGATTGAGGATCCGATCGAATATCAAATCGAGGGCATTAGCCAGATGCAAGTAGCCGCCAAAAAAGGCATGAACTTTGCGAACTCGCTTCGCCACGTGCTTCGTCAAGATCCTGACATCATAATGGTCGGCGAGGTTCGTGACGTTGAGACAGCTCGCATGGCGATACAATCATCTTTAACTGGCCACCTTGTTTTCAGCACATTGCACACCAACGATTCAGCCGGTGCCGTAACGCGATTGATAGACTTAGGTGTCGAACCATATCTAGTCAGCTCATCTTTGATAGCTGTCATGGCCCAAAGGCTTGTCCGTAAGATTTGCCCTGATTGCAAAACCGAATATACTCCCTCTGACCACGAGTTAAGACAGCTCGGCATATTAGAAACATCATCTGGTGACAAGTTTTACATTGGTCAAGGCTGCGACAAATGTTTCCAGACTGGCTATCGCGGCAGAAGCGGGATTTACGAGCTCATGCTGATTAACGATCAGATTAAAGAGTTGGTATATAACAAGGAGAATGCCGGCACAATCAAAAAGGTCGCCCTTGACAATGGCCTTGTCACCTTAAGAATGGATGGAGCTAGAAAGGTTCTTCGCGGCAAGACCACAATTAGTGAAATATTAAGAGTCACGCAAGCTGACATAACTTAGGATTTGTAAAGAAATCACAAAATTATGCCTCGATTCAATTATATTGCAATAGATTCAGGCGGCAAGAAGTCCAAGGGAACCATTACCGCCGAAAGCGATTATGTAGCCAGAAAACAGCTGCGTACTCGCGGCATACATCCGACCAAGATCACTGAGTCGAAAATATCAGTTCAGAGCTTTGGCAATTTCAGATTCAAATCCAACAAAAACACCCTGATAGATTTCACGAAGCAGATGTCAACTTTATTGAATTCCGGCATCAAGCTAACGGAGTCGCTTTCGGTTTTGAGCATACAGACCAATGATTTGCGTTTTAGAAACGCTTTAACAGACATTCGCGACCGGGTCATCAGCGGCGAATCTTTTACAGATGCGATTAGCGATTACGATGACTACTTTGACATTATGTATGTCAGTATGGTAAAGGTCGGCGAGATAACTGGCTCGATAGCCGCCAACTTTTCGACTATTGCCACATTCATGGAAAAGCGTCAGCGAGTCGAGTCCAAAATAATTACTGCGATGATCTATCCAATCGTTTTGACCAGTTTTTGTATTTTTGCCGTACTGGCGTTAACTACTTTCATCATTCCCAACATTGCCCAGCAGCTCATTCGAACCGGTCAAGAGTTGCCATGGATAACCAAGCAGCTTATGAATGTCGCCTATGTTTGTAAAAGTTGGTGGCTATTGGTTGTGATTTTGATTTTCGGTTTTATTGGCTTTAGCTACAAAAAATTCGTCAAGACGGAAAAAGGCGGCCTCATGCGTGACAATCTTTTATTGTCGCTTCCTGTCTTTGGCCATCTAATAAAACAGCGTGTTGTCGCCAGATTCGCTTCGACTTTATCGACATTATTAAACGCCGGCCTTAGCGTTGCCGATTCATTAAAAATAGTTTCAAGCACTACAGGCAATATGATCATGAAAAGATCCATCATTCAAGCTCGGGAACGGATTTTATCTGGCGCCGACATTGCCACTCCTTTGCGGGATAGCGGCGTAATAAATCCAGCTATTGCCCACATGATAGCGGTTGGCGAAAAGAGCGGTGAGCTGGAAAAAATGCTGAAAAATATCAGTGATGATCTCGAGGCTTCAACCGATATAGTAATAGAGAGATTAAGCACAGCGATTGAGCCATTGATAATCATTGGCATGGCTTTTGTTGTCGGCGTCATTGCTTATGCCACGATATTGCCGATTTTGGAATTATCCAGCGGCAAACTGTAAAGTAAACCACCACGCCCTTACGGACGTGGGATTTGTCGCCTGCAGGCTTTTGCGGATGTAGTATTACGAAGGAAAAATAAATAATTAGTAATCATTTTGGAGTTTAGTAAGATGTCAAAACGAAATAACGATAGGATTAAAAATTCAATTAGACGCGGGTTTACAATGGTCGAGCTTCTGGCTATTTTAATAATTCTCGGCCTTTTAGCCGCTAAGGTAGTGGTCACTGTCGCCGACAAGGTAGACAAAGCCCGAGTCATTACGACCAAATCGAATTTGAAGCTCTTGAGTTCCGCCGTCAATCAATTCAAGATGGATACTGGCAATTTCCCCACAGAGGAAGATGGCCTATATGTTCTGGTTGAAGACACAGGTGACATTCCTAACTATGCTGTCGGCGGCTACCTTGAGACAACCGACATTCCTCAAGACGCATGGGGTTATGATTTCATTTTCGAGTTATGGCCTGACAGCGGCAAACCTTTCGTCATAATAAGTTACGGCGCCGATGGCCAAGAAGGCGGCGAAGACTACGATGCCGATCTATACAGCACTGACGCCAACTAGGACCATCTAAAACCATACTTTTAAGAATTATCATTATTGCTTGAGACAAGGTTTCAATAATGAGTCAACATAACTCTATAGCTTCTAACAAACGAGCTTTTTCTCTAGCAGAGATATTAGCAGTTGTTGTCATATTGTCGATGTTGATTACGATATCGTTTATTTTCGTTGGCAATAAGATCGGCAACAGCAGTTTTGACAGCCAGATGCAGCAATTTATATCCACTATGAAGATGGCTTATTATGGTGCTTCAGAAAGTGACCGCAGCTACACCGTGACAATTGACATATCCGAGCAAACCTATTCTCTTGCCCAGTTGACAGGTAATATAAACGATGACGGCCTTTGGGATCAGGAGCTAATTTCGGAATATGATTTGGGTAACAACTGCCGGATTGTTTATGTTTTATTTGACGATCTCGTTGACACTGATCAGCAGCATCAGAAGGCTTTTTTCAGAGTCAGCCAAAACGGCTGGCAAAACGGCGGTAAAATAGTCTTTTCCGACCTCAATGAAAATCTATATTCAGTATTGGTTCATCGCTTTGGCGGCCACATTATTTTAGCAAAGGGCGACATAGAATTATTGATGCCGAAGGTTGAAGATGAAATATCGTTTTGATTTCACGCATAATCCAGTTAGTTGGCCATCGAAAACTTCTGCTAGAGGTTCCACCGGCGAGATTCGTTGTGGCTTCACCTTGATAGAGGTTGTGACAGCCTTGATGATTTTATCGATCATATTTTCCGGTGTTTTTTCGATCATAAACCGTTCG
>CBDUWP010000105.1:0-4396 GCA_965370955.1 uncultured bacterium | reverse complement strand
TTCAATGTTTTTAGCTAATGCAACATATCTATCCTCGTGACGCTTTTCTGCAACAGCTATTTCTCTGAACACTTTGGCTATAGCGCCGAAGCCCTCTTTTTCTGCAACGAGAGCAAAACCGGGATACATCTCGGTCGTTTCGTAATGCTCGCCAGCTGCAGCGGCTTTTAAATTCTCCAGAGTAGTGCCAATCACACCTGCTGGAAACGAAGCTGTAATTTCAACCTCGCCGCCTTCTAAAAACTTGAACTCTCGTTTGGCATGCTCTTTTTCCTGATTAGCTGTCTCAGTAAATATATTAGCTATCTGGACATAGCCTTCCTTTTTAGCTTGGCTGGCATAATATGTATATCTGTTTCTAGCTTGCGATTCACCTGCAAAAGCTCCCATTAAATTTTTCTCTGTTTGGCTGCCTTTTAAATCCATCGATAACCTTTCCTATCTAAATTTATATTTTAATCTGCTCTGTTTTAATAACGTCACCACGAACGCCGATGGTGATTTCTTCAAATGTCTTAAACGACAAATCCACTCCGGCCGCAACAATAGCTTCTTTAACGATATGTGTCAAGCCTCCGCAGCAAGGTACTTCCATCCGTACAACTGTAAGGCTGTTGAGCTTGGCAACGGCGAGAATTTGGCCTAATTTATCGATATAATAGCTGCTGTCATCAAGCTTTGGGCAGCCGACAATTATGCTGTGATTTTTCAAAAATTTATCATGAAAATCAGCCATCGAAAAGGGGACACAATCTGCCGTAAACAGCAGATCGCTGCCGGCCAAATATGAAGCAGCGGGCGCAACCAGCTTTAGCTGAACCGGCCAGTGACATAGCTGTGACCTTGCCGCAACATTATCATCTGCCGATTCTGTTACAGCATCTTTTTTTATCGACAAATCTTGCTCCATCATACCGGGACAAGAAAAACTGCACTGCTGCTGCAAATCTTTTTTCTCCGCCATATATGCGTCTGTTGCCTGCTGGTCAAATTCGTCAGCTTCTCTTTGTGTTATCGCTATCGCATCTTCAGGACAATGGCCAATACAAGCGCCAAGGCCATCGCAATAGGTTTCACTGACCAACTTGGCTTTACCGTCAATGATTTCTATAGCCCCTTCAACACAGGCGGTGACACAATCACCACAGCCATTGCATTTATCTTCATCAATATTTATAATGTTTCGCAGTACCATATTTAAAAGCCTCAACCTATCATTTTTTTCACATCATCATCAACATTGGTTATGCCGGCTATGCCGAAATTTTCGACCAGAACATCTACAACCGCAGGCGATAAAAAGGCTGGAATTGTCGGGCCAAGATGAATGTTTTTTACGCCCAGCGAAAGCAGAGCCAGCAGTACAGTGACAGCTTTCTGCTCATACCAAGCAATGTTATAAACGATCGGCAACTCATTTATGTCATCGAGGCCAAAAGCTTCTTTGAGCTTGAGAGCGACAACGACCAGAGAATAGCTGTCGTTACACTGGCCGGCATCGAGAACTCTCGGTATCCCGCCGATATCGCCAAGACCTAATTTGTTATAACGATATTTGGCACAACCGGCGGTCAAGATGATCGTATCTTTGGGCAATGCCATCGCAAAATCGGTATAATAATTGCGTCCTTTTTGACGGCCATCGCAGCCAGCCATAACAACGAATTTTTTGACAGCTCCCGTTTTGACAGCCTCTATCACCTTGTCAGCTAAAGCCAGAACCTGATTGTGAGCAAAGCCGGTAACTATTTCGCCTGTCTCGATTTCCGTAGGAGCCGCGCAGCCTTTGGCCATCTCAATCACTGCTGAAAAATCTTTTGTTCCGCCTGTCGGCCTGTCGGCTATATGTGTCACTCCAACAAACGCGGCATTACCTGTAGTAAAAACTCTGGCCTTATAAGAATCTTTCGGCGGAGTTATGCAATTTGTCGTCATAACGATTGGCCCGTTGAAAGAATCAAACTCCCTGTCCTGAAGCCACCACGAATTGCCGTAATTCCCGATAAAATGGTCGTACTTTTTGAAAGCTGGATAGCTATTCGCCGGCAACATTTCGCCGTGAGTATAAACATCGACGCCAGTGCCTTCGGTTTGTTTTAGCAACTCTTCCATATCTTTCAAATCATGGCCGGAGATCAAAATGCCGGGCTTTTTGCCAACGCCAATATTAACCGAAGTTATTTCAGGATTGCCATAAGTTTCAGTATTAGCTTTATCGAGCAAAGCCATCGTTGTGACAGCTGTTTCGCCTGCTTTCATAACAGCTGCAACCATTTCGTCAAGAGTCAAATCGCAAGTCGTGCTGGCCATGCCTTCGGCGAGATTTTGATAAATGCTCTCGTCCTCATAGCCGAGAACCGATGCATGTTCAGCATAAGCGGCCACGCCCTTGAGGCCATAAATCAACAGCTCCCGCAACGAGCGAATGTCCTCATTGTCTGTAGCCAAAACGCCAATAGATTCAGCCTTCTGCAAAAAATCAGCTTTGGTCTGACCCTGCCAAGTCGCAACATCCGGCAGGCCGCCTAAACCAGTCGCGATCTTGTCACGCAACGCTAAGCCCTCCTGAATCAGACTAACGAGCCGATCGTCATCAAAATTGACATTGGTGATGGTTGTAAAAAGAGCCTTCATGATATAGTGGCCAACCTCTTTGTCAACAGCACCGGCTTTTTCGGCAACAACAGACAGACCCTTAACGGTATGAACCAAAAGATCCTGCAAATTGGCGCTGTCACCTTTTTTGCCGCACATTCCGTTTACAACGCAACCTTGATTTTTTAACGCTTCCTGACACTGATAACAAAACATAACAATAGCCTTTCTTTTTAATGGTGGGCAAGATTTTTTAAATGTCCTTAATTTTTATCTTTTCCATTTCGAGCTTCGACGATATCCGACAACGTAATCGCCCCTAAATAATTATGTATGTATGATTGAAGATGAGCCAATTTTTCACTAATCGCACAGTCCGCCTGATATTCACAACTGTCATCAATAGACAAACATTTGTTTAAACAAATGCCATCCTGCAAAACATTTATCACCTCCATAAAGGTTATCTCCGACGGTGATTTGATTAAGGCAAAACCTCCCTTTTGACCCAAGGCGCTTTTGACCAAACCGGCCTTATGCAACTTCTGCAAAATCTTACAGCCAAGCTCGTAAGAAAAATTGCCGTCAGTAGCTAAACGCCTCGATGACATCAAACCATTACCGAAATTACGGGCTAAAGTCACCATCACCCTCATTCCATAATCAGTATTACGTCGCAATACGTCCAAGATTCAATACCTTTCAAAATACATAATATTTATATGCAAGACTATAATAGTCTTATTTCGGCATTGTTCAAGAAAAAAATGAGCTTTTTATAAAAATTTTTCCAAACTACCCCCAAACCCGCTTGTATTAAAGTTTTTCGGCATAATACCGAAAATTTCTTGAACCTTAGCTGTTTTATTTTTGGCTAAAATCGAGGCATAAATCGTGCAATTGGCAATCTTGGCAGCTGTTCCGCAATTTTCCCGTACAATGGTCCAAAATGCCAATCCGACACAAAGCAAAATCGTACTTAACAGGGTCAGTAGGCTCAATTTCGGCAAAACCTGATGTTATTTCTATCGCCGCTGACAAAGACATTGTTTTGCGATTATGCAGTCCCAAGATTTTCGATAGCCGACCCATATGAACATCAATTGGAACTACCAGCTTGGCTTGATCGACAAACTTCCACAATCCCGTGTCAACTTCGTCATTCCGAACCATCCACCGCAAAAAAAGATTGAGCCGTTTACAGGCACTGCCGCCAGCGGGATCGGTCAATAAATATCGCAAACCGCGACTGGCTTTTGTACTATGTCTCGTTGTATACATTTTGATTAGTGTTTGACAAAACTGTGACAGTGCCGGCATTAAATTTCTGTCATCGGCATTATATCCCAACAAGAAAAAATCTTCCAAATTATCATAATTAGCCAAAACCTCTTTCAGTAAAATCAGCAAGTCACAAATGTCATCGCCTGTTGTGAAACGATGCTTAAAATTCTTTAATTGCCGAGCTTTTTCAGGATTGAAATTCAGAACAAATTCATAAGGAGAGTCGCCAAAAAAATCAAATAAGCGAATAAGACTTTTTTCAATCTGAGCCACCCTGCCATAAGCTAAAACAGCTGACAACAGAGCGACTATTTCCATGTCACGACGATCGCTGTAACGATAAACAAACTGCAAGGGGTCAGGCGGAACAAATCGCCGATGATTATATTTCGTATAAAGATTTTCTAGTATATTTTTCATGTTTCTGTAACGTCTGCCATGCTGCATATATTGTCAGGAAATATTAAAAATTGCCCGTAGGCTATGTACCAATTTCCCATAAAAAGGTCAATTTAAT
>CBDUWP010000104.1:0-4424 GCA_965370955.1 uncultured bacterium | reverse complement strand
TTCACTGGATTCCAAAAAAAAATCGGAGTCTCAGAAAAAGATATCCTTAATGCTAAATCGCTCGGAGGAGGTAGAGCAGATGGCGGAATGTGCGGAGCGCTATTTGCCGCTGTAACAATGGTTAATGACAAGGCAATGAAAGAATCAATTGTTGAGGGTTTTGTGAAAAAAGCGGGAAGCGAAAAATGCCGCAATATTAGAAAAATAGACAAGCTTAAATGCGCCGAGTGTGTCGAACTGGCAGCAAATCTCATGGTCGAACATGCGGCTGACTGCTTTATGGAAAAATAAAAAAACGAGATTGCCACAGTCGGCCTATGGCCTCCTTCGCAATGACAAACAAAAGCAATAAGCCACAGAGAACACAGAGATGTTAAAAACAATTGGCACAGGGCTTCGACACATTTCAACTACGGAAGACAAACGAAACACAATCTAAACAAACCCCTGCATGGTGGTGATATTGGGTGTGGCGAAAATACAATGAAAAATAAACCCCGCCATAGTGATAGCGGGGCTAAACAACGGTTCAAAATCAATGTAATGTCAATCGGAAGCAGCAATCCAAAGTTGAAATATGGTGACGGCGGCAGGTGGGGCGAACCGAATGCAATGACATACTTTAAAAAAGAAAAATACGCCTGGAGAGATTCGAACCCCCAACCTTTGGTTCCGTAGACCAACGCTCTATCCAATTGAGCTACAGGCGCATGTTCAAGCGGGTATTGTAACCTTTTGAAAACCATGACTCAAGATATAATTGTAGATAATTTTACAAAAATAAAACGGTTGACGATAAATGAAAAAAACAGTACAAGTGCCTGAATATTGAAATGTTTAATAATGTTTAATGTTGTCTGCTTAGAATAAATCACGCGAATGTAAGGAGTAAGAATGGCTAGCGAAATGGCGTTTCCTGTTAAAGATATGATTTTTGGGGTGGCTGGAGGGCTAGGACTGTTTCTGTTCGGAATGAAAATTATGTCCGATGGACTGAAAAAAGTGGCTGGGCCAAAGCTGAAACAAATACTCGAATCACTAACCAAACATAGGATTATCGCTATCTTAGTCGGAGCTGTCGTGACGGCACTAATACAATCCAGCTCGGCTACGACCGTTATTACCGTGGGATTTATCAATGCGGGACTCCTAACTCTAAAGCAAGCACTGTGCGTAGTACTCGGAGCTAATATAGGGACAACTTTCACGGCGTGGCTGGTGTCGACACTCGGAATCGGATCGCTGAAAATTACCGCATATGCTATGCCGGCTATCGGAATTGGATTCCTAATGCAGGTGACTTCGCATAAGCAAAGAATAAAAAATATCGGAAGCATCCTGCTGGGATTCGGAATCCTGTTTGTCGGAATTAGCTTTATGAAGGATGCCTTCGAGCCGGTCAAGGGCAGTGAACAAATTCAGCAATGGCTAGTATGGCTCGGAAAAAATCCTATTCTGGCAGTGATGGCTGGAACTGTCATAACTGTCTTGCTGCAAAGCAGCTCGGCTTCCATTATGATTATTCAGGTACTAGCGTGGCAAGGAGCTTTTGGAACAGGCGACTGGCATCAGGTGTTGCAAATCACTATACCATTTATTCTCGGAGACAATATAGGGACAACAATTACAGCGCAAATCGCCGCACTGCAGGCTAATCGAAATGCCAAAAGAGTCGCAATGGGACACACTATCTTTAATGTGCTCGGGGTGCTGTATATGGTTCCATTGGTTTCCTCAGGATGGTATGTCGGTCTAATAGAAAAAATCTCACCATTTGCACTTGGAAAAGCGACTATCATGGTGCATATCGCTATCGCGCACAGCACTTTCAACGTCTTTAACACAATCGTATTTACGCCTATTATTAAATGGCTCGAATTTGTCGTCATCAAAATTATACCTGTCAAAGAAGCGGAAAAATTGGACAAACCGGCAATACTGGAAAGGCATCTGCTGGATACGCCATCTATCGCAGTTCAACAAGCTAAAAGCGAACTCGTCCGAATGGCAAAAGCTGCTGTCTCTTGCGTTAACCAGTCAATGGACGGATTGAAAAATAGCGATCGAAAAAAATTGGCTAGAGTGAGAAAAACTGAAGAGGCTATCGATAATTTCCAATTCGAAATCACAACATATCTGGCAGAACTGTCTACGAGAAAATTGTCAGAAGGAATTGCAGCTGAAGTGCCTGTGCTACTACATGCAGTCAACGATCTCGAAAGAGTCGGAGATCACGCAGTTAATATCGTGGAACTGGCTGAAAGGAAAATGGAACAAAAATTCCAGTTCGGAAATGAGGCTATTCAAGAAAGCGAACAACTCCATAGAGAAATTAACTCCATGCTTAATGCTGTTATGAAGGCATTGGTTGATAATGATAAAGAGGCGGCGGAAAAAGCAATCGAATATGAAAAAACTCTAAATCAAATGCAACGGGATTTTAGAAAAACGCATGTCAAAAGAATGACTCAAGGGAAATGCAATGCCGTTGCTGGTTTGATATTTATCGACCTTGTGGACAATGTTGAAAAAATGGGTGACCATCTGACAAATATCGCACAAGCTGTGATCGGGGACGCATTGGGGTGATTTTAACCCTAAACGGTGAGATTTGTACTTGCTAAAAAGCTGGGGGCAAGTAAAATGTCCACATGAGGATGTTTATGCACCAATCTATTGTGTTGCCGGTAATAATGTTGATGGCGATTATCTGTTTGCCGAAAATGGCAATTGCCGAGGACGGAAACGAAAATAAATCACTAAAATCCGTCAAGGCTGTTATCATCGAATGTAAAGGAATGATCGATGACGGGCTCTATAAATCAATCAAAAGGCGGACAAATCAAGCGATTGACGGAGGAGCTGATTATGTTTTCTACGAAATTAGCACCTATGGAGGATTAGTCAAATCGGCGGACGATATCTCGAAATTTTTCATACTCGAAGCAGCGAAATCTGTTAAAACTGTCGCATATGTCACGACAGAAGCTATCTCGGCGGGGGCGATGATAAGCGTGTCATGTCAAGATATTATCATGGCTGAAAACACAACCATTGGTGACTGTGCGCCAATCGTTATGAAAGGGAAACTCGAAGGAGTCGAAAGAGAAAAGTCCGAAAGTTTTGTCAGAGTGACATTCAAAAGAGCGGCAGAGGCTAATAATTATCCAGAAGCATTACTAACGGCTATGGTGACAATGCAGATGGAAGTCTGGCAAGTTGAAAATAAAAAGACAGGCGAATCTGAGTATTTTGCAAAACCACATCTGCCAACTGATGGAAAGCAATACGATATCAAAAATAAAAAGCTGATCGTCCCAGATGACCAAATTCTAACTATAACGGCTGAAGAGGCTGTCAAGCTTGGCATTGCAAGGGCTAAGGTGGCTGATCTAAATCAAATGTTAGAGTTCTTTCAAAAGCGCGACAATGTGAAATTTCAAACCAATGTCGAAGTCTTGGAAAATACCTGGTCAGAAGAACTCTATCGATGGATAAATTCGCCAACGGTTATGGGCATTTTGATTATGGCGGCAATGCTGGGAGTCTATACCGAGCTGAGAACGCCGGGAATCGGAGTCGCAGGGCTAATGGCGGCGATATGTTTCGCTATCATAGTCGGAAGTAAATTTATGATCGATCTGGCTAACTGGATCGAAATTGCTGTCATGGCTGTCGGTATTCTATTGTTATTGATCGAATTGGTGGTGATTCCGGGATTTGGAATAACAGGAGGGGCGGGAATTATTCTCATCATGGTCAGCCTGTTCGCTATGATGATTAAAAATCCGCCGGAGCAAATACCGTGGCCGCAAAATCCACTGCAATGGCAACTGCTAAAATATAATCTGATCGGATTGCTGTCTGGAGTGTTCGGGTTTGTAATTGTGGCAGCCGGACTGTCGAAATTTTTGCCGAAAACAAAATTGTTCTCAGGACTCGAACTTGAGCCAAGTGAAAATGCCAATAGAAAAAATGCACCGGCAGCAACATATCCAGAATCACAAAACGCTCCTAATATTCAAGTTGGCGCAATTGGCAAAGCGATGACGGATCTGCATCCGGCGGGAAAAGCTAAATTTGATGAAGCTGTGGTCGATGTCGTGACGCAGGCGGAATTTATCGATGAAAAAATCGTGGTCGAAATAATGAAAATAAACGGAAACAAAGTCGTTGTCCGAAAACACAAATAAACCACCACGCCCTTACGGACGTGGCATTTGCCGAATGCTTTCATCTATCTTAGCGATGTAGCATTACGAAGAAAAAATAAATAAAATAAATTGAGAGGATTGTTAGTGGATTGGTGGATTTTATTAGCAGTGGTTTTGTATCTCGTCTCGGCAATGCTGATCGTGGCGGAAGTGTTTGTGCCGAGCGGAGGATTGATCGCTATGGCGGCACTAG
Source organism: uncultured bacterium (assembly GCA_965370955.1). Classification (GTDB taxonomy): domain Bacteria; phylum Planctomycetota; class Phycisphaerae; order Sedimentisphaerales; family Anaerobacaceae; genus CBDUWP01. The sequence goes on along the minus strand of CBDUWP010000104.1, from coordinate 17 downwards.
CGGCAGTTGTGGGAGCG
>CBDUWP010000103.1:0-4471 GCA_965370955.1 uncultured bacterium | reverse complement strand
GATATCACTATTAGCGTTTAACAAAACACGCTTAATAACAAAAGGAAAACATGATTACTGTAATCGATTATAAAGCTGGAAATTTGACCAGTGTCAAACTGGCTTTTGAGCATATCGGCGAAGAGGGTCGGATTACCGATGATCCAGCCACCGTGGCAAAAGCTCAAAAAGTGGTCTTTCCCGGAGTCGGAGCTGCTGGCTCTGCGATGCAAACACTCCACTCATTAAAGATGGCGATAGCAATCGAAGAAGTAATCAATAAAGGAACGCCGTTTCTCGGTATCTGTATTGGGATGCAGCTTTTGTTCGAGTCCAGCCAAGAAGATGGACAAACCAAGTGTTTAGGATTTTTGCCCGGCGAAATAAAAAAATTCGCGGCTCCTGATCCAAGTTTCAAGATTCCACAAATGGGTTGGAACGCAGTAAGCTTCACCAAAGAACATCCAGTCTTTGACAATATCGAAACAGAAAGCGAGTTTTATTTTGTACATAGCTATTACGCCTGTGTTTCTGATAAAAAAGTGTCACTAGCTGAAACAGATTATGCCGGCGTCAATTTCACCAGCATCGCAGGTTGCGATAATGTTATCGCTACGCAATTTCATCCGGAACGATCTGGAACCATAGGACTCACGTTTTTAAAGAATTTTTGCAAAAGGAGCGGCCAATGCTAACCAAGCGAATAGTGCCATGTCTCGATGTGCGTGACAAAAAAGTCACCAAAGGCGTGAAATTTCAAAATAATATCGAGTTGGGAAATCCGATTGAAATGGCTGTCGCTTATAGCGATGGCGGTTGCGATGAGCTTGTCTTTTATGATATTACAGCTTCAGCTCAAGGCAGGCCGATCGATATTGATATGGTTAAGGATGTGGCTCGTAATGTGCATATTCCTTTTGCTGTCGGAGGAGGCATAAAAACGATTCGTGATATGAGGCGAGTGCTGCTGGCTGGCGCTGAAAAGGTTTCTGTTAATTCTTTGGCTGTTAAAAATCCGCAAATTATAGCTGATGGCGCTCGGGAATTTGGCTCGCAATGTATCGTGCTGGGAATGGATCCGGTCAAAACAGATGATTTGAAAAAATGTCCAAGTGGCTATGAAATCACGACACAAGGTTTTCGCTGTCGAACTGGAATGGATGCTCTTGATTGGGCGAAGAGGGCTTTGGATTTAGGAGCTGGCGAAATAGTTGTTAATAGCGTCGATGCCGATGGAACAAAAAATGGCTACGAAATCAAACTAACGAAAATGATTGCTGAAAATGTCACTATCCCTGTCGTGGCTTCTGGCGGCGCGGGGAACCCATCGCATTTGGCTGAAGTTTTTACCGAAGGAAAAGCAGATGCAGCTATCATTGCCAGCATGATTCATACTGGTCAATATACTATCAAACAAATTAAAGATGATTTGATCGCTACAGGTTTACCGATACGATGCAAGTGGTGACATATCGCAGATGTTTGTTTTTTGCAAGCCGATAAATTGCTTTTTTTACGGTTTTGATTGGCTGGTGACTTTGCTTTGAATTTGTCCGTCAGCAAGGTTAGTGGTTAATAAGCTGCCGATTTTGACATCTGAGGTTGTGGTTATTATTTTGTTGGTGGCTTTGTTTATAGTGATGCTGTAGCCCCTTTGAAGCACTCGGTTGGGATTCATTGCAGAAAGCTTATTTTTGGCTGCTGAGATTTTAACCCAGCTGTCAGCTATAAGATTGGCTGTTGCTGTTTTGATATTTACTGTGATATTGTTTAGCTCGACTGTTTTGTCTTTGAGTAATTTATGCGGCTCTATCTGTTGGATTTTAAGCTGATAATTATTTAGACGATTTTTTGCAGAATTGATTATTTGGCTTGTCAAAAAAATGAAGTTATTTTGGATTTGGTCTATTTGCTGAGCTTTGTTTTGAAAAATTGTAGCTGGATTTTTGAAGATGGTACTGGCTGTAATTATTTGAAGGGTTTGGCTGGCTAGAGTGACTTTTGATATTGCGGTGTTTTTAAGCCTTGTTTCTTTTTGGCCGATGTCACTTAAAACTTCTTTGATATCTGGTACGGCAATGACAGCGGCTTTTGTTGGGGTTGATGCACGTTTATCGGCAACGAGATCAGCTATCGTAGTATCTATTTCGTGACCGATAGCAGTGATGATTGGTATTTTACTTTTTGAAATTGCTCTTACCACAATTTCTTCATTGAAACACCACATATCTTCCATTGATCCGCCGCCTCTGGCTACAATGAGGATATCAAGATCGAGCTTATCATTTTGTTGATTCAAACTGTCTATTAGCTTCGCGATTTTGCCGGCAGCCGACGCGCCTTGAACAGGAGCAGGTGCCAGAAAAAGTTTTGCACAGGGCCATCGCTGGCTAATTCCGTCACAAATATCGCCAATAGCTGCGCCTGATTTGCTGGTTAAAACGCCGATATTCATAGGCCACTTAGGGAGTGGTTTTTTATGGCTATCATCAAAAAGTCCTTCCGTTTGAAGCTTTTGTACCATTTGTTCAAACAGTATTTGTAACTGGCCTCTGCCAGCTGGTGTCATTGAATCGGCATAAAACTGATATTTCCCCTGCGGAGGATAAACATCGACATAACCATTAAGAATGACCTCTGTGCCATTTTCTGGATCAAATTTTATTTTTTTTGTATTACTATTCCACATGACGCATGGCAAGACGGTGTCACTGGCTTTAAGAGCAAAATAACAATGACCGCTTTGATGCGGCCGCCAATTTGTCAGTTGACCGCTAACATGTAAACGGCTTGGAAGGCCACCTGCAATTGATTGCTTTATCAGGCCGGTGATTTGGTTTACCGTATATATATTTTTTTCTATTTTTAGCACAGTTCAGATTATAGAAATCATTTCAGGCTTTAGCAATAATAAAAAAGAGGCCCAATGTTTTCACACCGAGTCTCTTTTTCACTAACAGTCTTATGACGAGTCTCACTAGCTTAATTCCATTTGAAGTTCTTGTTTTTTCCTAAAATATTTTCCAGCCGTTCTTGTACATTAGCTTTTTTAATATCAGGATCTTTCCATTTATCAACTTGATTTTCGAGTTCTTCGACTTCTTTTTCCATATCGCTCAGTTTTTGGCGTAATTTTTGATGAGCTATTTTTTTGCGTTCAACGATGAGGTCAAACCTGCTTGCCAATACATCATTGAGTTCGTCGGTAAGTGTTTGTATTTCTTGGGGATCTTTCGATGTTTTGATTTTTGTTACTAGTTCGCTTCGAGTGTCTTTGAGCTCGATATCCTTTTTCAAAATTTTGGCTAACTCTGGGTTTTTCTTTTCTTCTCGCAGGATTCGGCCATATTTGCGATATGCAATCCCCTCTTTTTTCTTATACAATACTGGATCTTTAGCTTGTATTTCTTTTAGTTCTTTTGTTTGGTCAGGATAGTTTTTTTCAAACCAAGCATTAAATTCTGCTAATTTTTCAGGGTTTATAGTCCTGCCTTTACGTTCGCGGCGATTATCGCTTTTGCTGCGTTTGTCACGTTTATTTCGTGGGTTTGATTGGCGTTTTTTGTCTTTGAGTCCTTTTTCACTTTTTTTATCTTTTCGCCAGTTTTTCTGATCGATAACAGGACATTCTCTTCGGCAATCATCTGATTTTAGATCGCGGCGTTGTTCTCTCTTTCTCATACTGTCCATAACTTGTTTGAAAGCTTCTGGATCTTGGTCTTTAAGTTGAGCGAGTTGTTCCGTTAGCTCTTGATTTTCCAGCTTTTCATAAGCGGCTCGGCCCGGCCGATTATTCTTTTTTTCCGCAAAAGCGATTGAACCAATAATAATTACAATCAGGCAGACAGCCCACAATAGTTTAGCTTGTTGTTTCATTTTTTTACCCTTTCCAAAAATCTGTGTTAGTTTTTATTATTTCAATTTCCATGTTATCAGTTTCAATAGGGTGATATGCGTCAGTTGTATAATCAAATTTTGCTGCAAAAATATCATTATTAAGTTCGTCAATTTCTTGGGCTAATGTCGATGTATATATGTCATCACTGGATATGTCGGAAGCTTCCCATAAATCCTGTGCTATTAGAGCTGTTGAAATTGGCTGCTTAAAGTGATGCAGTTTAAAATTTATGGTGAGCAAGATTAAAACTATGGCTGCAACAGAAATAATTCTTTTTATATATCTCTTGATAGCTTTTTGTTGACGAGTTTTTTTGATGGTGCTATTCATTTTTCGTTTAATAATGCTTAATGTTTGGTCAGATGGCACTGGCGGCGGATTTTTGTCAAACAGCTCAAAACCAGCTTGAATGTCCTGTAAAACGGCTTTGTCGCTGTCGGTGTTATTTATGTTTTTATTTTTCATATTTTTTTGCCCAAACCATTGCCAAGTTTTTTTAAGCCTCGATGTACTTTTGAAAGCACTGTTCCAATCGGCAACATTTTTAGATCTGCTATCTGTTTAAAGCTAAGTTGACTATAATATTTTAGCACT
>CBDUWP010000102.1:0-4555 GCA_965370955.1 uncultured bacterium | reverse complement strand
AACAAGGTGCAATCACGCCCCATTTTCACATTTCTTCCGGCAAAAAACTTAGTTCCGCATTGCCTAACGATGATAGCGCCGGCCTTAGCTAATTGGCCGCCATAGAGTTTAACGCCTCTATATTGAGCGTTACTGTCTCTACCGTTTCTTGAGGCGCCTTGTCCTTTTTTATGAGCCATAATGCAAACCTTTAATTATGGGTTAATTTTGCTAAATTGTGTCAAAACGTAAATTTTATACTAATTCACAAACGATGTCCAGCCTAAAATTTCAATATTTTCAGCGTATTATGTGTTATTTAGCCGAAAGAGCTGTTGTCGTTTTTTCTTTTATTATATCTTCTCTGTAATTATCTCTGGTTTCGCTTTCGATGATAGTGATCATTTTTTCCAGCGGCACAAGTCCTGCTGTAACTTGTTTCAATTTGCCCTCTGGATTTATGTAGAAATTCATAGGCACAGCCGTCACTGAATTGAGCAGCCAACAAAGAGGTAGCCTGTTTGGGTCTTCATCCTTATTGAGTTTTATAGGCCTTCTTTCTTTTAAGCTTGCCAAAAGTACGGTATAATCAATTTTGCTGTAGTCGTCCATTTTTTGTCTCCATTTGAGATATGATGCGTTTGGATCTACAGTTTTTTCCGCTACACTTTTGATAAGTTCCAGTGAATTACCATTGGAGGTATAGGTTATAGCCAATATTTTTAATTCGTCTTCGTTATATTTGCTTTGCAGTTTGTTTAATATATCGATTTGCGTTCTGCATCGTTTAGCCCATGGAAACCATACAACCACGACCACGTTTTTACCTCGATAATTGCTTAGTAGATGTTTTTTTCCGTCTAGGTCATTTAGAGCAAAATCAGGTACGGCCATTCCCGATAGCTCTGGGTATAGGTCCATATGTTGAATCTCTTTTTCGTCAAGATTGCATGTTTGCCATACGACATATCCGATTGCGATCCAAAGACATATAATAACAGTTAGTATTGAATAAACTTTGAAAACATCCTTTTTCATGTTTATTGCTCCTAGTGGCTATGGTTAATTCCATTTGTTTTTTACTTCAGGCAACACTAAGCTAATTTGTATGGTTAATCAAATAATTTTTATATGTTTTTTTGTTGTTTTTGTTGCCTCAGGCCTTGTTTTTGGTGATTGAATTGCTTTGACAAAAAGTGTTTGTCCGATATCATATAGGTTAGTATTTCGTGATAATTTTTTATAGGTTGCAATGATTCGATATTTTTTTCCAAAACGGCAGAGGCTTTTAACCAATGAGCAGTTCAAAAAAGTTCTAGCTGGCAGGAATCGGTCTATTGACGATTTGTTGATATTGTATGTTGCTAAAAATCAATGCCAAATCCCTAGGCTCGGTATTTCTGTTAGCACAAAAGTGGGCAATGCTGTAGTGCGAAACCGAATCAAGCGTTTAATTAGGGAGGTTTTTCGTCAAAATAAGCATATCTTGCAGCAGGATGTGGATTATTTGTGTATGATTTCGTCAAAATGGACGAAAAAAGGAGAAAGGCCGTCTAAATCCTCGATTTTTAGGTATTTTACTTACGCTAGTGTTTGTAATTCTTTTTTAACGTTAGCTAAAACGGCAGAGTTTCGATCCTGATGCAATTGTATGGCGGTGAATTTTTGTATGGATAAGAGTTTGAAATTGGTTAGCACTGGCCGAGCGGCAAAGAAAGCTGGCATTTCTGGCCAATCTCTGCAATATTATCTGATGATAGGTGTGCTCAAGCCATCATTGATAACAGATACTGGCCGCAGAATGTTCAGTGACAGTGACATAACCAAAATCAAGTTGGTAAAAAAATTAAATGAGAGCGGGTATCCGCTTCGAGCTATTAGAGAGCTGTTCATGGAAGGCAGTGCAGATTTGAAAGGTCGCCAATAATGAGTGATTATGAAACCATTCAAAAAAGGCATAATGTTTTTGTCGGTATTTTTGTATTACTTGGGCTTTGTGCTTTGGTTTGGATGGTGGTGAAATTTGAAGAGATGCCCACTAAATTTGCAGGTCTAAATTCTTACCAATTATACGTTAAATTTCCAACATCTGTTGGTATTCAGCAGAGCACATCGGTTAAATTTTGCGGTTACCCTATAGGCAAGGTAGCTAAGGTGGATCCGCCTCAGATATTGCAAAATCCGAAAACAGGAAAATATTATTATCAGACACGTGTCACTTTGAATATAAAAGATGATTATAATCGCATTCCTTCTGACACCAATGTTATTTTGATGCGGCGAGGTCTTGGCAGCAGTTATATAGAATTGCAAACGCGTAGTACTTTTGATGCCCAAAATCCCAGCGGCTCAGTTTTAGCTGATGGCGATTTATTGCAGGGATCTGTTGGAGTGGTTAATTCATTTTTACCAGAAGAGAGCCAGAAAAAGCTCGAGATTTTGGTTGATAATGTTATTTTGGCAGTTCAGAATTTCAATAGCATTGTTGGCGATAGCAATAACAAAGAAAATATCAAGAATATTTTAGCCAATTTGTCACAAGCCTCAGATGAAAGCGTCAAAGCGATAGCCGCTTTTGAAGAGTTAGCTCAATCTGCTATAGGTCTTAGCGAAAAGTTATACAAAGTGAGTGTTGGCACTGAACAATTGCTTTGTAAGATAAATGACGGCGATGGTACTGTTGCACGTCTCGTCAATGACGGCCGGCTATATGAAGAAATGCTGGAAACAACCGTTCAGCTCGATCATCTTTTCCGTAAGGTGAATATTTTCATGAACAAGGCAAACAAAAAAGGCTTGCCAATCAAGTTGAAGTAGTCTCGACAAAATTTGAGGCATCAAACAGAAGATGAACATTTGGCTTGCCGATTATGCTGTTTGTTCTTGTTTCAATTCATACATCTTTTCATAGAAACCGGACTCACCTAGCCCAATGTTTTATGTACACTTACTATCAATGGCATTTTATCAAATCGAACTCAATTTTGCTTAAATTTTGCGAATTAAGCTTTGCTATCACTGTTTTTTAATTCATTTGACATGATTTTGAAGATTTTGCTATTGGCAGTAACCATCTGTCGAAACAGACAATCGCTGGTAAAGAAATCGCCTAAAACTTTTGTTTTTTGCTTTTTGACCAGCTTGTAAACAGGTAAAAATCAGGTTTTTATTTAAATCGATGAGAGATGCAAAATCCATATTTTAAAATCTGAAAAAACAGTCAAAAAGGAGAAAAAAAGATCAATTATTGAAAGAAATGGAAAGAAATGCCAAATTATGCTAAATTATGGTCAGTTTTGAACCCTGTTTTTAGCCTATGTCGCTTGTATATTGTGAACAATATGCAGTAGTTTTTTTGCATAAATTTTCGGTGATATCGGCCAAAAAGGTCTGGATAAAAAAATGTCGCTAGAAAACCAAATAAAGCAGAAAGCCCTTGAACTAGGATTCGATTTGGTTGGCATAACAGATGCTGATCGGCTCGATGATAGGCATGTTGCATATTTCAAAAAGTGGCTAGATGACGGCAATCATGGCCAGATGAACTATTTGAATCGCCATTTGGCAAAAAGAATTGCCCCGTCAAAACTATTGCCCAATGCAAAATCCATTATTGTTACAGCCTGTAATTTCAAACCCAAAGAGGCTGACATTAAAGTTACCGCCCAGAGGCAAAAACTGGCGAAGATATCAGCTTACGCTCAAAATCAGGATTATCATATTGCCATTAAAAACAAGCTGAATGAATTGGCAAAATTTATCAAGGATGCAGCAGTGGATCAAGCAGATTACAAATTCAAGCTATGTGTTGACTCTGTTCCAATTTTAGAAAAAGCTGTCGCTGTCAAAGCCGGTTTGGGTTTTATCGGTAAAAATCATTTGCTGATCAATCCTGAGTTTGGCTGCCAATTATTTTTAGGCGAGATAGTGACAACTCTCGAATTAGCTCCCGATGATCCGATGACAATTGATCGCGATAGATGCGGCGATTGCACAGAGTGCATAAAAAATTGTCCAACAGGAGCCTTGTCAGCTGACGGCAGTTTTGATGCTAGAAAGTGTATCAGTTATTTAACTGTTGAGTCTGATAGCGATGTGTCGCAAAAGATGAAAAACAAGATGGATAATTGGGTGTTTGGTTGTGATATATGTTCAGAGGTTTGTCCTTATACCAAAAAATCTCAGGTTGCAACAGGTTCCATCATAAAAAGAAAAGAGACAATTGGCGAGCTAACGCCTGACCAAATTATAGATATGAGCCCAAAGCAATTCGATGAAATGTTTGCCGATACTGCTATTAAGAGGACGGGATTGAAAAAGCTTAAAAAAAATGCCGAAATATGTTTAGAAAATTATAAAGCTTGCAAATTTCATGGAAAATAATATATTTGTTGAAGCTGTTATAGGCAAAGGTTAGCCTGGCGGCATATTAAAAAAACAGGGAAAAAAGAAAATGAAACTCATTGATGTACTAAAAAAGGAATGTGTCGTCGCAGGAGCTGAATATGCCAGTAAAGACGAATCATTGCAGGCGATTGTGCAAGTCGCTAAAAAATGTTCTGTATTAAAAGATGTG
>CBDUWP010000101.1:0-4756 GCA_965370955.1 uncultured bacterium | reverse complement strand
CGTGAAGATGGCTTCCCCGCCATTTTCCACAGCGTCCCATAATACCCCTTTTTAGTGCAAATTGCAAGCATTTTTATCATATTAGGACAAATACTCTCTATTTTCTCATCTGCCTCACCATCAGCAATTGAGCCAGATATTGAACAAACAGAGCCAAAAAAGGGGTAGACATTTCAGTTTTGTGTGTAACTTTTGGAAAGAAATGGAAAGTTTTAGTGATTTATGGTCATTTTTGGACCCTGAATTTTGCCCACTTTGCATTATTTAGCTGAACATTTTAGCTATTTCAGGCTCGTGGTTTTCTCGCTTGCATAGGCCCGCTTCTTTTGTGCCGGAATCTCAACAATCTCTATCGCCGGTTTAGCTGCGCCTTCGTCGGCATTTTTAGCCCCAGTGACATCAGGAACATTGTCATCATCAGCCATGTTTTTCTCTTGCTGATTATCAGCTATTTCAAAATCTTTTTTCGCCTGCATAATGGTTTTTTGCACCGCCTCGACCGGATCATCCTCTGTCAGAGATTTCAGATACAATGGCGACTTCGGCTCATCTTGAATCGCAGAAACTAAACCGTCTTTAACCAACTCCAACAATGCTAAAAACATTCCAACAGCTACCAATTTGGTTTTCGCCTGCCCAAAGATACGCTCAAATGTCACCGGCCCTGCGCTTTGCAATCTTTGTAAAATATCAATTTGATACAAATCGATTGGCGTTTCGTCCTCAATATGACTGATGTCCGGAACATCGCCGATTGACTGCATAATCTGGTCGAACGCCTCGAGCAGATTCCAAACATTCACCTGATCTAGATCCAGCTTTGGCTCAGTGTCCGGCTCGATTTTGTCCGCGATCGAAAAATATCTGCGATGTCTTTTTTGCTGTTGCTTAGCCGCATCATCGAGCAAATTTGCCGCATCTTTATACTTTTTATATTCGAGCAGTTGTGTCACTAGCTCGCTTCTCGGATCGATAAGATCATTTTGTCCATCGAGTTCGTCATCGACTTTCGGCAGCAGCATCGCCGACTTGATATGCATTAGAGTTGCCGCCATCACCAGAAAGCTTCCCGCCAGATTGATATCGAGATCCTTCATCAGCTCGATATATTTCACATATTGTGCGGTCACTTTCGCGATCGGGATATCGTATACATCGACCTCGTCCTTTTGCACCAGATACAGCAATAGATCCAAAGGCCCTGCAAACACATCGATATTAACCCGATATTCGCTCACCTAAAAACTCCCCAATCCCACGATGTCCCGCAATTGTTTTAGTGACTCTTTCGCGACGGTTCTAGCTCGCTTTGCTCCTTGCTCGAGCACGGAGACGACATATTGTTTATCTTTTTCCAGCTGTTTCCTTTTTTCTCGATATGGCTGGAAATATGCTATCACTAATTCTGCAAGCCTTTTTTTCACTTCGCCATAGCCCATTGCCCCGTTACGATATTTTTCTTGCCACGATTGTTGCTCGTCTTCTGCGGCGAAGAGTTTCAGCATAGCGAACACGTTGCATGTTTCTGGATTTTTAGGGTCATTGACTCCAGCTGAATCGGTAAGTATTTTCATGATTTTTTTCTTCACGATTTTTTCATCTTCGAAAATCTCGATAGTATTTTTATAGCTTTTGCTCATTTTCTTGCCATCGACGCCCGGCACAACAGCCACCGAGTCGAGGATATAATCTTTGGGCTTGACGAGCAGATCAGTTTTATAGATATTGTTGAAATAGCCTGCGATGTCCCTTGTGACCTCTACATGCTGTTTTTGATCGGCCCCTACAGGCACTAATTCGCTTTTGAAGATCAGTATATCCGCAGCTTGCAAAACAGGATAGGCAAACAGTCCGTGATTGGGGCTTGCTCCGCTTGCGAGCTTATCCTTATATGAGGTACATCTTTGCAATAGTCCCATCGGCGTAACGGTTGAGAGAATCCAAGCGAACTCTGCCACCTCCGGTACATCTGATTGCCGCCAAAAAACGGTTTTTTCTGCGTCTAGCCCTAAAGCCAGATAGTCCATTGTGATATCTAGGCAATTTTGCTTGAGTTCTGTTGGGTTTGGATTGTTGGTAAGTGCATGATAATCAGCGATAAAGTAGAACGCTTCATTTTCAGCTTGCAATTGCAGATGCTGCTTCATTGCTCCGAAGAAGTTTCCTATATGCAATTTTCCTGACGGCTGCATGCCCGACAAAACTCTCACAACTAAACCCTCCTTTTGGGCTTTTACATCCACTAAACCATTGTTTTCGGCCAAAATATTTCTCCGCCACAGATCAGTAAGCTTAACAAAACGCCCCACAAAGTCAAGTTATTTAGAAATAACACAATTATTATGCAGCCTCGTTGAGATTTCAAGAAATCTCACAACAAATCGCTTGATAAATATCTTTGTTAACCTATAATGTCGGCTCGCAAGCAAAACATAATCTTTTACTTATTTTGCACCTAAGACTATATCACGAGTTGGGGGCGTTTGTTTGACCGGACAATCCCTAAAATAGTGGTAGAATTTTAGATGTATTTTTTTTTGTATAGCTTCTTGTTTTTTGAGGTTATTAAACCACGACATTTATACAATTAGTCAGGATCACAAAATGAGTGTAAAGAAGATTACCAAAAAGGCTTTTTCGTCTGTCGCCAGCCAGCTGATTTCAAACCAAAAGACTTACGGCGTGACAGCCAAAGGGCAGAAATTCACCTTCGATCAACTTCAATCAGCCGCAGACCTCGTATTGGATTATGACGTCACGATGTCAGGCCCCAAGAAATATTTTCTTCCGCCGGCTGAGGTTCTTTTGCGTTATGCAAAGGGCGAAAGCTACAGCTCGGTTCATGACACGGAGAAATTTGTGCTTATTGGCGTACACCCATACGATTTGGTAGCTATCAGTCAAATGGACGAGCTTTTCAGTCAGGATAATTATGACAGTCACTACATGACCCGCCGCAATAGCGCCACGATCATTGCCTGCGATGTCACCAAGCCATCTGAAAACACTTTCGCTTCTTCGATGCAGACAGCCGTAGTTGACACAGGTTATGACGCATTATTGACGGATATTGGCGACAGTTTCATCGTAGATATCGCAACAGAAAAAGGAGCTGCCATTTTTGCGGACGCCGAAATGACTGACCCTTCAGAAGCCGATCTCGCGGCCAAGACCAAGCTTCAGGATCACAATAAAAAGAATCTGAACGCTCATGAATTGAAATGTACTCCAAGTGACCTGCCGGGTCTTTTGGACAAAGCTTATGACCATCCGATCTGGTCGGAACAAGCCAAAACATGCTTTGCTTGCGGCAGCTGTAATTTAGTTTGCCCGACCTGCTATTGTTTTGACGTTCGCGACGAGGTGGATTGGGACGTTACAACAGGCGACAGAAAACGTCATTGGGACGGCTGCCTGCTCAACGGCTTCACTAAGGTTGCCCCTGACCATGAATTTAGAAACGATCAGGCTGATCGTATTCGGCACAGGCTCTACAGAAAAGGTAAATATGTACCGGCTAAAATCGGCGGTCAAATTGCCTGCGTAGGTTGCGGCCGCTGCGTCAGTGCCTGTTTGACAGACATTGCCAATCCTGTCAAGATTTACAATCGTCTCGTTAACGATTTGGGTCTTGAATAATTTTATTTTTCCTTAAGCATCATAGGACAAAGCCAGTAGGACTTTAGCCAGCAGGCGACAAATGTCACGTCCGTAAGAGCGTGGTGATTTATATAATAATTACAGTTTTGCAGTAGACTTTTAACAATAGGAGATTTTTATGTGTGATTGTTGTGGTCACGAAGATGTTTACCTGCCGCAGCTGGCTACGGTAAATAAAGCTCGCCTGATGAACGGCACTGAGATGTATCTGCATTTATCGGTAGATGATAAGCCGCTTGAATATTTACCCGGTCAATTTGTCGAGCTGTCGATAGCCGGCATTGGCGAAATTCCAATTTCCATTTCGTCATCTCCAACCTCAAAAGACGGCTTTGAGATTGTCGTTCGTAAGATCGGTAACGTCAGTAACAAGATTCATCATTTAAAAGCCGGTGACAAGCTCGGTGTTCGCGGCCCTTGCGGCAATGGCGCCTATCCAATCGAAGAGGCCAAAGGCAAAGATCTGATTTTCATTTGCGGCGGCATCGGCCTCGTTCCTCAAAGGTCTTTCATCGATTACGTTTTGGATAATCGAGCTGATTACGGCAAGGTCACGGTTTTGCAAGGCACGAAATGCACGAGCCAGAGATTTTTCCGCTCGGAGGTTGAAGCTTGGAAAAAGCGTGACGACCTACATTTTTTGGAAACGATCGATCAAGCTGACAATTGTTGGGACGGTAACGTTGGCGTTGTCACGACCTTGATCCCTAAGATTGAGTCTGAGCTGAAAGATTCTATGATTTTCGTTTGCGGCCCTCCAATCATGTACAAATTTGTTCTGATGGCATTGGAAGAAGACGGTGTTCCTCATGACCAGATTTTCCTGAACTTAGAGCGAAAAATGAAATGCGGCATCGGCAAATGCGGCCATTGCCAAATCAATCAATATTACGTATGTATGGACGGGCCGGTTTTCCGTTATTCGGATCTAGGCGTTGCGCCAGAGGCCATATAAATAGATAAACCACAAATTGTGGGTGAAATTGCGATGGAGACTGTAGCAAAGGTTTGATGAATAGACGCGTTTGCAATTATCAAGTTAGATGGAGATTATATTAAATGAGTAAACCAAGAGTAGCTATTTTTGATTTCGCTT
>CBDUWP010000100.1:0-4761 GCA_965370955.1 uncultured bacterium | reverse complement strand
GATTATATTTATTTTAATTATGATAAATTGGAAAAACGGGTCATGGCTAAGAAATAATGCTGACGCAAAGACTTCAACAACTACCGTGACAATCGCTGCCGATTGGGCTCCGGTCTATGGGCTTGAAGATCTGATAATTCAGTCACCTGCCGCTGTTTATGGTGATCTGCTCGAAACCATTCAAAAAAGTGACCTCAGCATTGTCAATCTCGAATCGCCAATAACAACCAGTACGACTCAAAGGATAAAAGCTGGGCCCAATTTCAAAGGCGATCCAAGAGTCATCAAATCGCTAAAGATTGCGGAATTTGACATCGTCACCTTAGCCAACAATCACGTCCTAGATTACGAACTTGATGGCTTAAAAGAGACGCTTGACATTTTAACAAAAAATGACATCAAATTTACCGGCGCAGGCATTGATCGCAAGCAAGCCTTAAAACCTTTAATCGTCAAAGCAGGTGACATCACGATAGGCATCGTCAATTTTTGTGAAGGCGAAGATAACACAGAAGCTGTTACAACAGGCGGCGTATTCGGCCATGATATTGCCAAAGTTATCACGACCGTACAGAAGTTGAAATCACAGGTTGATATAGTGCTCGTGATAGCTCACGCAGGCAGAGAATATATCCCCGTTCCACCGGTTTATATAGCAAAAGCATATCGCACAATAATAGATGCCGGCGCAGACAGCGTGATTGCTCACCATCCCCATGTCCCTCAAGGCATCGAGTTGTACAATGATTGCCCCATATTTTACAGTCTCGGAAATTTCGTATTCAATCAGCCTGTCGATGTGTTTTTTAGAAAACATGGCTATATGGTGACACTGAATCTGGCAAATAAAAAAATAGCTGGTTTCGATTTGACGCCGTATTCCGTTTCAGATCAAGGCTTGAAAAAACTTGATAACAATCAAAAGTTGTGGCTAATGGAGGAGTTAAAAATCGCCAGTATACCCATCGTCGCCGAGGGAGCCGAAGCTTGCCGCTAATCATCAAAGGGTTTTAACGCGCATAATAAAAGGCCGATCATTTTGACCGGCCTTTTATATTTATATATCTCAATACAAACTCTTAGAATTTGTACTTCATATTAAGCTTGCACCATGTGACATCGCGTTTGCAGAATGCATCATCCATTGACAGCTGATGATAAACGCCTGGATTAAATGTCAAATTTTCAGCAATATCAAAACTAGTTGCGATACCGAAAGTAGCATAAGACCAGTCATGGGTTTTAACTCCACCACCAAAACCGTCTCTATAACATGCTTCACCACTTAATACAATAGGCTTTGGCAGCATATCTGTTTTCCATTTGTATTTTGCACCGAAGAAATGCAAGAAACCTCTTATTCTACGATTGGCGCCTCCGGTCTCAGATGGATATGCATAAGCTAACATATAGCTTGGAACAATGCCGCAATCCAACAGTTTAGGCCATGAGAACTTAAAATTCCATTCGTCATAACTAGCTGAATGTTGTTTTGTTGTGTAATAGTTTTTGTGGACCCATTGGAATCTGTATTTGGTCTCAATTTTCTCACCGGCAAACAATTTATTGCCATAGAAAACAGCATAATCAAGTCTTTGCCTGTTCGCATATTGACCGCCGGTAGCGCTGCGATGAGCAACACAAACACCCCAACCTGTTTTCCAGAAATCTATAGTAATAGACTCAAACATTGCGCCCTGCTGTCCGTAAACTTCGCCGCCTTTGCTCATCCATTTGCTGACATAGGTCAAATCCAACGTGATACCTAATTTTTCGCCTGAGCTGGCAGTTGTTGCGGGAGCCCCCAAATCTTGTTCAGCAGCCATAGCCAATGCAGAACACAGAAATAGCACCATCACTACCAAAAACAAAAAGCTTTTCTTCATCTTTCATTCCCTTAAATTCATGTTCAATATTATCTTGGTCGCAATCCATGCATAATCCATTACACAAATAAGATTGCACAACACCCCAATACTTATATGAGTTTATCGGTTATTTTCCAATAAGATTGCAAAATTTCTTGAATTTTCTCGCCTCACAAAGCATTTTTTTAGATTTTATTCGGATTTTTGGCTTTATAAAGCCGTTCTTTTGTTTAGAATAACACGCAACTTTCACAGTAGGACACAATCAAACGTGATTGACTGCTGTATGAGTTCGTGTAGTTAAGTAGTTTTAGACGTGTTTAAGGAGATTTTTTTATGGCAGCAGAAGAGAAAAAAGGCATTAATTCATTGATGAACGAAAATCGTGTATTTTCGCCGCCTGCAGAGATTCAGGCCAATGCTCATGTCAATAGCACGGAACAGTATGACAAAATGTGGCAAAAGTCAGTCGATGACCCAGATGGCTTTTGGCTTGAGCAGGCAAAGAGCCTTAGCTGGTTCAAAGAGCCGACTAAAAGCCTCGAATACACATGGGACACAAAGGCCCGCAAGATAGAGCATACATGGTTCGCTGACGGCACATTAAATGTTTCGTATAATTGTCTCGACAGGCATCTTGGCACTCCGATCGAGAACAAGACAGCCATTATTTTTCAAGGTGATGAAGATTCCAACGTTAAAAAATATACCTATAAGGAATTGCACAAAGAGGTTTGCAAGTTTGCCAATGTTCTAAAATCCAAAGGCATTAAAAAAGGTGATCGTGTTGCTATTTATATGCCCATGATTCCTGAGCTTTCGATTGCCATGTTGGCTTGCACAAGAATCGGCGCGATCCATTCGATTATTTTCGGCGGCTTTAGTGCTGACGCTATCAGCGGCCGCGTCAACGATTCCGATTGCAAAATGATTATCACTGCCAACGTTTCTATTCGCGGCAGTAAACACATCCCTTTGAAAGCCATTGTCGATCAAGCTGTCCAAACCACTCCAACAGTTGAAACTGTTATTGTTGCCAAAGTAACAGACGACCCTTGCCAGATGAAAGACGGCCTTGACGTATGGTATGAAGACGAGATGGCCGGTGCCAGCGATCAATGCGAAGCCGAGCCGATGGCAGCTGAGGATCCTCTTTTCATTCTTTACACTTCCGGCTCAACCGGCAAGCCCAAAGGCGTAGTCCACACAACCGGCGGCTATCTGATGCACACAACGATAACACACAAAATCGTTTTTAATATCCATGACGACGATGTTTATTGGTGTACCGCTGATATCGGCTGGGTGACAGGCCATAGCTATATTGTTTACGGGCCGCTTGCCAATGGCGCAACATCACTGATGTTTGAAGGCGTTCCGACTTATCCGGATGCCGGCCGTTTCTGGCAGATATGCGACAAATTCGGCGTCACCGTATTTTACACAGCCCCAACAGCTATTAGAGCCTTGATGAGACTTGGCGACAAATGGCCAGCCGAATACAAACTTGACACATTGCGTATTCTCGGCAGCGTTGGCGAGCCAATCAATCCAGAGGCTTGGATGTGGTATTACGAAAAAATCGGCCGCAGCAAATGTCCGATCGTTGACACATGGTGGCAGACAGAAACAGGCGGCTTTATGATCACGCCTTTGCCCGGCGCCCACAGTCTTAAGCCCGGTTCAGCCGGCAGACCATTTTTCGGCGTTGACAGCGTCGTATTAAATGATGACGGCACCCAGTGTAAAACAAATGAAGGCGGCAAACTTTGCATAAGAAAACCTTGGCCCGGCATGATGAGAACCATGTGGGGAGATCACGACAGATTCATCGACACCTATTTCAATATGTATGACGATATTTATTTTGCCGGCGATGGCTGCCGAATCGATGCCGATGGTGACTATTGGCTTCTCGGCCGTATCGACGATGTTGTCAATGTTTCTGGCCATAGAATGGGAACAGCTGAAGTCGAAAGCGCACTCGTAAGCCATGCAAGTGTTGCAGAAGCTGCCGTAACGCCAGTACCTCACGACATTAAGGGTCAAGGCCTTTACGCGTTTGTCACTGTGGTTGAGGGCATTGAAGAAACCGATGAGTTAGCCAAAGAGCTAATCAAACATGTCCGCGCGGAGATTGGCCCGATAGCAGCTCCAGAGGCTATTCAGTTTGCTCCATCATTGCCAAAGACTCGTTCCGGCAAAATCATGCGAAGAATTTTACGTAAGATTGCAGAAAAAAACACAGACAATCTTGGCGACATTTCAACGCTAGCCGATCCATCTGTAGTAGAGAATCTCATCAAGAACAGATAGTATTCGGCAATAGTATTATTGCTGCAATAAAAAAAACGCTGGGCGCATTTTATTTAGATGCGTCCGGCGTATTTTATTTTTTTGGTTTAAAATAAAACAGATTAATAGTTTAATTAAAGGAAATAATTATGGCTGAAGAAAAAGTCATGAATCGTTGGCTGGTTGTTGTTGGCGCTTTGCTAATCCAACTTTCTCTTGGTGCAATTTATGCTTGGGGCGCTTTTACTGGCGATCTCCAAGATCCAGCTGGACCATTTCAATACAGCGCAACACAAACATCTTGGATATTTTCTGCAGGCTTAGCTAGTTTCGCTTTCACCATGATTTTAGCGGGTCGATTACAGGATAAATACGGTCCTAGAATCATTGCTATTATTGGCGGCTTAACACTCGGTGCTGGCTATATTATAGCTGGTTTTGTCGGTTCATCATTTCCACTGATGCTGATTTCCATTGGTATTATTGGTGGAACCGGCATTGGACTGGGCTATGTTTGCCCTATCGCTGCTTGCGTCAAATGGTTTCCTGACCTTAAGGGCCTCATCACAGGTTTGGCGGTAGCTGGTTTTGGAGCTGG
>CBDUWP010000099.1:0-4813 GCA_965370955.1 uncultured bacterium | reverse complement strand
ACGTTAATAGTTATTCGGCCAGTGATCTTGAAATGGGCGAGACTTATTATTGGCGTATTGATGAGATTGATGGTTTTGGTTCGATCACTCGTGGAGAGCTCTGGACATTCACTGTTTTTGATGACACTCAGTATCCTGCTTGGTATCAAAATGGTTACGGCGTTTGGACCGCAGACAGTATGGATCGCATCTATCCAGCTTCTCGGCCAGACGATTACATTGTGGATCATAACGCTGCAATATCTCTGGCCCGCAATGAATATGAGAGTTTCCAGCTGATGGTTTTGCCTTATACAGGTTTGCCTCAGGCGAATGTTAAGGTCGTATCGAGCAATCTCGTTAAGGGCGGTGACGTGATATCCAGCAGTAACGTTGAATGTTGCGTTGTCGGCTATGTTTATGCGACTAATACAGCACTGGATGTTAAGCAGCCCTATACTAGTTCGTATGCTTCTGTAGATGGCTGGTGGCCTGATGTTATCTTGCCGACAAACACTGTCGACATTCCAAACGGTCACGCGCAGGCTCTTTGGATAACGGTCTATGCTCCAAAGACGGCAGCCGCAGGCGACTATACAGGTACGATCACGATTTCTAGTGACAATGGCTTGCCTACGGAGATAAATTTGGATGTCACTGTTTATGATATTAATTTGCCTGATGGCGCTGGCAATTGCCGCAATCAGCTTACGGTCGGTAATCGTGATGCTAGTTATACTGATTATATGCTGACGAAGTTCAAGCTAAATCCGGACATGGAGTCTCGTCCTGAGCCGCCGGCTATTTCTGAATTGGAGCGGCATTACGAGTTGGGCATGAACAGTTATACTTGCGCGTTTATTAACAAAAATTCTTCTCCTCCGGAGATTGATCACGCCATGCTCACTAGCTTTTTCAATTCATTGTCAGCTTCGCCATATGCCACAGCTTTGCGGAACATGACATTTTTACACGGCTTTAATGAGATTAACACGACTAGTCAGTATAATCAGATGGCAGATTGTTTCGAGCGTCTTGACGCTAATTTCCCTGACATTGAGAGATTCACCAATGGCTATCTTTATCGCGAACAATTTTTCAAGGACGATCCAGTTGACACAATGCTTGATTACTTTGTGGATTACATTTGTCCATTAACTCCGTACTATGATTATGATATTGGCGAAACTATTCGCAATTCCGGCAACAACCTCCAGCAATGGTCTTATATTTGCTCCATTCCGTACGAGCAGCAATATGCCAATTTCTTTGTCAATTATCCTCTTATTGAGAGTCGCGTAATATGGTGGCAGATGTTCCATCAAAAGCTGGACGCGCTCAAGTGCTGGAAGGTTGATAATATGACTGATATACAGACCTTGATAGATCCGAACGATTCGCAATTTGTTCGCTGGTCATATTACAATTATCCTCGCTGGCCGCTGGGCGATGGCTGCACGCTTTATCAAGGTGTCGATGGCCCGATTCCGAGTATTCGCTTTGCCAATATTCGTGACGGTGTTGAGGATTATGAATATCTTTATCTGCTCGGCCAAAAGATTGGCATCGAGCCTGCCCGCCAATATTGCGAACAGGTTTCATGGGCGATGCACGATGCATCCAGCTATACACATGAAAGTGCCATTGTTCGCGCAGTGCGTGATAACATTGTTCAAATTCTGACAGATAATCCCCAAGCCTATTATCCTCGTCCGCTTTCGATCCCGAGCATTGCAGAAGATGTCCCCTTGACATGGCATGCCGGATTTGGCGCCGTTTCGCACGATGTTTATTTTGGAACCAGCTATAGTGCTGTCAATAGCGCAACAACCAGCACTTCAGGCATATTCAAAGGCAATCAGAGTCCGGCTTCTTACGATCCTTCCATCACCTCATCAGGCACTTATTATTGGCGAATTGATGAGGTTGACGGTTCCAGCGGTGTCACTAAGGGTGACGTTTGGGAACTTTCAGTTTCTCTTGCAGTAGGCTGGTGGAAACTTGACGAGTCCAGCGGTTCAACAGTTTATGACTCCGGCAGTCTTGGCCAAAACGGCACATTAACAGGTTCTGTTGACCGCGTTACCGGCAAAGTTGGCGGAGCTTACGATTTTGAAAACACTTGGTCTACCTACGATTATGTCAGGATTCCAGATTCATCGGCATTGAAAGCTTCGGTTTCGTTTAGCGTTATGGCTTGGGTAACTGTTGAAGATTGGCCATTTATGAGTGACGCAGTTTTTGCTTCCAAAGGCGATGGCGACGGAGCCGGCTGGAGCATGGGCAAGTTTTCTAGCAATGATAAGGCTTCTTTTGAGGTAAGAAACGCTGCCAGCGGAAAAGTTGAAATCACAGGCGGCCCAGATCTCGATGACGGCCAGTGGCATTTCATTGTCGGAACGTATGACAGCCACGTGGTGTGCTTATATGTTGATGGCAACTGTGTTGACCAGAAACCAGTTACCGGCCCCATATCACCTAGCAGCCACCAATTACATCTTGCCAAAAGCTCAACCGACAGCTCGCGTTGGGACGGCAAAATTGATGATTTCCGTTATTACAATCGAGCATTGAATCGTTTGGAGGTCAAAACTATTTTTGACGCTCACAACTAACATTATTTGATTATAAATTGTTTACTTTGAAGAGGGCGGTTCGCTTTTTAGCGGATCGCCTCTTTTTTTTAGGGAATGAAATCATAATTCCAAACAGAATGAGATATTAATTTACGATATGATGAGAATCAAGTATCATTAGCGTATGGATCTTAACCAGCTGGAAAAATATAGTTCGGCTATAACGCTTTCCGATATGGAAATTTTTGTGTTTCCTGAATTGATGTACAGCTTAGTTCTAGCCAATATCATGAGCCCGGTTCTGTGGCGATGGCGAGATATTGATTGCTTCAAAAAGTTGGAAGGCAAAACCAGCCAGAAAAAGCTCATGCGGTTGAAGCAGTTTATCATGGACGAATATGATTTCAATTTGGATTTAGAGACTTGGGGCTTGACTGATCAAGTGAGCGAGCTGAAACGATTTGCAAAGTATATTTCCCCTGAAGATATTTCCAGCAGTAACGCGCTTTTTGGTTATCATGGCGATGCGTATTATTTTGACGTTGATATTCGCCGTCATTTTGGTCTGGACAAATATGACAGCAATGTCATTCCCTATTGGAAGACCGAAACCCTTGAGGCGATGGAAGCTTTTAAGCATAAGGATAATTATGAAAAAGCCGCTGGCGAATGTGTTTCTTTTGCGGCATTGTATGCTGCGGCGGCATTTGTTGTCTGCAAGATTCCCCTTGACGATATTTATATGATACTAACGCCGCTTCATTCCCAGAATTTCATCGATATCAATGGCGGCATATTGACAAATAACAGGCGTATTGTCACTAAGGGCATGTGGTTTAACGGTACAGCCATTTCTGATAAGGCCCAGCGTGCCCTTCGTAATGAGCAGGTGACAATCGTTTCTCATAAAACTGGCTTTGTCCATTGTTTTTATGAAGACGCTACGATGGCTCCGGCTTCTTATGAACATTTTTCCGAGAGCATTAGCGATTATCTTTCTGTTGGTTTGGCCACTTTGACTTTAGCCAATTTTTTAAGATGTCACCATGAATATCAGCCGAGTTTTCAGTTTTGCTGTAGCCAATGTAAGCGTGGTGCTAAATACGCTAAAGCTGAAGTTTTGTTTCATTATGAGCATGGCAGTAATTTGCGGATAGCTGACGACACTTTTGAGAAATTGCTTGAGGAGGTAAGCGATGAGGACTTGTCACTGTATAAGTTTTCTGACAGGATATGTTGTAACCAATTTTGTGCTTTTATTGAGTATGAAAATTTAGATTTGCGAAAGGCCTCGGATTTTTCTGCAATTGGCGATTATTTATCACCTTTTATCGAGAATGTCGATAAGTTTTTGCAGGAGCTTTGTTCGTTTTTGCATGTCGAGCCGAAGTTGCCCAATGGCGCAGCGTTTATTGATAGCTTTGCTATTGACTTATCTGTTGATCAAAGTCGTCAGGAGGTAATTGATTATTTGAAATCGATTCGCGCGACCAGCATTACAGCCGACCTTAGTTTTTATGTATATCGTGACATGGCTTATTGCGATTGGCAGCCTTTTATTAAGGCAGCGATTGAGCGTAATCCGGTTTGCGTTGAGTTGTCTGGCTCGATGTCCCTTGACGAGGTTTATGATTGGTTATGTCAGATGCCGAACGAATCGATTTACGATGGTTACCGTTTAGCTCAACCGGACGAGGTTGTTAATTATGGCAGAGGCGATGGTTTGGAGAAGTCATTTTTGTTAGCGGCTGTTGTTCATCACAGAGATGATACATGTAAGATAAAGATATCGATTTTGGCGACCAAAGTAACTCTGGAAATCTCGAATGGATTGCAGAAATCTGATAAAGCTCAAAGATATGAATTTATTTCCTCTAAGGATTTTGAGAGGGATATTGATTTACTTGATTTTTAATTTTGTCCACGAATTACGTAACATTTACAATTGCGAGCGGCTTGTCCTCCGAAGTCCTGTGGCCAATTGTTTTTGTTTGTCATTGCGAGCGTAGCGCGGCAATCTCTCATTAAGGAACCGACCCAATCTCAAATTCCAAGCCGGTGGCCCCACTTTTTTTCGCCGACCAACACTGCAAATTTTGCTCGCATTCTGCCCACGATTTTTTTTTTGGTTTGCCCCGCCCACTAAAATAGGCGAAATAGTTAAGTTTTGCGGCCAAAATTTTCTATCCTCGCACCATTTTCGTTATTTTCATAAGATTTAGACAATAGGCCTAAAAAAAAGGGGTAAAAAATGGAAA
>CBDUWP010000098.1:0-4858 GCA_965370955.1 uncultured bacterium | reverse complement strand
AATGTGGGCGGCAAAGTGCTGGCTGGGGCAGGCACCGATTGGAATTTGAGGTTGGGTCAGTTCCTTAACGAGAGATTGTCCTCCTTCGCTATTCTGTCTCGCTAAAGCTTCGCAGAATTTAGCTATGGAGGACAGGCCGCTCGCAATGACAAACTTTTAATTGGTGTGCGGGTGGTAATATTGGGCTGTGCGGCAGAGGTAAAATATGTTGTGAATCACCGGTGAATGGATTATAATCATTATCGGTCGCACAGCAGCTTGAGCAATCCAGAAATAACAAACGACGGGAGCTATTTGACCAGCAGGACAGGATTGATGCCCAACGTGATGAACTGATAGAAAAAATCGAACGATAATTAAAGCAAAGGCACGAAACAGATATCGAGAACGTAAATGGCACAGGACGGTTTATTTAATATATGGCGAAGAAACAGAAGTTAGAGTTGGCTGGGATTGGGAAAGGTTAATGTATCTATATTGACCACAAAGAAAATATCCAGTTGCGGAAATTAGTTGCTGATTAGCCATTGGATAACGCCATGTTGAAAGAAGCGGCACGAGGGAAACCTCCACCACAGGCGCAAACGGGACAGAGAAAATTTTTACGGTTTTTTTGAATATTTAATTATTAAAATATCAGCCAATTTGATAGTCTGAAAAAGCAAATAACCTTGTAACCAATTATGGAGCGAATTTTATGTGCGAGCAATGCAACTGCAACAGTAATGAAAATCTCGAAGAACAAGTCAAAACAGTACTAGAAGCTGTTAGGCCAAGCCTGCAAAGCCATGGAGGGGATGTCGAATTTGTAGCACTCGAAAAAGATAATACCGTCAAAGTTAAACTGAAAGGGGCTTGCTCTGGATGCCCGGGAGCTAGAGCGACCTTGAAAAATGGTATCGAAGCTATGCTAAAAGAAAAATTACCGCAAATCAAAGAAGTTGTCGCCGCTGAATAAAAAACCGAAGGGCATGGTGGTTTATTTGAAAAATATGGCGAAGTGTCGTCAGATGAGTATTACCATTGAGGTTCAGAATAAGGGCCAAAGCCTGTGCGGGGCTTGGCGATGTCGCGACTCTTCAAAATCGACTCGGCTATGCGAATGTCACCGAAAGTCGTTAACTTAATGTTCGTAGCGTCAGTTTCAATAATAGAAATTTTATGGCCTAACGATTCAACCAATTGACAATCGTCTGTTATCTGAGCTTTGTCAAGGTTAACCAAATTGGCGTAGGCTTGCCGCAATAACGACGCGCGGAAAACCTGAGGAGTCTGGGCTTGATAAATCCCAGCTCGATCCAACGTCTCTGTTACTAAGCTATCAGAAACCCGCTTCAATGTGTCCGTTACAGGACAAGCTAATAAGGCGGCGCCAGTTTCAACGGCTTTGGAAAAAACCGAATCAAGCCAATCACTACGCAAACAACAACGAGCCGCATCGTGAACAGCTATCAAATCAATGTCATCTCCGATATGATCCAAAGCAAGAGAGACAGTCTCAAATCGCTCCGCTCCGCCAACGCAAAATTTCGCGCCGTAAAAATCTAAATTCGCGCCCCAACGAATCAAAGCTAACTCCATGTCCTCAGCTGAAACAGATACCAATATCTGCTTGACATCAACATTGTCAGCAAACAATTCAACACTACGCAAAAAAGCGGCGCGGCCGGAAATATCCGTGAACTGCTTCTTCTTCGACCGGCTAAAACGAGTGCTAGAGCCGGCAGCACATATTATTACAGCTATCTTCATTGGCATAAGCAAAAACCTATTCTAAATTAAAACTCTATCGACTTGCGAGCTGGTATGCCGCTATCAAAAGGATGCTTGATCTTTTTCATCTCCGTAACCAAATCAGCTAACTCAATGAGCTCACTGTTTGCATCGCGGCCTGTCAAGATCAATTCAACGTCACAATGCCTAGCCGAAATAAACGATTTGATCCGGGCAAATGTTACCAAGTTCAACGAAAGGCAAACGCATATCTCGTCGAGAATAATCATGTCGTAAGTTTTAGCTGACGCGGCGGCAGTCAAATCAACTAAACTCTCGGAAATCAAACGGCGAACCTGCTCCTTAGCTGATTCACTCTTGGGGGAATTCAACATGTTCCAATCAAAATCTAAAGTGCGAACCTCAATCGGTAAATTAGAGGCGACTATAGCTGACCGCTCGCCTGTTGAAATAGAGGCTGGTTTCAAAAATTGATATATCAAAACACGCTTGCCATGACCGGCGGCACGAAGGCTAAGGCCAAAAGCAGCTGTCGTCTTGCCCTTGCCGTCGCCAGTATACACTTGAACTAAACCAGAAGACTTCATGAATTATTTACCAAATATAAAAGACAGAAAAATCTGGAACAAATTAAATTTGAACTAAACCAGAATGAGTCATAAAAGGATTATACTAATTGCGGCGACCAAAGCGATGATTTTTTTTATGACCGGAAAAAAACTATTAGCCACAGGGCAGCGACACATTTCGGCAGGCTTCCCCCTTCGCCCTGCGGGCTTCGGAGGACAAGACGCTCGCAATGACAAGTTTAAAATGGTTGCGATTGCTTGGCAATGACATACTTCGGCAGGTTTAGCATCCGGCTTCGGAGGACGGGCTAATCGACAGCGTCGCAGGTGAGTAACTGTTTGACAATCCCGCAAGTGAAAAAGCTGGCAATCTGACTGACAAATGTTAAAAAATCAATCGCAGCGCCGTTATCTGCACTATCGGAAATGACGCGGATCACTGTCAAGTCAATCGAATATTCATAACAAATCTGGCCGACAGATGCGCCCTCCATCTCAACACATAACAAATCTGGTAAAGATTCTTTTAACCGGCTAAGTTTCAAAGGGTCGGCAATGAATTGATCGCCGCTGGCAATAAGGCCGTGATAAATGGAAGGCGAAGTGATGCCAAAAATGTCGAGCTGAGCTTTATCTAAATCGTGAAAATCCGTATCAAGATATTGGTCGCCGGCTTCTAAAGCTAGCTGAACCAGAATTGGCTTGATCGAAAAATGACTCTTACCGAGCAAAGGAATCTCAAACATAGCGGCGTCCTCGAGAACAGCGCTGACATCCATGTCATGTTGAACCAGCTTGTCAGCAATGACTATGTCACCGACTTTGAGCTTGCTGTCGGCTGAGCCTGCGACGCCAGTAAAAATGATCGAGCCTGCACCGAACCGCTCAATCATGACCGTTACTGTAGCGGCGGCGGCAACCTTGCCCCAACGGGAAAAGGCAATCACTACGTCCTTGCCATAAAGAGTGCCGCAGTGATAGCTGCGCATCGCTATCGTGGTCGAAACGCAATCCTTGATATCTTTTAGCAAAAGGGAGATTTCTTCTTTCATTGCGCCAATAATACCTATTGTCATTAGAGTCTGTTCCTTTTTTGACGGTTGTATCTGCCCTTGATTTTTAACGGTTTTTTTTGTATCATCCAGATTCTAGCGAATCATGGGAACAATGGATAGTGAAATTATGGATACCAAATATATAACTGACACGAGCGATGGCGTGATCGCTCAAGCTGCGAAATTGGTGGCAGAAGACGGGCTGCTCGTGGCCTTTCCGACAGAAACCGTCTACGGAATCGCGGCGCGGGCTGATAAAGAGTCGCTTTGTAAATTGGCTAAATTGAAAAATCGGCCAGCTGACAAATTCTACACTCTCCATATCGCGGACAAATCTGTTATCGCCAAATATGTGCCAACGATAGCATTGAAGGTGAAAAAGCTGATAGATAATTTTTGGCCCGGTCCAGTCACTATCGTGTTTGAATTGAGCGATGAAGATTTGGATAGCGTTAGAAAAAATCTTGGCAATGAAGTTGTCGAGTGTCTCTATAAAGATAATTCCATCGGTGTTAGATGTCCGAGCGACCCGATCGCAAAGGCGTTTTTGAAAGCTATCGGAACTGATTGCCCTGTTGTCGCGCCGAGTGCTAATCTGTCGGGATTGCCGGCGGCGGTCGAGCCTAAAATTATACGAAAACATTTCGACGGACAGTTGGCGGCTATCATCGCTGGCGGAAAAACTAAATATCAAACAAACAGCACCGTGGTTAAAGCTAACTATCGAAAATTGGAGCTATTGAGGCAAGGAGTCGTGGATGCAAAAACAATGGCTGAAAAAACAACCATACAACTGTTGTTCGTCTGTACCGGCAATACATGCCGAAGCCCAATGGCGGAGGGTTTTTGTCGCCAATATTTGGCTCAAAAGTTAAACTGTGATCTTGACCAAGTGGCTGAAATGGGATATAATATCTTGTCGGCTGGGACTGTTGCGGCAGCTGGTCAAGAGGTTAGTTGCGAGTCAGTCAAAGCCTCTTTAGTTAAAGGGCTGGATATTAGCGGCTATGTTAGTTCGCCTGTGACGAAAGAGCTTGTGGAAAAGAGCGATTTTGTGTTTGTGATGGCAAGCGGCCATTTGAGAGGCCTTGAGGGTTTCGGGGCGAAAGTGGGATCTCAGTTGGCTGGAAAAATCATGCTGCTAAGTCCCGATGGCGATATTGATGATCCATTTGGACAGAACCAAAAAGTGTATGACAGTTGTGCTGAGGAGATTACCTTCGCTGTGAGAAAACGAATCGATGAATTGGTTTTCGGGCAGAGTATAAAAAGGGGTTTAAATAATGATTATAGCTGTGGGCAGTGACCATCGAGGGTTTGATGTCAAAAAACTGGTGAAAACCATCGTAACCGAACTCGGCCATGAATGTGTCGACGTCGGCACCGATGGCAATAGCCCTGTGGATTATCCCGATCTGGCATATAAAGCGTCGCAAGTTGTCTCTTGCGGAAAAGCTGATAGGGCGATTCTGGCTTGCGCGACGGGGCTGGGAATGTGTA
>CBDUWP010000097.1:0-4963 GCA_965370955.1 uncultured bacterium | reverse complement strand
GCCACAAATCCCACAACATCCGCAAATTCATCTGCGATTTTCGCTAGCTCATTAGAGAGTATTTCGCCCATTTTCGCAGCATTTTCGACTAATCCTTCATTTTTTATTATTTTCAGATTCGCTGCCGCCACCGCACAGCTGATCGGATTTCCCGTATGCGTACTGGTCATTTCGTTTGGCCCATAGACATCTAAGATATCCTTTTTTCCGATGACTGCACTGATAGGCACTGAGCTGCTGATACCTTTCCCCAAACAGAACAAATCCCGGCACCACATATTTAGCCTGCGTTTTAGCTGATTTTTTTAAATCGTCAGCCGTTTCGTTTATGACCAGACATTTGTCAGCCAGCACCAGATTTCCGTAAACTACCGCTGTCGGCGTTACAATTGCGGCATTTTCGATTTTCACAGTCATTAACCTCACTTAGCATATCTTGCCAAAGATTTGGGCCATCATTTTTTTCAACTAGAAAGTTTTTTCTAATTTTAACACTAGATTACAGATTACAAGTTGATTTTGCCATAGAAATACCTAAAATTGCGTGTTTGTTCAAGAACTATTTACATATTCATTAGGAGTAAAAGATGGGCTTAAGAGCAAATGCCATAGTAGCACAATCTGGCGGACCGACAGCTTCCGGTTGCGATTTGATCGCAAAAATTTAGACAAAATCAGCTCCTCACAAATTTTAATTAAGAGGTAAATATATAATGGAAAACTTATTTAGCTTAAAAGACAAGGTAATTACTATCACAGGTGCAGGCGGCGTCCTTTGCGGGTCGATGGCGAAGGCTTTAGCCATCGCAGGCGGTCGCATTGCCGTATTGGATTTAAATATCACAGCCGGCCAAGCTGTTGCCCAAGAGATAATTTCTGCTGGCGGCGAAGCGATTGCCGTTAAGTGCAACGTTTTGGACAAGGATTCTGTTATGGAAGCGAAAGCGACTGTCACTGAACAATTCGGCATAACCGACATATTACTAAACGGCGCCGGCGGCAATAAAAAAGAAGCCACAACTGGTCCTGATTTATCATTTTTTGATTTGCCAGCTGATGCGATTAGATTTGTTTTCGATTTAAATTTCATTGGCACCCTTTTGCCAAGTCAGGTTTTCGGTAAAGACATGGCCGATTCAGCCAGCGGCATAATTTTAAATGTCAGCAGTATGAACGCTTTTTGTCCCCTGACGAAGATTGCCGCATATTCAGCCGCTAAGGCAGCAATCAGTAATTTCACCCAATGGCTCGCCGTTCACATGTGCCAGAATTATTCGACAGCCATTCGCGTCAATGCCATAGCTCCTGGCTTCTTTTTGACAGACCAGAATCGCTTTTTATTGACTGACGAAAAGACCGGCGAATTAACAGCTCGCGGCCAAACGATCATTGATCACACACCGATGGGCAGATTTGGCGACTCAGCCGAATTAAACGGCACAGTCATTTGGCTTTTAAGTAACGCCGGCAAATTTGTTACTGGCATTACAGTTCCCATTGATGGCGGCTTTTCAGCTTTCAGCGGCGTATAAATTATCAAATAACAATTATCAAAACATTAATTTAGTGGTAAGGATCAACAGATGTTATTTTATAGTCGCGGTGCAGAAAGTGACGACATAGATAGCGATGCTTTGCATACGGCGTTGGGTGAAGCTTTTGACAAACTTGGTAAACGCAAAAAAGTTTTGGTTATTCCGCCTGATTTCACAAGATTTCATTCTCGCTCCGGCGAATTAACGGAGCTTGCTTGGCAATATTACGGCGATGCTCTGACGGACATTTTGCCGGCACTTGGCACTCATTTCCCCATGACTGCTCAAGAGATTAGTACTATGTTCGGCGAAACTCCTTTGGCCTTATTCCGCGAACATAATTGGCGTGACAGTTTGGTGACATTAGGCACAGTTCCTGCAGACTTTGTCAACGAGGTAAGTCAAGGCCGAGTCGATTTCGACTGGCCTGCTCAGGTTAATAAGCTTTTGGTTGAGGGCGATTACGACCTCATTTTATCGATTGGTCAGGTTGTTCCTCATGAGGTTGTCGGAATGGCCAATTACAATAAGAATATTTTCATCGGCACAGGCGGCGCAGAGGGCATTAACAAGAGCCATTTTTTAGGCGCAGCCTATGGCATGGAACGAATGATGGGCCGAGCCGACACTCCCGTCAGAAAAATTCTCAATTATGCCAGTGACCATTTTGCCAAAGATTTGCCAATCGTTTACATTCAAACGGTTTTAAGCAATGACACTGACGGCAATTTAGCCATTCGCGGCTTATTCATCGGCGATGACATTCAATGCTTCAATTTAGCAGCTGCGTTATCTTTGAAGGTCAATTTCCAGATGCTCGATAAGCCGTTGAAAAAAGTCGTCGTTTACCTTGACCCATCGGAATATAAAAGCACATGGCTTGGCAATAAATCAATTTATCGCACAAGGATGGCGATGGCTGATGGCGGCGAATTGATAGTGCTAGCGCCGGGCCTTTGTGAATTCGGTGAAGATGCTGAAATTGATCGTTTAATCAGAAAATATGGTTACGTTGGCACGGATAAGGTTTTAGAACTGGTCAAAAACAACGATGAGTTGAAAAACAATCTCAGCGCAGCCGCTCATTTAATACACGGCTCGAGTGAGGACAGATTCAGCATCACCTATTGCCCCGGCAAATTGACTAAGCAGGAAATTGAATCGGTCAATTTTAATTACGCTAACCTCGATAAGATGCTAAAAATTTATGACATTTCTTCTCTTAAAGACGGCTTTAACATTGTTGACGGCGAAGAAATATATTATATTTCAAATCCCGGTATGGGTCTATGGGCATGGCAGCAAAGATTTGAATCGTAGTAAACCACCACGGGCTTACGGACGTGGCATTTGTCGCCTGCGGGCTTTGCCCTATGCTTGAATCTACACCCTTAGCGATGTAGTATTACGAAGGAAAAATAAAATTCTATTTATGGAGCAAAATAATGGCTGAAACAGCATCAAAAAAATATTCGCTGCTTGTCCCAACTAGTATGGGCATTCGATTAACTCCTGTTGATTCTCAACCTTTCCATTGCAGCAACACCTTCAAGATGCAGGCAACCAGTGCCGAAAGCAACGTTGCAAGTGTTTCTTCGTATCTTGGTATGCCTGTCAAAGTTTTGACAGCATTTGTCAAAGACAGTCCTGTCTCTCATTTTATAAAGGATAATATCAAAAGTCGTCGAATGGATTTTGAAGGCCCTGAGTTCCAGCAGAACGATCCATGGGGCTATCGCCACCAGATCAATATGGCCGACAGCGGCTTCGGCAATCGCGGTCCGAGGGTTCAAAATGACAGAGCCGGCGAAGTCGGACGAGAGCTTTCTGCCGATGATTTCGATCTTGACAGAATTTTTGCTAAGGAAGGTGTTAAAATTGTGCACCTTTCTGGTCTTATCGCGGCCCTGTCTCCTAAGACCAGTAAGTTCTGCCTTGACATTGCCCGTGTTGCCAAAGAAAACGGCTCGTTAATATCGTTTGACCTTAACCATAGAGCCAGCTTTTGGAAAGGCAGAGAAAAAGAACTTGCCTCCGCCTTTTCTGAAATCGCTTCTCGCAGTGACATACTGATCGGCAATGAAGAAGACTTTCAACTGTGCCTTGGCATAAAAGGCCCGGAATCCGGCGGTCAGGGTCTTGATGCTAAAATCGATGGCTTTAAGGAGATGATCGGCAGAGTTCAGTCCGCCTACCCCAATGCCACATATTTTGGGACAACGCTTCGTGAAGTAGTTTCTGCCAACTGCCATTTATGGGGCGCACTGGTAACAAACAGCAAAGACTGGGAAATCATCAAGCCGCGTGAAATAGGCGTCCTTGACCGCATTGGCGGCGGTGACGGTTTTGTCGGCGGTCTGCTTTACGGGATACTCAAGGGCTGGGATGTGAAAAAATGTGCCAGATTTGGCTGGGCCAGCGGAGCATTAGCCGCTA
This sequence comes from uncultured bacterium, assembly GCA_965370955.1. GTDB lineage: Bacteria > Planctomycetota > Phycisphaerae > Sedimentisphaerales > Anaerobacaceae > CBDUWP01. The sequence continues at coordinate 992 of CBDUWP010000097.1, read as the reverse complement.
CAATGCTCACCGATTACGCTCAGCCTGCCGACGAAGACCAGCTTTGGAGTATATGGAACGGCAACGCACGGGTTAAGCGTTAACAGTACCCCCCCACGCCCTTGCGGATGTAGTATTACGAAGGAAAAATAAAAACTATAACATGAAAAATTTATTTACACAGTACGGAGATTAAAAAGATGTCAAAAGCAGATATAGGTGTTGTTGGTTTAGCGGTTATGGGTGAAAACCTCATTCTTAATATGGAAAGCAAGGGCTTTACTGTTGCTTGCTATAATCGTACGATTTCTAAGGTTGAAAATTTCGTTAATGGCCGGGCCAAAGATAAAAATATTATTGGCGCCATGACCCTTGAGAGCTTTGTTGATTCTCTAGCCAAGCCTCGCAAGGTGATGATCATGGTCAAAGCCGGCAATCCAGTTGACGCTTTCATTGATCAGGTTCTGCCTCTTTTGGATAAGGGTGACATCATAATTGACGGCGGCAATAGCCATTTCCCCGACACGATTCGTCGCTGCAAAAAGGTTGAGGATAATGGTTTACTTTATGTTGGCACTGGCGTTTCAGGCGGCGAAGAGGGCGCACTTCTTGGCCCATCAATTATGCCGGGCGGCTCAGATGCTGCATGGCCGATAGTCAAGCCGATTTTCCAGAAGATATCAGCCCATACCGATAGTGGCGAAGCATGTTGCGACTGGATTGGTCAAGGCGGCGCGGGTCATTTTGTCAAGATGGTTCATAACGGCATCGAATATGGTGACATGCAAATGATTTGCGAAACCTATCAAATGATGAAAAACGGACTCGGCATGACCAACGAACAAATGCACAAGGTTCTTTCCGAATGGAATAGCGGCAAATTAGACTCCTACCTAATCGAAATAACCCGTGACATTCTCGGTTATAAAGATGCCGATGGCAATGCAACCATCGATTTGATTTTGGACACAGCCGGCCAAAAAGGCACAGGCAAATGGACAGCCGTAGCAGCC
>CBDUWP010000096.1:0-4966 GCA_965370955.1 uncultured bacterium | reverse complement strand
CGACACAGCCTGCCAGTCAGCTATCATTTCGGCGACCTGTTTAGCATCTATTCCGAACCATTTACAACAAGCTAGTGCCGCCGCGCTATTGGTTACAGCCGCAGGCGATGGTGACCCGACAACAATTTTCACTTCATCTACGACAAAACTGTTTTGTGAAGGCAAGTGACTTGCATCTTCAATAACAGTATTTGCTTTTTGATTATATCCAAATGAGCTGAAAATAATTTTTTGTTTGCCAGCTTGTTTGATGAGTAACTCGCTGTCGGCATTTAGGATTAACTTCCCGTTTTTTTTAAGCCCTTTTACGATTGACAATTTTTCTTTTGCGATTTCGTTTAGGCTTCCGAACCCCTCGATATGAGCAGGACAAACATTTGTCACTACCGCAACATCAGGCGATGCAATCAGCGATAACTGCTGGATTTCCCCTATATGATTTGAGCCCAATTCTGCAACCACGATTTCGACATTTTCATCAGCCGTCAATAGAGTAAGTGGCAATCCTATAAAATTATTGAAATTTTTAGGCGATTGATGGACAACAAATTTTTTCGCCAGCACATGAGCAATCATTTGCCTTGTCGTTGTTTTTCCGACCGACCCTGTTATCGCAACCACCTTAAATCTTGCAACAGTTCGCCAATAATTCGCCAACAGGCCCAGCGCTTTTATTGAGCTATTAACCTTTATGACGGGCTTATTGGATTTAATGTGACAGCCTTTTTCAACAACAGCACAAACAGCCCCCGCCTTGAAAGCTTGCTCAATATAATCATGGCCATCAAAGTTGTCACCTTTGATAGCGAGGAAGCAGTCACCTTGTTTGACTTTTCGTGAATCTATTTCTATGTCACGGGCCAGCTCATCGTGTTCTGATATCTTTTCAGCTTTTACGATTTGGCTCAATTGTTGTATTGTAATTGGTTTCATCAGAGCCTTTTAATGATTTCAGTTGCGATGTCATTATCGCTAAAATATATTTTTTTCGTTCCAACGATCTGATAATCCTCATGCCCTTTTCCTGCAATCAATATCACATCATCAGTTGCGGCATTTTCGATTGCGATTGCTATTGCTTTTTTGCGATCCGGCTCAAAGACAACATCATTTTTATTTTCGAACCCTTTTTTGATATCATTTATTATATCAGTTGGCTTTTCTGTTCGCGGATTGTCACTTGTAACAATGATTTTATCAGCCGATTTTTCAGCTGCTTTTGCCATTCTCGGCCTTTTGGTTTTATCACGGTCGCCGCCAGCACCAAAAACTACCGCCAATTTACCTTTACACAACGGCTTAAGCACCGACAGCACGTTTGCCAATGCGTCATCAGTATGGGCATAATCTACAAACACGGAAAACCCTTTGTCGCAGGCAACTCTTTGGAGTCTGCCCGGCACATTTTCAAAGGTCGCGAGTCCCTCGCAAACAGTTTCGACATCGATTCCAGCCGCTATTGCAAGGCCTGCCGCCGCCAAACAATTTTCGATATTATATTTGCCGATTAGTGACGTTGTAATTGTGTCGACATAATCTTTATAGCCGAAGGTGAAACTCGTTCCATTGATACTGCTCGATTTGATATAGGCCGAGATATCACTTTCGCAATCAACGCCATACCACATTATGTTAGCTTTTGTTTGTTGAGCGATTTTTTTTGACTCTGGCGATTGACTATTTAATACAGCTGTATTATTTTCGCCGAGCGAAGCAAATAATTTCGCTTTGGAATCAAAATAGTTCTGCATCGTCCCATGATAATCGAGATGGTCACCTGTCAGATTTGTAAAGGCGGCAGCGGTAAAATCAATGGCGGCGATTCTGCTCTGTTCTATCGCGTGACTTGACGCTTCTATAACCATAAATTCTGCCCCAGCTGCAACCATGTCACTCGCCTTTTGGGCTATAGTGACGCAATTTGGCGTAGTCAAGGGCGCCGACACAATTTCACTCACAGCGTCATATACAATAGTTCCGATCAAGCCGCATTTTCGTTTAGCGCAATCGATTATATGTTTCGTTATAAAAGCTGTTGTCGTTTTTCCGTTGGTTCCTGTCACAGCCAAGTTTATTAATTTTTTACATGGGTTGCCATATGACGCTTGAGCCAATATCGCCGCTGCCTTAGCAGAATCATCGACGGTTACGATTTGGCATTTGTTTTTGGATTTATCGCTCGGCATTTTTTGACAAACGATAGTAGCCGCGCCCTTTTCGACAGCCTCATTGATAAAATCATGCCCATCAAAATCACATCCTTTGACAGCAACGAACAAGCATCCTTTAGTCGCCGAGCGTGAATCGATACAAACTGGCGTTCTGCTTTGGCTAACTGCCCGTAAAATATCAGCGAACACCATTATCGATCCCTTCGCACCATTTGAATCATAGCCACAACAATTGCTATTTTTCTTTTGTCCATCTTCGCCTTAAAAGATGTGCCGCCATTTTAGGCTGACGTTGGCGGGTGAACACACCTTTTTTATTTCCAACAACTCTGGTAACATCTTGCCTTGTCATAAAATCTGCGAAATTCCACACATGCTCACCTACAAAGAAATCCAGTTTATCGAACACATTATGATAATGTTCAAACATTTGACATTGATATTCTTCGGTAAACATCACCGGCGGATCCTGATGGAATCCCGCAATCGTATCAGCCCCATATTCGGTCATCATCACAGGCTTTTTGAACTTTTCATGAAACTCCCGCAGCACCTTTTCCAACTGAAACTCAATAATATCAAGCTGTCCTGAATCATGATACTATTTTTGAGTTTCCCTTTGAACCATTTTTCGGTTCTGCCGACTGTTTTTCTATCAACCTTAAAATCCCAAATTCCGCAAAGGTCTTTTGTTTCTCTGCTTTGATTATCAACCGGATACAACATTTTTACAAACTCTCCTGATTATCATTTTTTTCAATATACTTTGTCGTGTTTTCAATCCGTAATACTAATATCTTTAAGTACGAGTTGAACCATCGAATTGCCATTAAAATGGTTTATTTGCGGTAAATATGCAATCGAAAAATTGTGATTAGCCAGTTTTTTTTCGTATTTTCCCATTGAAAACCCTATACATTTCACTGTTGCCGTATTATCGGTCACGGTAATTTGCAAATGGTCATTTTTTGCTCCTACCGTTCTCGGCACAGCAGCCAGCGTGACATTTTTGGTAACAAACATTGGCTCACGATTTCCCGCTCCAAATGGCTGCAGCATATTCAGTTCAGTCACAGCCGCCATAGTCAACAGCTTTAGATCTGTTTCAACATCGACAAATACTTTTTCAACTATATCCTCATATTTCAGATTTTCTTTTGCGAATTTCTCAAAATCACTGGCAAATTTTTCTATATTTTGCGGCAGCAATTTAACCCCTGCCGCCATTTTATGTCCTCCGAAACCAACCAAATTCTTTTGGCAACTTTGTATTGCGTCAAAAATATTAAATCCCGCGATGGACCTTCCTGATCCCTGCGCTAGATTATTTTTGGTTGCCGAGTTGATCATAATTGTTGGCCGATGAAATTTATCTACCAGCCTTGACGCCACAATTCCGATTACGCCACTATGCCAACTCTCATCAGCCAGCACGATAGATTTATTATCGGGATGGTTCAGCCCTGCCGCCAGCACCATTTGGCAAGCATGTTTAAAAATCTTTTTTTCGTATTTCCGTCTTTGATTATTTTGCTGCTTCAGATAATCGGCTATTTGCACAGCCTGCAATTTGCTTTCTGATGTCAATAGTTCGACAGCGAGCCTTGCATGTCCCATTCTTCCTGCGGCATTTAGCATCGGCGCGAGTCGAAAACCGACATGCACGCTATCGAGTCCCTTGCCTTCGAGCCCGACAGATTCGACAAGAGCCTTGACTCCGATCAGAGACGACTTCGACAAAATTTTCAACCCAAAACTTGCCAGCGATCGATTTTCTCCGACCAACTCGACAACATCAGCTATTGTCCCCATCGCCGCCAAACTTGTAGCATCGATCATTAATTGTTTTTTTTGTCCATCTAATTTACCAGTCGGCGAAAAAGCCATCGCCAATGCCCAAGCCAATTTGAATGCTACCATTGCGCCGCAGCTAGCTTTATTGGGATAATCATCATCTAACAATGGATGTACAATTGCGCACGCTTTTGGCAACTGGCTAGCCAATTGATGATGATCTGTTATCACCACATCGATATTTTTTTCGCCGGCGAAATCAACCGCCTCGATAGCAGTAACTCCGCAGTCGACAGTGACAATCACCTTTGTCTTCTTTTCAGCCAGCGACTCGATTGCCTCCGTGTTTAAGCCGTACCCTTCGTCGAGCCTATGCGGTATATAATAATCAACATTGCCCCCGAGCATTCGGATCATCTGCCATAAAATCGAAACAGATGTTATCCCATCGACATCGTAATCACCATATATTGTGATTTTTTCTTTAGCTTCGATAGCTTTTTTCAATCTTTCGACTGCCTGTTTGACTCCGGGCATTTTTTCCGGCTCGATGAGATCTATCAATTTAGGCTGTAAAAAAGCCTTAGCTTCATCTGTTTCATCGATCCCTCGATTGATCAATATCTGAGCGAGCATCGGGCTAACCTTCAGCTTTTGAGCAAACGCCCTAGCCTCATCGGTTATCGCCTGAACAATCCATTGTTTTTCTTTAGATTTTGCCAAATGCACCATGATAGCTCTTTAATTGTCTAATTTGAGGAAATTCTACCGCTACTTATACCAAAAAACTGATACAAATCAAAGGTTTCACTGGCAGGTTTATCAATAAAAATAAGGCCGGTATCTGTTTAGACGCCAGCCTTTTATATTTGCGTATATCGACCAATTTTTTGAATTATTTATATTCTTGTTCAACTATAGCCATAGCATCAGCTCCAGCGAACCTCTTCACTAACTTCTGATATTCCTTGAATAGCAGTATGATCTCATGCTAAAGCATA
>CBDUWP010000095.1:0-5049 GCA_965370955.1 uncultured bacterium | reverse complement strand
TGGACCCTTATAGCCATTGCCCTCTGTTAAAAAATAGCTGGCATCGAGCATCTTGTCGGGATTGTCCCATTTGGGAGCGTAGATCGCACCGTCAGCAAGGCTGCGACCATCGGCGGTCTGAATGAGGCCGACTGCGCCCTCTGGAATCTCGGTGACTTTTATCTTGCTAATGTTATACTGCCATGGCCAATAGAAAAAATGCCAGCCGGGAGCTAAAGTTGCAGCCTGCATACCGTTTTCGCCATCAGCAGCTAAAATCTTGCCGGGGGCTAAACTGCCGCCGCCAAATTTCTTCTCTACCAACCCAACCTTAGACTCGTTAATGTTGACAATCGAGGTCGAAACGCCTATGCCTATCGCGACAACTAAAGCTAAAATAGCTATAGCAATCAACACTGCCGGGCTAGGTTTAGGATGCTGAGAATAGGTGTCGTAAACTGCCATTTTAAAAATCCTTTCAAAAAGTTATATTTTTAATGCTTTTAAATCTGAATTTAGATAGCGCAAGTCCTAAGCCTCGCTTTTAAAAATCCTTTCAAAAAGTTTATCTGTTTGCGTCAATAATTATCCGTCTTGCGGAATTAAACAAAGCATAAGCGGTGAAAGAGAGATTGTCTAAAAAAAACTTAAAATAAACAGTTGCTAATATAACGATGTGGTGTATAACCATTGCAAATCCTAAAGCTATGTAAATAAAAGGAATTGTTGTAATGACTAGCAAATTAACATCGCGAGAACGAATGATAACTGCCCTAGAAGGTCGTACTGTTGTTGGCCGAGTGCCGCATTTCGAGCTGATGTTCTTTCCTACAATGGAAGCCTTTGGACGGGTGCATCCGTCTCATCGCAACTATAGGCAATGGAACCAGATGCAGGAAAAAGAAAAACAGTTGCATCGAGAGGATATGGCGGAACTGTATATTAAAACGGCAGAGCGTTTTGAGCATGATGCTATCCTCCTGCACCAGAATCCAAATAATCTCGACGAGGCAATGAAGCTGGTGGATATCATAAGAGAAAAAAGCGGCGATAAATATTTCCTGATGATACATGGCGATGCAACATATAAAATACCTAACGGAGACCAGCTAGTTGAGTTTTCATATCGATTGATCGATCATCCAGATAAAGTGAAAGCTGAAGCGGAAGAAAAGATCAATGACGCGCTGGATAAAGCTGAAAAATTTGCCAAGCATGGAGGGCTTGATGGCTATGCTCTGTGCAGTGATTATTGCTTTAATTCAGGGCCTTTCTTGAGCCCAGGGCAGTGCAGCGAGTTTATCATGCCATATCTTGAAAAACTTATTGCAGGGTATAGGGATCTGGGATTTTATACCATTAAACATACCGATGGAAATATAATGCCTATCATCGATCAGCTTATACAAGCTAAACCTCATGCCTTACATTCGCTGGACCCGCAGGGAGGTGTCGATATTGCAGAGATAAAGAAAAAGTACGGCAAAGATATTTGTCTTATTGGGAATGTTAATTGCGGGCTTATGGATACGGGGTCGGACGAAGAAGTTATAGAGTCAGCTCGCTATGCACTGAAACATGGTATGCCCGGCGGCGGTTATATTTTCTCGACCAGCAATTGCGTCTATACAGGAATGAAACTCCAAAGGTATGAACTGATTCTGGATGTCTGGCGAAAAGAAGGAAACTATTAAGTAAACCACCATGCTCTTACGGATCAAAATCACGCAACCATAAGCGGTGAAAGAGAGATTGTCTAAAAAAAACTTAGAATAACAATTGCTAATATAACGATGTGGTTTATAACCATTGCAAATCAAAAATTAACTCTATATAAAAGAGTGTGAATATGCAAACATCAGACTATACGCCGAATCCTGTGCCGCTGGATATGAAAAAATAGCCGGAACCAGTCTTTGACGACAATCCGAAATTGCTGGAATTGTATAATCTGGCGTGGAAACTAGCTTGGAATCACGTGCTGACGGATGAAAATGCTCCGCAATCACCATTTCTGGACGAAGGAGCGTGGAAAGGGGATATCTGGATATGGGATACTTGCTTTATGGTACACTTCTGTAAGTATGCGGCTGGTCGGCGCTTGGGCCAATCTCTATACTGTAATTCTTATCCTCGTGCTATAACTTTTGCCAATCCTGCAAATTCTTGGCTAATATCTCAACGCTGCGGCAACTCATGATGTGGCTAATGATCGAAGGTTTGATCTTCAATTTCGTCATGGCTTTCTCCACGCGAGACCAAAGAGAATCGGACTTCTTGGCTGAATCGGCTAAATATAAATCAGTAACCAATTCGCTAAGTTTAGTTAGCATGATTGTGTCCAAATTCTGGTAGTAATTGGAAATAATCTTCGTCTGATGTTTGGAATACTGTTTTTTTGCCATCTTACCCACCTTGACCACGTTAGTTTGAACAAAACCCACTATAACCGAAAATACAGATAAATCAACTTATCAGTATTATTACTGTGGTTTTTGCTGGCGTTGTGAGAGCTGGGCGATATAATCTAATGTCAAGGACCGGTGGGCTGTTTGTAACTTAACGAACAAAAAAAGCTGACCGAGTAGGCATAACAAAGATTTACAAAAAATGCTCTAAAATAATGGAATGTTAATATGCATAAAAAACAAGTGTGTTTCCTCATCAGTATCCTCACAATAGCAGCGGCGGCTTGGGCAGTCAATGGTGACATGGCAGCAGCGTTCGTCGGGCAAGATCTGAAAATTACAACGCCGCAACTCTTAGCTGATCAGCCAAAACCGGGCGAACATGTGCTAGTCATGAATGATGGATTCAATATGACTATCGGGGCGAACAAATTCCAAAGCGAAAAAGCTGTCGTATGGATCAATAAAGTAGAAACAAATCAAGGCAATCAGGTAGTCCAATATAGAGCGAAAATCTATATGGAAGGTAAAACGTCCATCAAAAAAGGACGACTCGCAAAAACTAGCGGACTAACACAAACAGTTCTAGAAAACGGAAACGGAATGTTCGTCTATTTCGATGTAAAAGGACAAGTCTTCGTTACGGCGGATAACAAAACTGTTACGGATCTGTCGCAAATTGAACTCTATCAAAAAGCTGTGGCTGTCTCTAATACTGTGAATCTCGGACCAGTGTTCGTCGTGCAAACAGATGCGATTGTGCCAGAATGGATAGATCAAGAGGGACAAACAGCTTACGCAAAGGCAACTGAAAAAACAACTGAAAAAGCAAAAGAAGAAACCGTGACGAAACTCGACGCCGCAACAAAAGCTGACGGGTCAGGAAAAATCATTATCAGAAAAGGCAAAGCGCAGGCTGGCAAAAAAACAAAAAAAGGAAAAGCAGCCAAAATCGCAAAAGCAAAGCCGCGATCTGACGGCTTGCTGATGGAGCTATTCAAAGAGAAAAAAGTTGCCGCCGATCCAAACGCAACAAGTGATATGCCCCAAGAAGAAACGGCAAGCCAAGTCAAATTCAGGTATCCAGTGAATCTTTCGCCGGCGGGAGAAAATGCGATCTCGATGGATAAAATCAAACTGGCTGATGGGACAAATGTGGCGATTATTAGGCAAAGATTCTATATCTGGCAGAAAAAAGACGAAAATGGCGGATTGCTAGAGCTGCAAGCTGATAATGCGGTGATCTATTATCAAAGTGACAACTCAACACAAACAGATGGCGAAACAGAAACAGTCAACGTCGAAACAAATGATCAGATAACAGAGCGAGGGGCAATAAAAGCAGTCTATATCAGCGGAGATGTCGTGATGGCTGAAGGAAATAGAACCATTAGATCCGATGAACTATATTACGATTTCTATCAGAAAAAAGCGCTGGCAATAAATGCCGAAATGAAAAATTTTGATGTCAATAGAGGCATACCTATTTATGTCAGGGCGGCGAAAATCAGGCAAGTGTCGGAAAATAAATTCTCAGCGGACAAAGTGACATTGACCAGCAGTGAATTTTATCTGCCGCAGCTATCGGCGACCGCAGCTTCTGTTATTATTACGGATATCACGGCAGTCAATGCAGAAGGAGAAAAAACCGTAGAAGCTGCAGATGGAAGATACGATGTGCAAATGGAAGACCTCAGAGTCAAATACGGAAAAAGAACAATCTTTAGATGGCCCTATCTAAGAAGCGATCTGGAAAGGCCGGACCTGCCAATCAAAAGTCTTAGCATTGGAAACGATAACAAAAAAGGAACGGCTGTCGAAACAAGATGGTATCTGTCGAGGCTGATGGGCTGGAAAGAGCCAGAAGGAGTCGAAAGCACCTTAGCGGTTGATTTCTATAGCAAAAGAGGGCCGGGGGCTGGTCTGGAAATCGATTACGATAGAGAAGAATATTTCGGAGACCTAAGCGCGTATGTAATGAAAGACAGAGGTGAAGATACGCTGGGAGGGCACGCCAGTAGAAAAGATATCGATAAGGGCAGTAAAATTAGAGGCAAATTCGACTGGAGACACAGAGCCTATCTGCCGAATAATTGGCAAGTCACAGGAGGAATCAGCTACGCATCGGACGAAAGATATATCGAACAATTCTTCAACAAAAGTTTTCATGTAGAAGAAAAAGAAACCTATATCCATCTGAAACAATCCAAAGATAATTGGGCAATTGCCTTTTTGGCAAAGGCGAGAATCAACGACTTCGCCGACGATATGGAAGAGTTGCCAAGCGGGGAATTTCACCTGACAGGAGAGTCGCTGTTCGATGATAAATTTACCCTATATAGTGACACAGAAGCGGCAAGGCTAAGACAAAGAATCGGCAATGATCACATGGTCAATATCAGCGAAAGAGATTTTACCTTCATCAGCCATAGAACTGAACTCGATATGCCTATTCAAGCGGGCAAGCTGAAGCTGGTGCCTTTTGTGGCTGCGACCTATGGTTATGATGATCGAAGCGGATTTAGAACCAGTCAAGTCAATGGAGCTAATGTCGGAAGATATGGCTCGACACAAATTGTCTATGGAGAAGTCGGGCTGAGAATCGCACATCAGCCGTGGCATAAAGTCTATCCGAATGTTAAGTCACGGTTGTGGGATCTGA
>CBDUWP010000094.1:0-5170 GCA_965370955.1 uncultured bacterium | reverse complement strand
ACGACAGGATGACTCAAAGTTGCTAATGTCAATAAGGCTGTCAAAATTATCGCTCCTGCAGCAGCTGAAAAAAATAAAAAAATGACAATCAAAAGACGCAAAAAAAAGTAAAGCCATGAATTGAAAAAACTGGTTCTCGCTGAAATGCAGATTTCACAATGACACACTTCGACAATCTTCCCCCTTCGCAATGACAAGTCTAAAGTAGGGGCAGGGGGATAATCCAATATTCAACGCAATGGCTGATTCGAAATCACTAATCAGTGGGATCGAAAAGCTCAAAACAATCTGCAGGGCTAGAAGACAAGATATTCAGCAGGGCCTGTTGTTTAAGTTTGCCTAATTCCCGATGACTGCAAGTGGCTCCCTGATTCTTAAGAACAAAAAATTTCTCAGGAATCAGTCCCGACCGAAGACAAAATACCAGCGACTTATCCTTAGAAATTCGACGAGCAGTAAAAATATAGCTTTCTAAATCCAGCTTTGTCGGCTCTCCTTTAAATCGCAAATCCCTGCCTGTATAAAAACTTAGCATGTCCCAAACGCCATCCATCGAACCGCTAATTTTAATATCAAAATCAGATGAGTTTGGAACCTCCTGTGGAAAAAGATCGCTTGTTGCATATCTAATAGCCTGATAGCCAATGGCAACGCCTAAACAAAAATGATGGGACTCCGCTTCCGCAGAGGCTGTTGTCTCTGTGTCATCATGATCGTGGTCATCATGGGCTTCATGCCAAGCCATTGACTGAAGTAACGTAATTGTTGCGATAGCTTGACTGTTTTTGTAAACCTTTAAAGGTGCAATCTGATTACTTAATTCCGAAATCTTTGCAGCTCTGTCGGAATATTCATTGTCTGGTTTATCGCAGCCGGCTAAAACTAAAATTAAACTTGTGAAGACTAATACGACAGCAAAATTCTTAACATACCATGTGTTTTTCATCCTAATGTTTTCCTTATAGATTTCAAAAATATTACCAGTTCTGGTTACAGTTGGGGTCGCTGGGATTATTGCAATTCAAATACTTGTCCGCAAAAATGGATAAGTCCAGATAATCAACCCGGCAATCATGATTTAAATCCGACGCCAAACCCATATTGGCTTGCCATACGCCGTGACAAGTAGACGGTATCGAATTAGGGTCGGCAAAAAGAGATGCGTCAAAATCCGGCGAATTGGGATCGTTACACTGCTGCCACTGGCTGAAAAGCATTGCCATATCAGTGAGATTGATGTAACAATTTTGATTGATGTCACCAGATAATGACCAGCCAAACAAACCAACCTCATTACAATCAGTTGGCGAGTCAACGTAAGCAGAGCTAAAAGAATCAAAGAACATGCCCGATTGGGCTGCCGTGACTGTTCTGAAAACACGGATATAATTGATGTCCGCTGAAAATAGGCTGTTGAAATCAAAAAAAGCATCATAAAGATAACCGCCTCTGCCGGGAATTTGATTTAACTGGCCTGCGAGAGTGCCAATCTGTAGAAAAGTATTGCCGTCTGTGCTGGCCCAAATAGAGGCTTCTGCAATAGGACCGCAAAACATTCTAATCACTATGTCATTGCCATCGACATCTTCAAGAGCAGTGTCAAATTTGACAATAATCTCCTGATCGGCATGGGCTGGGGAACCGCTGCGCCAGCCGGCAACATAGTCCATATCGCCTTCGGAAAAATCCCAAGCATACATGTCATTATTGCCGTCGGCATCGGAAGGACCCAACACAAGCCATGTGGTCGCTGGAGTATTGGAGTCCATAAAAACCGAGCCCGGACCACCGCAATAACCGTCAGCCCAGCTTTGAATCTTGTTCGTATAACTGAAAACACTGTCAGCCCAATTGATGCCTTTAATATAGCGGGCTTGTACCGTGCCAACAGACAAAGCTACCAGTAATAGATAAATTGTCTTTTTCATATCATAAATTCCTTAATATTTATTTTTCTTTGCGTACCAAAATGTGCCAAATTGTTTAGGGTCAAACCTTGTGCAAAAAGGTATATCCTGCTCTTTGAGTGATTCGATATGCTGATCGAGAAAGATTACATTGGTCTTACCTTTATGGCGATATTCAAAATTGGACTTGGGGCAACCGTCATACAAAACGGTGCCGGGCGTTTGTCTTGTGCCATTGCCATCGCAAAACATCATTGCTTTTCTTGGTTTGATGTACTCATTTTCATGGCGATATTTCATGGAAACAAGGCATTTACCAGAAACACCAAGCGTGCCATTGGCCATATAACTCAAAGAATAGGCACGTGCCTCAGTTGGATAATCAGGGATAGAGTCACGGGTCATGTCGGGGGATTTGTGCGATGGGCAAGTCAAAACAGAACGCGTCTTTCCGGGACCTGTTAAAACACCATTGGAATCTCTCTCGATTTTAAGGCCTAGATTTTTCATCAAGGCTGAATTCATAAACCAATGTTGACGATTTTGGCCGTAACGTCCCGGATATGGATCGGCAGAGGGCATCTTTCCTTCGTAATCGTCTAAATACAGACGCAAAGCAAGGCCTATATTACGTAAATTGGATTTGCAAACAACACATCGACTTTGCTCTCGGGCTGAACTCAAGCAAGGAACCAATAAACCCATAAGTAATCCGAGAATACTTATCACGACCAATAATTCCACCAACGTAAATGCTTTAAATTTCTTGTGAGCCATTTTGTAATCCTGAATATCAAAGGACAGGCCAATTCGACAGCCTGTCCCCTAATAAGTAATTGAAAGCTATTTCTTCCTTCTAAAACAAAGAGCACCTATGCCCAAAATGAACATGGTCGCAGGCTCTGGAACTGATGCAAATGAATCAAAAAACATGCCGGTACTAGCGCCTGTTGTTTCTCGGTGAACCTTGACGTAATGAACGTCACCGGAAAACGAGCCAGAAAAATCAAATGCTGCATCATATAAAAAGCCCGGCTTGCCCGGAACCTGAAGCGGAATGCCAATTATAGAACCAATAGATGTCCAGCTTGAATTGTCCGCACTAACGAAAATAGAGGCGCTGGCTTTTTTGCCGCAATACATCCTTATCACAAGATCATCGCCTGCAATATCCGTAAGAGCACTGTCGAATTTGACCACGAACTCTTGATTGGCAGAGCCGCCGCGCCAGCCGGCAACATTATCCAAATCGCCTTCGGTAAAATCCCAAGCGTGCATGTTGTTAGTCTGGTCGGCATCGGATTTGCCAAGAACCCATGATTCTGTAGAACTACTCATCATAGTCCCGCCGTAATTTTGAATCGCACTACTGTGACTGGTTACGCTATCTGCCCAGTTTTGGCCATCAATCAAAGCCGCCTGACCAATAATCGCCAACGAACAAACCACAACCATCAAAAATAATCCTTTTAACATCTTATTATTTTGTCTTACTTTCATGCTTCCTACTCCAATCTTTAAAATAATTTTCATCAACTTTCTCCGAAGTTATTGTTACATTTTTAACAATCCTACAAATAATTTAACTAAGCCATGATTGCACTTCTCCTTTCAGATTTTACTTGCAAAAAAAAAGAGCAGGCAAAAATTTACGAAAGGTAAACTCCTGTCTGCTCCCTTGCTGGCTTATGGCTTGCTGGGTTGCAAGTGTGGATTAAATATATTCTATTGTTTTTGGTTGAAACTTACGCTAATTTCGTATGACCATGTTCTTTAATAAAAATAAACTGCTAGCAGCTAAAATAGCTAGCCCAATAATTGTAATGGACGCAACTGGCGAATCGGTACGCAACCTAAATAATCTGTTCAGCTTTAAACAAAACCATTTCCAATGTAAACCAAGATGAATACAAGAAAGAACAATCATGGCTATCGAAAGATATACATGGATGTCACCATAATCATGTCGACGAAGACCGAATAAAGTCCAGCCATGTAAACTACGACATCCAAAACCGGGCTTCAAAATAAAAAACAGTATCAGGCCAGTCCAAATGACGCCGATTGTTACGAGTAATAATGCTAAATCAATTATAAAATTAATCTTTGCTCGGTTCATAAAAATACTACTTATTCATAATTAACTTACCGTTTCTTGTTATTCTTAGCCTATAAATAGCTCCATCGTGCTGAATCATAATCTCGTTGCCTTTGCCAAATAACTGCGAAGAATCTATTACAGGTATCCCTATATCAGCAATTTTAGCCTTATCCGGATTTTTGAAATCAAACTCATTCATTATTACTTTTTCTAGCTAACTAAATTGCTTTTTAAGAGACAGCTAATATATTAAGGCTGGCCTTACTTTTGTCAAGGGTAAATTTATTTTTTTTGCCAAATTATCTAAAAAGTGCAATTATCGTGAAAAAAACAGAATTGTTGACAGTGCAGGGGATTAACAATAAGCTGTCAATATGAAGAAAAAATTCTATATAATCGATGGACATGCTCATATCTATGCGGCTTACTATGCGCCAATGAGAATGAATCTGGTCAGCAAATCTGGCGAACCGACAAAGGCTGTCTATGTCTTTACCGCTGCAATGATGGCTATGATACAAAAATATAAGCCGGATATGATCGCTGTCGCTATGGATAGCAAAGGAAAATCATTCAGAGCGGATATCTATCCAGAATATAAAGCGCACAGAAAGCCAATGCCGGAAGATCTGCCCTCGCAAATCGAAAGAATTACAAAAATACTCGACGCAATGAATATTACTGTTATCAAAATGGATCGACTAGAGGCTGATGATATCATCGGTACGCTAACGAAAAAGGCAGAAAAAAAAGACTGCGAAGTACTTATCTGTTCAAAAGATAAAGACTTTATGCAGCTAATAAACGATGATGTCAAAATGTTCGATATCAAAAACGGAAGCTGTTTCGGAGAAAAAGAAATGGCTGACAAAATGGGCATAAAACCAAATCAAATGATCGACCTGCTGGCATTGCAAGGAGACGCAGCGGATAATGTGCCGGGTGTGCCGGATGTCGGGCCAAAAACGGCAATAACATGGCTGCAAAAATATCAAACAATGGAAAATCTATATCAACATGAAAATGAAATTACAGGCAAAAGAGGCCAAAGTCTTAGGGATAATAAAGAGCAGGCAAAATTGAGCAAAGAGCTGGTGACAATAAAGTGTGATTGCGATATCGAATTCGATCCAGAAAAATTTGCGGCTAAAAACATAAATCA
>CBDUWP010000093.1:0-5209 GCA_965370955.1 uncultured bacterium | reverse complement strand
AATAAATATGACCTAAATACGGAAATGGCAAGTGAAATAGAGGCTAAAGCAAAACAAAATAATATCAGAGTGGTTGGCAAAATCCGATACGATAAAGATGTTACAAAAGCACAAATCATGAAAAAGTCCATCGTAGAATATAAAACAAAAGATGCAGCTGAAGATATTCAAAATCTATGGAAAAATGTTCTAGCTAATTGAATGAGTTAATAGAAAAAATCAAAATAAAAATCAAAGCGAAAAGGAGAAAACCAAATGAAAATAGCAATACCTGTGGCAAATGATAAGTTGTGTTTGCATTTTGGGCACTGTGACCAATTTTGTATTATCGATGTTGATGATGATAAAAATATCACAAATCAAGACATGGTGACACCGCCGCCGCATGAGCCGGGAGTATTGCCGAAATGGCTCAGCGAAGAAATGGCAGTGAATGTTATCATCGCAGGGGGAATGGGTCAGAGAGCGCAGCAACTTTTTACACAAAATAATATCGAGGTAGTGACAGGAGCCGAAACTGCCGCGCCAGAAGAATTGGCAAAGGCTTTTCTAAATGGGAATCTCACAACAGGTGACAATGCCTGTGACCATTAGATTTAGATCCAATCGCTAAAGAGAAAGATATCTATTTTTCTTCGCTATCGGTGGGCTGGTTCACATCGTTGGGTAAAAGAGGTTCGGTAATTTCCACCGTTGCAGACTCAGGAACTGTTTCCTGAACGCCGCCATATAAAATAGCAAACTCACGAACCAAAAGATTGTTATCATTAGAAGCTATGTGATTTAATACCTGAGCAAAGGACTGGTTTCGATTCTTACTCAATAAGCAAAGGCTGGCTAATCTGGCTGGCCAATAGGGTCTGTTAAGACCAGATGATGCGGCTCTGAGCAAATCGTAATCGACAGGAAGTGACATTATATCGCAAATCGTGGATGTAGATGTCACCCAGTCGTCCGAATTCACATTATATATTAAGCCTGATTTCAAAAGGCCGCCCATCCAATCAGCATACATAAAACGATAAAGAGGCGGCTTGTCGGCAAGAGCATTTTGCTCCAACAGTAAACAGGAAAACAGCTTACTGACCTGAAGCTTCTGACCCTGCTTGCCAGTTTTTAATAACTCAAAGCGATTTTGAAGATATTGAGTGCTTAGCTTGACGGCAGGACGCTTCATCTTGGTCTTGACAGGAGCTAGCCCTAGTTTACTCTTAACTGTGCCGTCTTCTAATGTCATGGGGTCAAGGTAGGTGGTCAGTTCTATAGTTAAATTGGCTTGGGGATAGTTGGTCAAAATTTCGCCGAGACGACCGCGAAGAAGATCAACGTTAGTTAATATGCCTTGGCCAGCATCAATGGGTTTGCTGGGGTATATCGTGGTCGATAACACAGATGGTATAAACTCATCCAAGTCGCCGCCAATCTTAGCGTCAATTCTAATTGCACCGCTGAAAAAAGCGTCAGGCTTAATAAGCAAAGGCTCTAAGCTATTATTACTGATAGAAATCGTAGCGTCCAACCGGCTATTATAGTTGATGAACTTTTTAGTGTTAAGCTGCAGAGAAATCAGAGACTCAGCAGGTGTGAATTTTGAAATTGCAGGATTCTCAAAAAGAGTCGACATGTTAGCAGCTATCATGTCAGGGTCAAAACTTAAAAGATATTCAGAACCAAGCTCGCCCAAAAGCGTTTTGCAATATAAACTGACAAGAGAGTGAGGTTGTTTATCTATAGCATTTTTCAAAAAGACAATGGCTTGATCGTTATCGTTTTTACTGATCGCAATCTTGGCCTGAACGAGATCGGTTATCTGAGTGGCTGGATGATTCGAAAGCAATGTCGAAGCTAAATCCTGCTGATTGTTCAAAATTGCGGCGTAACTTAAAACGTCAATCGCATCTGAAGATTCAGGAGACGAGCTATAAGCTTTGTTGGCGAAGTTCATCGCCTTAGCAGGATCGGGCGAAATAAAGCAATAAAACCAGCTGGCTTGTGCGGCATTTATGCTGTTGGCTCCGGCAATGTGAGACTCAATGTCACGCAATATCTGCTGATACTGATCGAGGGCCCCTGATTTTTTTGCGGCTTCGGCGGCGATACTGCGAGCTAATAAATCGAATCGGCCGCTATCGCTAAGTTCGCTTTCGGCGGAAAGGCAATTGTTCTGGCCGTATGGACTGTGGTATAAGCATAACAGCTTAGGCAAATATATATCGGGATTGGGGCCGGCAGATCTGTGCAAATAATTATAGAGCTTGTCACAATATTGATAGGCTACAGCGGCAATACTGTAAAGGTGATAATCCTGACAGGCTTTGGCGTAGCTGATTGCCCGATCAAAGGACAAAGGATTGGCACCTAAAGAAAAACGCAATCTTTCAAGAGTTAGCTCTGGGAAAAGCTCAATGTCGCCGAGCGCAACCAATTGCTCAAAGGCTTGGGCATTATATTTGTCGCTATTGTAAGCTGAAATCAAATATTTTTTGGCTGTTTCCTTATCGTCTATCTCCATCGCTACTGCTGCAAGCTTAACAGCTATCGTGGACTGGAGAATGTTATTACGAGGAGCAATGTTGTTAAATAATATCGTTAAAATTTGCTCCTTATGCTGGCGATCTGTGGCATTGGCTAACATGAAATCAACGGACTTAAAAGTTATTGCTAAATCAGATGTCTCAGTGACATATTCATCGAGTACGTAAACCAATCGCTGAATCTGATTAGGATCGGCAGTTTGGCAAAGCAAATCTATCATGCTGCTTGCCAGATTTGTGGCGGATTCGTCAAGTTGGCTAGCGGCAGAGGTGAACAACATTGCTGCTTGCAATGATTTATCATGGGAAGTTTTGTCTTTTGCGGTTCGGGCTGACTCAGCAAAGCTTTGAGCAAGATGATAGAATTTTTCCGATATCGTTGGCGAATAAAGCTGCTTCTCCGGCTCTAAAGCACTAAATGACGGTTGTACCAGAAAATATGTCGATATCAGTAAAAATAAACTCAATTTCCGCATATGTCGCTCCGTAGCTTTATAAACCTGTGCAAAACTCTCGTAAATTTGTCGTAAATAGCTCTACTAGCTATATTTCGGGTGTTTTATCGCTGGTCTTTAGGCTCTTTTACCGGTTTTTAGCCTCTTTTAGGTCTTTACCGCCTGTTAAAAGGGTGAGTATCTGGGTCTTGAGCAGTTTAGCTGACAATAAATATGAGCCGCCAGCGAAGGATACCATAAACAAAACTCTAAAAAAGTTAGGCCAAGAAAGCGAAATAACATAACAAACCAAAAGAACCGCTGACATTATCAAGGTACTGATAAGCGTTTTTATTAGGGTTGTACCGACCGATTGCAATATGTCGGCCCCAAGTTTTTTGTAAATGGCTCGAAGAAGGATTGTTACTTGAATGTATGAACAAATGGCAGTCGCAAGGGCAAGGCCGGCTGCGTGCAAAGGCCAAATCAAAATTAAATTCAAAATAATATTTACGCCAACTGCAATTGCTGCGCTTTTGGCAACTGCGGCGGAAGCGTTGATCGAATATAATGAGCGGGCTAAAATCTGCTGAGCAAAATAGCCGGTCAGGCCAATAGAATAAAAAATCAAAGTGATGGTGACAATGCTCGTGTCATGGCTTGTGAATTTGCCATGTTCAAACATTAGGCTTATTAAAGGTCTGGCTATCACGGCAAGGCCAATCGTCGAAGGAATGGCAATGAAAAGCGTGGCTGAAATGGCTGACGATATCGAAGCGGTCAAATTCTTATGATCATGTTTGGCGGCGTATTTGCTGATGACAGGGAAAAGGGCGGTTGCAATCGAAATGCCGAAAACGCCGAGAGGTAGCTGGTATAATCGTTGAGAGCAATATAAATGTGTTACTGAACCGCGAATCAAAGGATAGCTGAGTTGATAGTTGAAAAAGTTGAAAAATTGGCCTTTCTCTGGCGATGCCGAAAATATCCAGCCGATTAAATCATCTGACAACGTGTTTAACTGAGTGGCAGTAAGGCCTAAGATCATGGGACCCATCAAAAATAGAATTCTTTTGAAAGAGGCCAAATGTATCGACCAGCCGAATGATAGAGATAATTTCAGTTTTTTTAGGGCGGCATATTGTAAATATAATTGGCCGATGCCGGCGGCGACTACTGCAAAGGCTGTGTAAAAAAGAGTTTGTCGGGCGGGCAATTTGGCGAAATGGCTGCAAATGAATATCGATGAAATGATGAAGATATTTAAAATGATTGGCGCAGCTGCCGGTGCGGCGAAATGTTTATGGACATTTAAAATGCCGCCCAAAATTGCGACTATACAGACCAAAAGCATGTAAGGAAGCATGATCGAGCTTAAATGCAGAACGAGTTGGGTTTCGCTGCTGGGATCGAAAAAAAGCTGCCAACTAAAGATTACCACTTCACCAATGATGATTATCGAAGCGAGTATCACAAGCAGCATAGTGACAACGGTGTTGATCAAAAGGCTGGCCTCTCGAGGATCGCGATGAAGCTCTTGACTGTAAACGG
Organism: uncultured bacterium; assembly: GCA_965370955.1. Classification (GTDB taxonomy): domain Bacteria; phylum Planctomycetota; class Phycisphaerae; order Sedimentisphaerales; family Anaerobacaceae; genus CBDUWP01. Next base: position 690 of record CBDUWP010000093.1, on the reverse strand, counting down.
GAATCAAAGAAGCAGATGCGGCACCTTCGCCAAACAAACGGCGGGCTAAATTCGGGATCTTAAAGGCTATCGTCCAAGCGTCCAAAAGAGCGCCCGGGCCGATGAAATGGGTGTAACAAATGTCACGCACCAAACCGAAAATTCGGCTGACCATTGTAAGTGACACTATCTGTCTGAAACCTTTTATCATAATCTTGTTCTTGTAAATGTGTTAATGTCACTTAATGAATCAATATTTTAATGTGTCAATGTCACCGTCTTACCTGACGAAGTGCCAGAGACAGTAAAAGGACGACAGCGGCCAATGTTATTCAAAAGGCCTACAGCGATTATCGTCATCATCAGGCTCGATCCTCCATAACTTATGAAAGGCAATGTCAAACCAGTGATCGGCATCAGGCCTAAAGTCATTGCGGTATTGACGAGCACCTGACAGGTCAACATCCCGCTTATGCCAATCGCCAGCAATCGGCCAAAGGGGTCCTTATTATGTGTGGCAATTTCAAGGCCGCAGGCGATGATGACAGCGTATAAACCGAGTAAGCCGGCGCAACCAAACAAGCCCCACTGTTGAGCAATCAAGGCGAAAATGAAATCGGTGTGCCGAAAAGGAAGCATGAAATTATATTTCAAGGCTGGGCCTTTGCGGAAGCCATAGCCGGTCAACCCGCCGGATGCGAGGGCGTATTT
>CBDUWP010000092.1:0-5261 GCA_965370955.1 uncultured bacterium | reverse complement strand
AAAAATGATGCGATGATGACGCCTGCGGTAATGAAAGAGATGTGAATTTTCTTGACTTGGCTGGCTGAATTTGTTATAAGTTATGTATGTGGGCGTTTGCCCTACTGTGTTTGTGTGAGAAGTTTGATTTGAAAAAACCGATGCCCTTTAACTAGGGAAGCTGGGGTTCATTAGATCGAAAATGCCCGCTTGACGGGACTTCCGGATAATGGCTGAGGCTGCCCACTTTGAAATAAAGGGTTTTCTCAAGCGCTTTTCTACGGCATTTGTGGAGCGATTACCTGCAAAAAACTAAAGGCCTGTTTATCAGGCCTTTTTTCATATTCTAATTCAATTCTTTCTTTTTAAACACTATTTTTATCAGACGTTAATACATGAATTACAAAAGAGTTTTTCAGTTAAGCATCGCTTGTATTTTGTCGATTTTTAGTATGCATAGGATATATTTATCAGCTTTTATATTAAAAAAGATTTGGAGAAAATACAATGTCTGTCCGAAGTTTTACTGTATTACCATCACTGCCTGAGTCATTGAAAAGTCTCAAAACAATTTCACAAAATCTCTTCTGGTCATGGAACCCGGAAATATTGAAATTATTTCGTCGTATCGATCCTGTCCTGTGGGCAGAATCCGGCCACAATCCTGCTAAAATGCTGGGAATTGTGTCGCAGCAAAGACTGGAAGATTTGGCGGAGAATAAGGGTTTTCTAAGTGAGCTTAGAAGAGCCAGTGATATGCTGGATAATTATCTTAAATCTCCAACATGGTATTCAAAAGATACTAAAGAGCATGAAGACACTACGATTGCGTATTTTAGTGCTGAATTCGGTATTCATGAATCGTTGCCTTTATATGCTGGAGGGCTCGGCATATTAGCCGGCGATCATCTGAAAAGTGCTTCGGATTTAGGTTTGCCCTTAATTGGTGTCGGATTGATGTATCAAAAGGGTTATTTCAGGCAATATCTAAATATTGACGGCTGGCAGCAGGAAGTTTATGTTTCTAACGATTTTTATAATATGCCAGTCGAATTAGTACGCGATGAAAACGGCAAGCCAATAACCATAACAATTGATTATCCAAATTCAGTGGTTACAGCTCAGATTTGGCGAATTATTGTTGGCCGAATCAATCTATACTTGCTCGACACAAATATTACAGCCAACAGTTATGAAGATCGTTTGATAACTGCTCAACTTTATGGCGGTGATAATAAGATGCGAATTCGTCAGGAAATCTTGATTGGTATTGGCGGATTAAGGGCTCTTGAGGCGATGAACATCGAGCCGCAAGTTTGTCATATGAATGAGGGACATGCTGCGTTTATGGCGATAGAAAGAATTCGTCAGGCAAGCTGCAAAAAAAGCATAAGCTTTGAACATGCTTTGGAATTGACCAGAGCCGGCAATGTATTTACTACTCATACACCGGTTACAGCTGGAAATGATGAATTTCCTCCTAAGCTTATCAATGAATATTTTAGAAATTATATTGGTGATCTTGGCATTAGCGACCAGCATTTTTTATCGTTTGGCCGTATTGATCCCAATGATAAAAATGAAACATTTAAAATGTCTGTTTTAGCTATCAAGCTTAGCTCTTATAGAAATGGTGTTAGTGCTTTGCATGGCGAGGTTTCTAGAGGGATGTGGTCTGGTTTATGGCCGCATTTGCCGGTTAATGAGGTTCCGATCAGCTCTGTTACTAACGGCATACACATGAAAAGTTGGCTGCCTGATGACATTCATACTTTATATGAGAGATATGTGGGTTTGAATTGGGCTAGTGGCGAAATGTTCGACAAATCTTTATGGAGCAACATTGATCAGATACCTGATGAAGAGATTTGGCGTATGCATCAGCGGTGTAAAACAAGGTTGGTTTCGTTTTCTAGAAATAGGCTGAAAGAGCAGATGCAGCGAAGAGGTACATATCATACTGAATTGAATTGGGCAGACGAAGTGCTTGATCCGGATGCCTTGACAATTGGTTTTGCCAGAAGATTTGCAACATATAAACGAGGCAATTTGTTGCTTCGTGATCCTGAAAGATTGATGAGATTGTTGAGCAATAAGGATAGGCCAATCCAGATTATATTTGCTGGTAAGGCTCATCCGAGAGATACGGAAGGCAAAGAGATTATTCGCCGTATCGTGCATTTCGCCAATCAATATGGTGTTAGAAGACATATTGTTTTTCTAGAAGATTACGATATTAATGTTGCAAGATTTATGGTTCAAGGTGTTGATATTTGGCTGAATACGCCTAGACGTCCTATGGAAGCTAGCGGCACAAGCGGCATGAAAGCTGCGATCAATGGAGCGATGAATGTTAGTATTCTCGATGGCTGGTGGTGCGAAGGTTATGACAGTGAGATCGGGTGGGCGATTGGTTCTGGCGAAAGTTATGATGATGCCGAGTATCAGGACATGGTTGAGTCGCAGGCGTTATATAATATTCTTGAAAATGAAATCGTGCCGCTGTTTTATACTAGAGCAGCTGACAATTTGCCTAGGGCTTGGATACATAGAATGAAAAATTGTATTCGCAAGCTTACGCCGATGTTTAATACGGATCGTATGGTTGCTGATTACACGAGCCAGTCTTATGTTCCGGCAGCTAGAAGATGGTCGGCTCTTGCAAAAGATGATATGTTGATTGCTAAGCAGTTGTCTGATTGGAAGACAAATATAATAGCTAATTGGCCTGCTGTCGAGATCAAAAAAGTTGTTGTTTCTGATGATTCGGTTTGCGGCGAAAATCTTAATTGTGGAAAGAATAAGTTGAAGGTTGGGGCGGTATTGCATGTGAGAGTTTTGGTTAGTCTTGGGGCTATTAGTCCTGACGATGTCACTGTTGAACAATTCTACGGGACGGTAGATTCATGGGGCAATATCGAAAAAGGATCGCTTGAGAAAATGAACTATGATAACGATAGTGATGTCGAAGGACAATGCTGGTTCAAAGGACAAGTGATTTGTGAAAATTCAGGCAGGCAAGGACTGACCGTTAGAATGATGCCGCATAATGATAATTTCGCCAATCCATACGAAATGATGTCACTAATAACATGGGAAGGTATGGCTGCAACCAATAAGCAACATAAAAATCAAGTGCATGTGCCAATACATATATAATAAAGTAAATGAATCAAAATCGCCGATAACGATAGTGAAAACCATGATTTTTAATCGGTGAAAATATTGAAAATAATCGAATGTGACGAAAATTTGACGGCTGAACAATGCCACAATAAAGCATTGGAAAAAATTGAATCTGGAAACCTTAAACAGGCGATAGAATTTGCAAAAAAGGCTGTCGAAAAAAAACCAGAAAATCCAATCTTTCACAATACGCTTGGAGCTGTACTGCATAAAACAGGTGACCTGCTTGCAGCTCTTGAAGAATATAAAAAAGCTCTGTGCTTCAAACGAGACTATGCATCTGCATACGGGAATATCGGTACAGTTTTTAAAGAAATGAAACAGTACGAAGCAGGAGCGAAATACTGCAAATATGCTATCGAATTCGATCCAAATCTGGCCGCAGCATATAACGGACTAGGATTAAATCTGCAGCTAATGAGCAAGTATACCCAAGCAATGAACGCATATCAAAAAGCTGTCGAAATCCAACCTGATTATGTCGAAGCTCTTAGCAATCTCGGCGGCGTAATGGCAATCTTAAATATGGTCGAAAAAGGTTTGGAATGCTGCAATAAAGCTATCGAAATCGAACCAAATAATGCAATCGCTAATAACAACGCAGGAGCAAATTATTCGGCAAGTGGACAATACGAAAAGGCTATAAAAAAATACGAAAAAGCATTGCAAATAAATCCAAATTATGATGAGGCTAAATACAATATTGGATGCGCAAATCTTGTTCTAGGAAACCTTGAAAAAGGATGGCCGGGATATGAAATGAGACTCAAAAAATTTGAGCTGACAAGCTATATCAAAAATCAAAATATACCGATGTGGGACGGAACAGATTTACAGGGAAAAACACTCCTAGTACATTATGAGCAGGGGTTGGGAGATAGTATACAGTTTGTTAGGTATCTGAAGAATTTGGAAACACTCGCCGCAAAAGTTGTATACTATGAACAGAAGGCCTTAGCTGGGCTAGTTGGTGATATTACTGAATTTGAAGTTAGATTGTGTCATGGGGAACAGGCTCCGGATTTTAGCGAATTTGATTGTTATATTCCACTGATGAGTCTGGCGAGAATATTTAATACCAATATCAAAACCATTCCGAATGAGGTTCCGTATCTTTACGCAGATAGCAAAAAAGCAAACGAATGGAAGAAGAAAATTAGCCATGATAAAAATTTCAAAATAGCTGTCGCATGGGCTGGGTCGCCAAAGCATAAAAATGACCATAACCGGTCGGCAAAGCTAAGATATTTTGAGCCGCTGGCAAAACTCAAAAATGTCACTCTGTATAGTTTGCAGAAAGGAAAACCAGTCGAGCAAATAGAACAATTAAATGGGAAATTTGAGGTTGTTAATCTCGATGAAACAATAAAAGATTTTAGCGATACCGCAGCGATTATGGACAATATGGATATGGTGATTTCTGTCGATACTGCGGTGCTGCATTTAGCTGGTGCGATGGGGAAAAAGGTCTGGGCGGTGCTGCCGAAAAAGGCTGAATGGCGGTGGCTGATAGATCGAACGGACAGCCCGTGGTATCCGACAATGACATTATTTATGCAACGAGAAAATGGCGATTGGCAGGAGTTATTCGAAAGAATTGCTGAAAAATTAGGCAATGAATTGGCGGAATCGACAAGCTAAACGAGACCTAATTAGGGGGTTTGGGACTGCGTTTTTTGTTGCGTGTTTATTACGCAAGTGGTCGAAATGTGCAAAGATTTTGCGATTAAATACGCAAAACGGGCGAAATTGGGGGGTCAAAAATCACCATAAATTGGCAAAACTTTCCATTTCTTTCCAAAAGTTACCCAAAAATTGCAATTTCTTTCCATTTTTTACCCCTTTTTTTTAGGCCTATTGTCTAAATCTTATGAAAATGGGGCGAAACCGGAATTCTGGCCGTAAAACTTAGCCATTTTACCCATTTTGACGGCCGGCAGGTAGGCGGGGCGAAAGACTTCGACATGTTCAGCCACCGGTAAAAAAATGGAGCGAGTGGAACGGGTGAAAAAAAAGTGGGATGACCGATACGGGTGGGTGATGGTGACATTGGCGGGCAAAACACAATGTAAACAAACCCCTGCATGGTGATGCAG
>CBDUWP010000091.1:0-5507 GCA_965370955.1 uncultured bacterium | reverse complement strand
GCTATATCACCTTGATTTCGTCATCATTTTATATATCGCAAATTTGCTAATGGTTTTGATCGATATCGGATTATATATTTTCAATAGCCAAGTTAAACCACAAAAATCCATTGAATCGCCACAGCTATAAATCAAAAATACTTGACAATTGCCCCCAGCATTGCTAACTTGGACTCTCGATGGATTGTTAAAATACTGCAATCTCAAAGAGAGCAAGAATTGGCATTGCAAATATTTTTTTTAACGGATTTTGTGGGAGCTAGAAAAATGCGACCTTTCAAATGTTTTTTCGCTACCGGTATCATTTTGTGTGCAAGCCTTACAGTGATTGCCTTGCCTTTGGATGCACAAAACTCATCAACAACAACCTCCTTCCCATACATTGGCCAAATAATTGGTGACAGTGTCAATGTTCGCTCAGGTCCCGGCACCAACTACTATAGCTGCGGAAAATTGAGCCGTTTGGACATGGTCAAGGTCGTCGGCCAACGATTCAGCTGGTCAAGAATAGTTCCGCCCAAGGAAAGCTTTTCGTGGATCTCCTCCAAATTCGTCACGATAGATGCCAACAATCCCAACATTGGGAGCATTTCAGGTAACGGCGTCCGTGTTTACGCTGGCAGCAATACAATAAAGCCCATGCACTCAACCACAGTTCAAACCAAACTCAACAAAGACAGACAAGTCACTCTGTTCGGTGAACAGATAGGCGGCTACTATAAAATCATTCCGCCAAAAGAAGCCTATCTATGGGTCAGCACACCATTTATTAAACATACAAAACAATCATCAAAGACTAATGTCCCGATAGTTACCAGCAGTAAAAAAAGTTCGCCAGTGACATCTGTCATCAGCAATACCAATCGTACAATCATTAAGTCGCAAAAAACCTCTTCGACCAAGCGTCCGCGACTATCTGTAGTATCAGCTCAACTGCCAGCTGAATCTAAAGCGTTGAACAAATATTATGAAATAGCCAAAAATTTCAAGGCAGAAAAACAAAAACCTCTCGATCAGCAAAACTTCACAGCTATCAAAAAAGCACTGCAAATAATCGGCGACAATAAACAAGCCAGCAAAGCCAGCAGTTATGCCATTTTTACAATCAAACAAATCCAGAGCTTTGAATTAGCCAAAGCCGTCAGCAACGAAATCAAACTTCAAGATAGTCAGTTTGCCAAATCGATGGCCAATCTTGACAAGTCTTTGGACACAAAGTTTGCCAAATCACCAGATCACGGCAAATATAATGTCATTGGCACCTTTGCCAAATCTGCGGTATACAGCCGTTCCAGCAACAACCTCTATTGGCGTTTAATTGACGCCAAAGGCAGCACTCTCTGCTATGCTGTGGCCTTAGGCGATGTAGCTAAAAAAGATTTGACTAGCCTCGTGGATCAAAAAGTTGGCCTCATCGGCATAATTGTGCCACATCCCCAATCAGAGGGAACATTGGTAAAATTCACCGATATTGAACAGATAAAGTAAAATTTAAAAATCGCAAACCACCACACCTTTACGGATGTGGCATTTGTCGCCTGCAGGCTAAAACCTTGCAGACTTTGTCAGATGCTTCCACACCCTTAGCGATGTAGTATTGCGAAGGAAAAATAAAATTCCAAACCCTTGCCTGCTTTGACCAGAACTTGAAGCCGACAAGGGTTTTTTTGTTACTTTTTTTAGATACCACAAAATAAGCTACCCTAATCTTATTATAAGGTTGCATTTAGTTTACAATATGATATAATCCCCCGACTGGCTGGCTGGTCCAGCAATGTGAGCAGTGAACAATACAAAAAATTTAGCTTTCAATGATATAGAAGTTTTTAAATAAGCGATAGCTAATAGTCATTGATATTTTGATGGTCGTGTAGAATTAAAAGATTTAGACTTAATAGGAGTTTTAAATGGGTTGCAACTTAGCAATAGCAGGCGTAACTGGCGCGGTAGGTCAGGAATTTTTATCAATTTTGGAACAAAGAGATTTCCCTTTTGATTCGCTGAAGATGTTGGCCTCGATCAGGTCAGCCGGCAAAAAAATTCAGTTTAAGGGCAAAGAATATATCGTTGAAGAGATGACAGCTGACAGTTTTGACGGCATTGATATAGCTCTCTTTAGTGCCGGCGGCGATAAAACAAAAGAGTTCGGCCCAGCCGCGGTCAAAGCCGGCGCCGTTGTCATTGATAATTCCTCCGCTTATAGAATGGATCCTGCGGTACCACTTGTTATCCCGGAGATAAATCCAGAAACAATCGCCCAAAACAAGGGCATCATTGCCAATCCCAACTGTTCGACCATTATTGGCATTGTCCCTGTTTGGCCGCTCCACAAAGCCAACACAGTCAAACGCATGATAGTCAGCACCTATCAAGCCGCAAGTGGCGCAGGCTATTCCGCCATGCTGGAGCTCGAGCAGCAATCCCGTGACATATTAGCTGGCAAAGAGCCGGTTTGCAACATTTTCCCCCATCAAATCGCCTTCAACATTTTCTGTCATAATTCCTCGCTCTGCGCTAATGGTTACAATGAGGAGGAGATGAAAATGGTAAATGAGACTCGCAAGATTTTCAATTGTCCTGAGATTGCGATAAGCTGCACCTGCATTCGCATTCCAGTTATGCGAGCCCATTGCGAGAGCATCAATCTTGAATTCGCTGATCCGATCACCCCTGATCAGGTTCGCGATTTGCTCAGCACTGCTCCCGGCGTAACCTTGATGGACGATCGCAACAACAATCGTTTCCCTATGCCTCTTGACGCATCCGGAAAAGATAACGTATTTGTCGGCCACATTCGTCAAGACGAATCCTTACCTGACAATCGCGGCATAAATCTTTGGGTTGCCGGCGATCAGCTGCGAAAAGGTGCGGCGCTCAATGCCGTTCAGATCGCAGAAAAACTTCTTTAACAAACAAAGTGATTGGCGATTGATTTATAGCCTAAATTTAAAAGATTCAGATATGGCTGTTCGCAAAATAAAATTAACTCTCAGCTATGATGGCCTAAACTATCATGGCTGGCAGTTTCAGCCTGACGCCGTTACGATTCAAGGCAACCTTAACATTGCTCTTGCAAAACTTTTTGGTCAATCTATTGAAACCACCGGCGCCAGCCGCACCGATGCCGGCGTTAGTGCCATTGGCCAATCGGTTTGCTTTGAGACCGACTCTCCCATCCCGACAGCTAATTTTGTCAAAGCCATAAATGGCTTTCTTGAGCCGGAAATCGCAGTCACTAATGCCATTGAGGTTTCGCCAGATTTTAATGTTATTTCTGACGTATCGAGCAAATCGTATCGCTACAATCTTTTCATATCGCCTGTTCGCCCTGTTTTAGAAAGACATAACTGGCATTTGCGATACACTCTCGATGTTAAAAAAATGAACATTGCTTTGCAGCATCTCGTCGGCCAACATGATTTCAAATCGTTTGCCTCAGCCGCCGATCAAAGACAGAGCAGTATTCGCACAATTTTCAATTGCGCTGTCACTTCCAATGGCAGTCATATTGTGTTTGACATTGCAGGTGACGGTTTTTTGTATAATATGGTTCGTAACATTGTCGGCACTATGGTTGAGGTTGGTCGCGGTCGCCTCGCACCAGAGGCAATTCCGCAGATATTATCTGCTAAGGATCGCACAGCCGCCGGCCCTATTGCCCCTGCCAATGGCCTTGTTTTGCAATGGATCAAATATAACCAATCCTAAGCCCTGAAAAACTTAAATTATGCCCAATGTCCTATTGCATTTTTCCCTTAAAACTGGTAAAAAACTGGGCACCTTGTGTAAAACAATCTATTAAAAAGATTTATCCTATAGAAAGGTTTTATCCATGAAACCCGCGACCATCATTATCGTCGGCGCCGGCGCACGCGGCACAGGTTATGCTAAATATGCCAAAGAACATCCCGACCTTTTGCAAATAGTTGGCGTTGCTGAGCCGGTTGAGTCTCGCCGTAAATTCATGGCCGACACCTATAACATTTCCGCCGAGCATTCATTTACTAATTGGTCTGACATGGCCGCAGTTGACAAATTTGCTGACGCAGTTATCATTTCCACTTTGGATCACATGCACGTTGATCCTGCAATAGCTTTTGCGGCGAAGGGTTACGACATTTTGCTTGAGAAGCCGATGGCTCCTACTGCTGCCGGCTGCCGTAAGATAACCGATGCCGTCCTCAAACATAACGTCAAGCTTGCTGTTTGTCACGTCCTTCGTTACACAGCTTATACTACTAAGATGAAAGAGCTCATCGATTCTGGCCTAATTGGCGAGGTAGTGACATTGCAGCAGCTCGAGCCTGTCGGCTATTGGCATCAAGCCCATTCGTATGTTCGTGGTAACTGGCGTAACGAGTCTGAGTCGTCTTCGATGTTGCTCGCTAAATCTTGTCACGACCTCGATTGGATTCGTTATATTATGGATTGTCACTGCACTCGCATTAGTTCTTTTGGTTCTCTTTATCATTTTCGTTCTGCTCAAGCCCCTTCAGGTTCCAGCGAGTATTGTTTAGATTGTAAGCTTGAGCCGAATTGTGCTTATTCTGCCAAGAAGATATACATACGTGATCGCATTTCGAAGAATCAGGTTGGCTGGCCCGGCAATCTTCTTTGCTCTGGCGAGGTCACTGTTGAGAGTGCCACAGAATCATTAAGGCATGGTCAATATGGCCGTTGTGTTTACGCTTGCGACAATGACGTCGTTGACAATCAGGTTGTCAATATGGAATTTTCCGGCGGCAAGACTGCTTCGTTTACTATGTCTGCTTTCACTAAGCACAGTGCTCGTCGTTGTACGATTATGGGTACTAAAGGCAGCATAGTTGGTGACGGTCATACGATCACTGTTTACGATTTTTTGACAGACAAGGAGACTATTATTGACACGGAGTCGACTGGCGTGGGGATTTTATCTGGCCATGGCGGCGGCGATTGGGGTTTGATGGCAGCTTTTACGGAATGTTTGATTACCGATGACAGTTCCAAGATTTTGTCAGGTGCGACAGTTTCATTGGAGAGTCATTTAATGGTTTTTGCTGCCGAGTCCTCTCGTCATTCTGGCAAGATTACTTCTGTTAAATTATAGCCGAGCGTCCACTAGTAGCCCTGTCGCTTGTCCTCCATAGCCGAAGTATGGCGACGGAGGAACTGCGGCAATCTCTCGTCAAGGAACCGACCCAATCTCAAATTCCCGCGTCGGTCATCCCACTTTTTTTCTCACCGTCCCCAACCGTTCCACACCCAATGTCACTACCACTTCATCGAAAAAACTCTGCTGCCTTGCAAACCTTTCACCCTCCGCGCCGGTCGCCCGCATTTTTTTTCGCCCGTCCCGCTTGCCCCACCTACCTGCCCGCCACCCAATGTCACCATATCACTTCGAATTATTGCTTGTGATAAACATTACTCTCAATTTCAATCCGTTGTTTAGCCCCGCCATCACCATGCAGGGGTTTGTTTACATTGTGTTTTCGCCACACCCAATATCACCACGTCCCCCTAAA
>CBDUWP010000090.1:0-5570 GCA_965370955.1 uncultured bacterium | reverse complement strand
AAGCCGCAAATTCCACCACCAGAGTCACCCTCTGGTTGATAGATCGAAATCGCTGAATAGTCACCTGTCACTTCGTAAGTTTTGTCGTAAGATTCTAATAGGGATTTTGTTTGTTCTTCGTCAAGAGCATCTTTAGCAATGTTTTTCATGAAGCTTACAGCCCATTTATTGATGTCTTTGATGATTGGATTTTTATTTTTAGCACACAGATTGACGAGAGCATCTTTACGCAAAAAACCCTGTACTGTGTTGGCGGAGGTTTTTGGGGTCGTGGTTAATTTCGAAGCTAAATTGCTACCTGTTTTAGCTTCCACCGCTTCAGTGATTGTTAGCATGTCCGCCGTGATGTCAAGGCCAATCAATGCCGAATCAGATTCACCTAAAATAGTTTTTACAATGTCAATGTAAGCATCGAAAATGCCGTCCATACCATTAATTCCGCAAGTGCCGCCAGTAGCTGCTTGAGCGGAGGCTTGAGTCTTTACCTTTGCCATGCCGGCTAAAATCTGGTCTTTATAATTGTGCCAAAGGCTTTGCGCATTAAGCCAAATCCATATCGAACGATCGGCAATCGATTGCTGCTGCAAAGAGGGCATACGCTTGGCGAGTGACTTTTCAGTTTTCATCGAAGCGACTACAGCCGTGACCTGATTGACATCTGAATAGTCGCACATCAATGCGTAATTATCTGTGAGCTTGGTTAAGGTGATGGTCTTCATGTTGACAGTGGCTTGCCAGCTGCTGTTGCCCTTAGAGGTTAGGCCAGAATTGGTGGCTAGTTGGTCGAAATCCGTGATGGGGACAAGTATCAATATCTCTGGGACAGGGCTATTTGCTTTGGCCTTACCGATGAATAGCCAATTGCCAGCAGTATCGAGGCCAGCCAGCTGAGGATTGCCCAAAATTGCGGCCAGCTGCATCCTGACCATCATAGATAAACCCATCGGAATCGGAGAAACGCCGCTCAAAAATTGATCCGTACGGCCAAGCGCGGCATCGAGATTGTTGACGCCTATGCAAAACAAAACGTCAGATGGAACTGATTGCAATGGAATGTTTGAACCAAAGCTAATCGATGAAAAGCTTATAATCACAATCATTGCCACAATGGTGCTTTTGAAAATATTTTTAGACATAATAAAATTCCTCAAAAAAATTATTCGTTCGTTAAAATATACAAAAAGACCACGATATTTGTTTGAATAAACCTATGTGCTCTCTATATTAGTCCAAAATTGACGAATAGCTTACAGTTTTTTTAATCTTTTTTTTGCAAAAGCTCAATAATGTCTGTCTTTTGCGGTAAAGATTCTATCGTGCCGAATTTTGTGCAGGCAAGGCCGGCGGCGGCTGAAGCAAATTTTACCGCTGTATTTAAATTATCGCCAACAGCTATCGAAGCGGCCAGCGCGCCAGCAAACGCATCGCCTGTTGCGGCTTTATCAACTAAGTCTACGGTAAAAGCATCTACGTGATTGGCATCATTGCGATCGACAATCATCGAACCACGACGACCCATTGTGATTACGGCAGATTTTGCGCCGCGAGCTATAATGTCAGAACCAATCAGCTTGGCCGCGCGAATGTTGGCTGTCGAACGCTCGGTTATCTGGGCGGCTTCATAAAGATTCGGAATCAAAAGATTGTTTACGAAATATTCAATAGGCAGCTTGAGATTATGGCCAGTCGCCGGCTCATCTATCGGCTGAGCGGGATTGATGATCACGCGGGTCGAATGAAGATGAGATAAATTGATCGCTGCTAAAATGGCCTCTTGAGGAAGCTCGCCGTGAATCAGGCATACGTCAGCATCGGCTATGACCGATTCGCAAGACTCTATCTCACTGGCTAAAAGAGCGCCGCTGGCGCCATTGTATATGCAGTTGGCATTGTCGCCGGCACTGTTGACTAGCGTGATGGCAATGCTGGTGTGCTTGGCTTTGGCTGTGTAAATGAAGCGATCGTCAATATCGAACTCTGCGAGGGATTCTGTGATGAAATGGCTGAGGCAATCGCCGCCGACTTTACTTATTAAATGGACGCGGCAGCCGCAAAGGGAGGCTTGAGCGGCTTGGACGAGGCCGGGGCCAGAGGCTTTGTGGGATAGGGCTGTGCCCAAAACAGTCTCACCGGCAGAAGGTATCTGACTGCATCTGAGTACTGTCTCTACGCAACAGCTGCCAACTACCACTACCTTAGGTATCGCCATCTTAAGTTACCTCACAATATAAGCATAATCGCTGTCAAAAAACGAGTATAAATTGGGCGATTGATAATTGCAAATAGAAAATGATGGCTGTTTTGTTATTGATGCGCAAAAAAAAGCCCCATCTCAAAATGGGGCTTTAGTACTATACACATTTGTCAAACCCATGCTTCTTTAACAAGCGTGGTGTAAAAACAGGTTGTGAAAAGATGATTCTATGCCTATGAACGTTTGCGTTTTCTTCTAAAAGCTAACGCGCCAAGGCCTAAAAGGCCAAGTGTTGCCGGTTCGGGAATAGCACTTGAATCAGCATGGATGAATAATATCACATTGTTTGAAGACCAATCAGTAGCGTAGTCTTTAAGATCGCCATCTTGCGAGGCGCCAGTGATGGTTGTTGTTATGCCGCTTTTACCGTTGGATGAATCCCATGCAGCTCCACCTCTGTTATCTCTTGTCCAATAGTCGCCTACAGTTGTTCCTGTTATAGTGATAATACCTCTGCCCTCAACACCATTACTGGTTTTCTCTTCTTCCTCATACCAATCAACCGTACCGGAAATCGAAAAGAGTATATTGTTGCTGGTATCGCATGGATCATAAATTGTTGCCGTCCATGAACCGCCATCAAAATCAGCTGCGGCGATGCCGCCGGAAGACAGGTCATCGCAACCAGTAAAGGTGGTTGACATGTAAGTAAAGCCGAAAAAAGAAGGGGTTGCGCCACCTTCATCAGTAAATATATAGGCGCCGCCATTTGTACCAGAAATTGTTTGAATGCCAGTAGAATTGACAAAAGAACTCGCAAGCCCTGTACCAACGAGCAGCTGAATCTTTGTTATTGCTGCCGATGCTGTCGTGCTGACCAATAAGGCTATCAATGCTATTACTAATAATCTTTTCATCACCTGTCCTCCTGTTAATTTATTTCTACATCAAAAAAAAGTTAAATAGTATATTCGTCCTTGAATCAACTCCAAAAGTTTATTTATTGTTACGCTTTGTAAGAAAAAAACCACCTAATGCTAATATTAAACAAGTGGCTGGTTCCGGTATTGTATACATTTGAATGGCACTGGGGGCTCTGCAGAAAATGTCTTCCTGAAAATCAGAAACTGGCCCATCGTCATCGCCCTGCGAACAAAAGTATAAGGTTGTATCACTGATTATCTGACTGCCCATGACTAAACCTGTCACATCGCCTGTGATTAGTTCACCGCCTGTTAAAGTGTAATGCTGTTGGAAGTTAATGGCATTCATCCGAGTAATGCCTTGACCCTCTTCTGCTACGAAATTAGCATTAACTAAGGCTTCTAAAACACTGCCAGTATCAAATATCTTAGTCGATGACAAAATCGTCTGGCCCGAACTGTCATAAACGGTCTCCCAGATAGAACCGGTTATCGTAAGAACGGCACCAGAGGCAAATGTGCCCTTGGCAATATCGGGATTCCACATATCACTGACATGATAACTGTCATCGCTCAACAATTCGCAAGCGGTCATAGTCATAGAAGCATCGCGAATCTCAAAATTAGCCCATGAATAGCCATCAGCTAAAATCCTACCGCTAAATCCACATGGATCGCCGTGATACTCGTCAAGAAACAACTCCGAATCATAGGTGTCACCCTCGCCGTAAAAGCACTCACTGCCTCTTAAAAGAAATTGGATATCAGAAACGGTTGTCGCTTTAGCTGTGCCTGCGACCAACAGCGATAGCAAAATAACTATTAAACAAAATGACAGCGCCTGTGTTCTTTTCATCATCACTCCTTCTGGGCATCAATGCCCAACTGGATATCCTCAATATCCGTATCTATCGGAACCAATTGTAGAGGGTAAAGGGGCTGTTTGTCAAGTTTAAAGTCCTATATTATCCGCATTACCGGCATTACCCGACCTTTTTTCTGTGAATTTCGCGATTTTACCTAAAATATTTGTAGTTTCCTGCAATTATTGCTGGATGAGGGCGAAATCTTCAAAATTGATTATGCCGTCAAAATCTATGTCCGCTATGTCATTGTAATTGGGATCGGAGCAATGTAACTGGCAAAGGAAAGTCTGAGTCCAAACCAAAGTGTCTATCTGATTGACAATGCCATCGTGATTGAGATCGCCTGCGATCAAAGGTTTGGCTTGACCGCCGGGGCCGTAGGCTATGCGCATCAAGGGATCGCCTATCACAATTTCGGTCCAGCTTAAAAATGGAAGGCCGGTAAATGCGGCCTCTATAAAGGTCATGTCAGCAAAATTGTCGCCGTCTGAATCAGTAAATAAATTATAAAGGAAAAATTCATTGTCAATTATAGCATCAGCGCGAGGCTCAAAGCTATGGCCCATTGTTCCTGTGCCGCCAATCTGGAGAAAATTGATTATCTTGCCCTGATTGTAACTAACAGCGACATCGGAAAACAAGGTGGCTGCATTATAACTTTCGATCGAATTGAAAACCGAACCATAAGCTAAATTAAATAATGGCCCACCGCCGGGGCCGCCAGTTAATAAATAGTCGCCATAGTGACCTTCATCACCATTGACTCCGTAATTTGTAAGGCCGCTGACTACTTGCCAAGGATATAAATCTGTTTGATTAGAGCGGTGATTGTTACGGGTATCGCAAATCATAAGGCTATTGTGAGCCAGTGACATTAAGCCAGTATTTTTGTATCCGTTAACAAGATCGCGGCCGGTGGCTTGCCAAAAACAACTTTCAAAATCGTCACGCAATTCGGGAATATACATGCTCGGCATCTGGGGATTGCAAGGATCCCAAATCAAATACTCAACGTCGTTTTGAAGATTGTAGATGTAATTTTTGTTGTGATCATAGGCATTGGGGGCTTCGTCAAGAATTATGGTCGTGAAAACTGGATTTATACCGTATTGACTGCTGGAGGCGCGTCTGGCACTCTCCAGCATAGCGTGGATGGCGAAAACAGCTGTCTGGCCCTGATCCTTTGGCCCGTCAAGACGACAGGTTAAATACATGTCGCCGGGACAAAAAGTGCGACTCCGAACGCCATAACTACTGCGGCGACCCTCCATGCGAGGAGCAAACAATGTGCCGAGCATACTTCTAGGGGTAACCCATTTCATCAAGGGACGTCTAGCCAGCATGTCTCTTGCAAATAGGTCAAAACCGCTCCTGAAACCTTGATAAACATTGGCTATCCGATCTGAATACAAAGCGCAAACAGTACTGTTAGGGTCAGTGTGAAACAGAAGAGTTAATTCTGATTCGACACTGGCTGCATCTATATCACGGACGAAACTGCTGCCTAAGGTGATTGGCCAACAATTACCGCCGGCGGGAGTGACTACGTCACATGAATGGTTGATCCCGTTGAAAAATGTGTCCTCT
>CBDUWP010000089.1:0-5596 GCA_965370955.1 uncultured bacterium | reverse complement strand
AAGATCCAGATGAACATAATATGATGCAAATAGATCCAAACGAAAGCGTGGTGGTGGCTGGCGAAATACTCGAGTGGAGAAAGAAAACGATCTTTAAAATTAATGGTATCAAAAACGGAAAAAAAATATTGTTCGAAAATTGGCAATGCAGTTGGCGAAATAGAGTAAGTAGTACGAAATATAAATTGGCAGAAAATAAAAACAATCTTGAATGATAAAGTAAATTGCTATGGATAAAGGCTTTTTTGAAAATAAAAAAGTGTTAATAATGGGATTGGGTCGGTTCGGAGGCGGCGCAGATTCTGCAAAGTTTGTCTATGATTGCGGAGCGAATGTTACGGTAACTGATTTATGTGAAAAAAATGAATTGTCTCTGGCAATGGAGAAGATCGAAATACTGCCAGTGGTGTTGCATCTAGGGGGACATATAGAGAGTGACTTTGCTGAGGCTGAAATTGTTATTGCTAATCCAGCGGTGGCTCCAAATAATAAATTTTTACAGATAGCTGAAAAAAATGGCGCATTTGTTACAAGTCAAATCAATATCTTTTTTGAACTATGTCACTCGCAAATTGTTGGAATAACAGGTTCTAACGGAAAAAGCACAACGACATCACTCATAACGCATATACTCAAAAAATGTCTCGAAGAAAATGTACATATCGGAGGCAATATCGGTAATCAACCGCTGCTTACGAAAATTTCACAAATTAAACCGAACGATATTGTAGTCCTAGAGTTGTCGAGTTTTCAAACAGAGCAGCTTGCTAATATTAAAAAGGCTCCGGATGTCGCGCTATTAACAAATTTGACGCCAAACCATCTCGATAGGCATGGGACTTTTGAGGATTATTGCGGGGCAAAAGAAAATATATTTAAATATCAAAGGACAAAGGAAAATGTCAAACCGCTTTCGATATTTAATGGTGATGACAAAGTAAGTTGCCAATGGTTTGAGAAATATAGCAAAGATGGCAATAGAGTGTGTGTTAAATATGCGGCACAGGATGTCAGCCAAAAAATTAAACGTAATTATAAATTGCCCGGTGAAGCAAATCTTAGTAATCTTGCAGCGGCAATCGCTGTGGCAAAACACTTTTGTATTACAGATGGTGACATTGCAGATGCTGTCGGCTCATTTGAATCGCTGGATTATAGGTTGGAATTGGCGGCTGAAATCAATGGCACTAAATGGTATAACGATTCAATCTCCACGACAGAAGAAAGTGCGATTGTTGCGCTGGAGGCTTTTGATGACCCTATCATTATCGCGGGAGGTTATGATAAAGGAACCGAATTTCAAAATCTCGCGAAAAAAATTGTAGAAAAAGCAAAAGTGGCAATACTCATAGGCCAAACCGCAAAAAAAATCGCGGCAGAAATTAAGAAAATTAGTTCTAATGAAAATTTGGTAATCACAGCTGACTCTATGGCAAAAGCTGTTGAAATTGCAGAAAGCATAGCGCAAAAAGGAGATGCTGTAGTGCTTAGTCCGGCTTGCGCGAGTTATGATATGTTCGACAATTTTCAACATCGGGGAACTGTTTTTACTGAACTTGTAAAACAAATCAAACCAAAATGATTTGAAAAACATTGTGATTTGGCAGGGGGCAAAATCCTTTTCACTTTTTTGCAATTTGGCTATCGATTGTGTTATCGGGCTAAGGTATGTTGCCAGAGGTTTTTTAACGGCGAACAAAGGCTGAAATTTCAATTTTTATAATTAATTTTGAGTTTGTTAAATGTTTGATATTAAGAGTTTTCCTTGTTCTGTCGAAACAATACTTAAGTGGGGAATTATGACCAGCAAATGAGTTTTTAAAAGTAATTAAAATGATCGGAGAAGCCAACATGGAATCAGCAGACGAACGGAGACGAGAAAAAAGATTACATTACAGCTGGCCATTGTGGTTTGCCGAAAATTTTAACGAAATGCTCACCCAAGGACAAATGTTCGATGTTTCAAGCGGCGGCGCTGCTTTTACATGCTACAGCCATGAACAATGTCCCTATCAAGGTCAAAATCTAACGGCTCGTTTTAGCATCCCCAGATTTAGTGATAATGACGGGTTTGAAATGGGTAATTTCACGAGGCAAGCAACTGTGCAACGTGTTGATCATATCAACGATATGGTGAGAAAAGTTGCGATTACATTTTCAATGCCATTGCCGTTTCAGCCGGGACATCAAGGCGAAAACGAATTCGATATGCAACAAAAAATGCAGGCAGTGACAATCTAACGAAGCAGTTTACGGAATTGCCTAGAAAAAATGTTGATGATGATGTTGCTCAAAAAGCGTAATTCATTTCTTATGAAAATCTCGAAAAGTAACTAGCGGCCGGTAGTCAATTGCTCGAATTGCTCTATGCTCAATGATTGGCGAAGTTTTTGAAGGGCATGGAGTTCCAGTTGGCGAGTGCGCTCCTTTGTGATGCCGAGATCTTGGCCGATTTGCTGAAGGGTTTTTCGCTCTTTGCGAATCAAGGTGCCAATCAGACCAAAATGATTGATGATGATGTGCTGCTCGCGAGGCACTAACTCGTTTTTGATGATACTGATTAAATCCTTATTGGCTTGCTCGCGAATATTGATGTCGAACGATTCTTCGATTCTTAAATCTTGCTCTATCTGATTCATCGCACCAGAGGCTTTATCTAAACGTTTGTATTCGGCTGGAAGCTTTTTGGCGAAATCCTTGACGATTATCCATCGAGCATAGGTGCTAAAGCGAAAGCCCTTCGTGTAGTCGAATTTTTCAACAGCTGACATGAGTGACATATTGCCGTCGCCAATTAAATCTGATCTGTTGGAGGAACTTGTGAAATGTTTTTTAGCAACAGCAATGACCAACTTCAAACTGGCTTCTATCAAAATGGTCTTGGTTTGTTGGGCTTGTTCTAAATTTGATTCTATTTTCTTGAGAAGCTGACTTTTAATGTCACTTAAATGTATTTCGCGAGTCTGTTTCAATGCTAAGTATTTGAGATAGTTATAACGCTTGAATAAATTTTTCTCTTGGCTGCGATTTAATTGTAAGTAATTACCGTGGCTATGGCTTGTAGGCTTTGGAAGTGAATTCTCAATGTTATATTTAAAAATGAGAGATTGAGCATTTGGACGATGAAAGCTGGGGCTGTCAATGAATTCAATTTTTTTGCCCAACAAATCTTCGGCTCGCTTGCGATTGATTATGCGGTAAATAGAACTCTTACCTTTATGGAATTTTTTTGTTAACTCAGAAACTCTCATACCATTACGATAACATTTATAAATGCTGGATTTTTGGCGGCTGGTGACGTAACTGATCTGCTTGTTAAATTCAGGATGCTTGGGGTTTATTTGACTGTAATTGATTAATGTGTAGCGAACCGTTTCATGAGACAACTGCATCTTTGAAGCAATTGTTTTTATGATTTGGTGGCGAGACATATTCGTCGTGTTGGAAAATTCTAAGGCGATGTCTATCAGCTTTTGTTTTTGACGGTTATTTAATCTGTTAAAATTCTTGGCTTTGGCAACAAGGTCGCGATTGCGAGATAGAAAAAAGTCAATCGAAGACTGAAGAAAACCTAATTTTTTTTCGCCGTTCTTAAAAATGAATCGCCGAGCTAATAAACCCTTAGTACGCCACCGGCTAACTGTTTTAGTGGATACCTGCATGTGTTTGGCTAGTTGGTCGATTGTATATATTTGCTGGGATTGATCTCTGGCGAAAGTTTTTAACTGGCGGCTGAGCTTGGTCGTGAATAACTGTAAATCGTTAATCAAATCCTGACCGTCAATATCGGGCTGCTGGATCCAATTTTTAGCCGAACTGAAGTTATCTTAAAACAAACAAATTCAAATGGATATTTTTTGGCAGGATCTAATAAATGATACAACTGTTCAGCAGAATCGAGCTGTTGACGACGTTTTTTCTCTGGAGTAAATCGTAATTGCATTAAAAGCTGTGCTAAATTTGTGTTTTTGATCTTACGCATATCTGTATTGTAGCACCTTTCCCATGATTCTAAATGTCTTTTTTTGTTAATTTTTGATTTATAGTTGCTTACTCTACAGTTGTAGAGTAAGTTTTACATAGTTAAAGCTACTGGAGATGAAATGGCAAAACAAAAAAAAGAATTAACTAAATCACAATGGCTGATTATGAAGGCTATCTGGGGAAAAAGTTTTTCTACAGCACCAGATGTTCAGCAAATGCTCGAAAAACAAACCAACTGGACCTATAGCACCGTCAAAACATTGATGGATCGAATGGTCGAAAAAAAAATGCTTTCAGCTGAAAAAATTAGAAATCTGACAATCTATAAATCATTATTAACGGAAAAACAGGCTCAATCAAATGAGATATTGTCCGTTGTTAAAAAAGCATTCAAAGGGGCTTTTGCACCTATGATGCAATTTTTGATAGATAGCGACAAGCTAAGTGATGCTGAATTAGAGCAAATACAAGAAATGCTGAAAAAAAGAAAAAAATATGGAAAAAATCAAAACGGATTATAAGCCGAGGTGATTATGGAAACTATTATTAAAATTATAAATATTGTTGGGCAAATGTTTGTTGATTTTAGTTGGCCAGTTTTAGCACAAAGCATCGTTGTGATCATTGGATTACTGTTGTTGGATGTCCTAATTAGGAAAAAAGTTAGGGCTATAGTTAGATATTGTTTTTGGATGTTGATTTTTCTGAAATTAATATTGCCAATGTCACTAACATTGCCTGAATCTGCAGCTACAATATGTCAAAATAAATTGCCGTCTGTTTTGGTATCCACCATAGGCTATCAGCAAAACACTATCGGTGTAAACATACAAACAGCAAATCAACAAATGACCGCAAACGAAGCAGTATATGATGATATAAATCCAGAAACTCAAATGCCAAGCCAGCAATATGGCAGTAAGAATGCCGGAGTGTCACTTAAGTGGCAAGGGGCTGTTTTTTTACTCTGGTTTGTGATCGTGATTGCAATGTTGTTATTGTTGGCGCAAAAAATGAGGTTTGTTTATGGGTTAATTCGCCAAGCTAAACCAGCACCGAAAATCATGGTAGATGTTATGGAATTCTGCAAAACACAAGTGAATGTTAAAAGAAATGTTGAACTTAAAATTTCGCCAAATGCTAACAGTCCGGCTGTATGTGGGCTTTTTAAGCCGGTGATTTTGATGCCGGAAAATATTTTACGAAATCTTGGATCGTCACAACTAAGAATGATTTTGTTGCATGAATTGGTGCATGTCAAAAGAGCTGATTTGTTAGTGAATTTTGTGCAGACGCTATTACAGATATTTTATTTTTATAATCCATTGTTGTGGGTGGCATGTGCGGTGGTCAAAAATATTAGAGAGCAAGCTGTGGATGAAACAATAATGGTTATGATGGATGAAAGAGCAAGTCAATATCCGTTGGCTCTTGTTAATGTTGCGAAAATGTTGATGAAACGGCCCTCGCTTAGTTTGAAATTTATAGGGGTTGTGGAATCGAAAAGTTTACTAAAAAGGAGGATACAGAAAATGTTGAATTATCCAACACCAAAAACAGCTAAAATAGGGATAAAATTCTTTTTAATTCTTTTGCTAATGTCGATTATAAT
>CBDUWP010000088.1:0-5607 GCA_965370955.1 uncultured bacterium | reverse complement strand
ATCAGCCAGTTTTTTTGTATTTGCGCTTTCTAGCCCTCCTAGAACGAACATTGCATCGACATTTTTGCATAGTTCGACAGCCGCTTCTTGCCTATTAGCCGCTTCTTTGCAGAGTGTATTGACCACTTTTATTTGTCCGAAGTCTCTTTTTGCGATTTCAGCGATCATTGAAGCGAAATGGTCATGCGATTGTGTTGTTTGACAGAGGACCGCCAATTTGCCGCATTTTTTCAATTTTTTAACATCATCTTTATTTCCCAGCACTTGGCCGTTTTCGCATCCAGCCACGACCGCCTTGACTTCTGGATGATTTTCATCTCCGACTATAACGACGAGATATCCATCTTTTTCCATTTCAGTTGCCAGTTTTTGCAATCTTTTGACCAGCACGCATGTCGCATCGACGATATCGCAGCCCTTTTCTTTCAGCGATCTGATTTCCTCTGGTGACGCTCCATGTGATCGAATCAGCACAGTTCCTGAAGTGATTTGTTCTGCGTCTTCGCTTTCGATGGTTTTCAAACCTTTGCCCAGCAATCGTCCCACAACATCTCTATTATGGATGATTGGCCCTAGACTGCACACTGTTTCTTTTTCGGTCAGTGTTTGTTCCGCGATTCTGATAGCGTTTTTAACCCCTTGACAGAACCCGCATGTTTTAGCCACGATCACCTTCATTTTGATTTTAAGCTCTCCCTGTTCTCTGTGACCTCTGTGGCTAATTGCTTTTTAATATTGGTAGCTTTTGGGAACACGAAGTTTTGCTGCTCTTTATATATTGCATATCCAAAGTCCAGCATTGCATCATTTCCGACGACTGTTATTTCGATTGGCTCTATGAACAGGTTCGCCACGATAGCCTTTAGATTTCCCAAGATTCCATTTTTCTTATTTTCATCATAGACCGAAGCCAGTGACATCGCCAATTTTGGGACATCCTTATTTTTTTTGCCTGCTATTGTTTTATTGAACGTCAGACTGTTTATTCTTGCGATGATATTGTTTGTGCGATTTTCATATTTGAATTTTCCTTTTCTGTTTGCTTCAACATCGTACAGTCCTGCCGTAACTGGGCTTTTGTGTCCTTTATCGTTGAAGGATACCACTACTTGCGTGACATATTCTTTATTTTTCTCGGCTTTTCCTTTTATGACGAGTTTTCCGCAGCCTGCGCCATCGAACCTGATATATTCGAGTAGATGCGTCAATTTTTGTTTATTTTTATTTTTTTCATTTCCCAGTGTTCGTTCGATTATTTGCATTGGATCGAAGACAGTTGTTTGTGTTCCTTTTCCTTGGATTGTAAATTCGCATACAGTCTTGAAGTTCCAGAAGCCTGTTTTGGTTTTACATTTATTTAGCCAAGTCACTTGCGTATTTTTTTTACTGATTTTGACTTCTACATCAGCCAGTGACGTCAGTGGCACAAAATACATAAAGTCAGCTACCAGCGTTTTTTCTTCTGGATTTTCACTACAAACCAGCGGCACTTTGGGCCCTGTTTGTTGTTTATCATTTTTGCAAATTTTGACATTTCCATCATTTTTTGCATTACAAGTTTTAGCACCACAATTTGCGCTGCCCATAGTGACAATCGCGCCCGCGATCAGGATTTTCAGCACATTTTTTTTCATCTCAGCAATCATCATAGTTAAACACTTCCTTTAGCTCTTTTTTTCTGCATTTGTTTTGAAGCTCTCTTACTGTTTTCGTCAATTTTTCAGCAAGTTCTTTACTATCATATTGTTTTATTTCTTCAGGTGCCATTGGCTCTCCGTATCTGACCATAATTTTATGCCACGGTTTAAACAGTGGTCGTTCTTTCGGCCAACATTCGTACGCTCCATCGATAACGACAGGAATAATAACAGCCTTTGTTTTTCTCGCCAGCAGTTCAAAACCCGGCTTAAACTCGGCAATTCTGCCATCTAAGCTTCTGGTTCCTTCCGGGAACAGACACAGCCCATGCCCCATTTTCAGCCTTCTAATAATTTTTTTCATAGCCGTGACATCCGCTTTTCCCCTTTTGACAGGTATTGTATTAACAGAGGAAATGATCCACGCAAAGATTTTATTTTTGAACAGCGAGTCTCTCGCCAGAAAATAGGTAAACCTTTTCAGATGCATTGCGCAGAAAATTGGATCGAGAAAACTTTGATGATTACAGATCAAAAGAAACGGGCCTTTTTTCGGCACTTTTTCCATTCCCTGAATATCGATCCTAAAAAACAGCACACAGAACAGCCGGCACAAAAACCGCCCAAACGTATACCATCCTTGTTTGTAGACATATTTACTCATTCAGTTATCACCTTAAAAAGTTCAGCCACACATTGGTCGATTGTCATATTTGTCGAGTCTATAACGGTGGCATTTTCAGCAACTTTTAATGTTCCGATAGTTCTATTTTTATCGCTTTCATCTCTTTTTTCGATATCTTTTTTCAACTCGTCAAAATCAGCCTTGACTCCTTTTTCATTGAGTTGTTTTTGTCGTCTTTTTGCTCTTTCTGCTGCGGTTGCTGTAAGATAGAATTTGAAATTTGCTTTCGTGAACACAACTGACCCTTGGTCTCTTCCTTCTGTTACGATTTTTTCATTTTTAGCGACAAATTCTTTTTGCATTTTGATTAGAAATTGCCTAACCTTCGGCATTTTTGCAACATGGCAGATATTTTTTGTAACATTTTTACCTCTTATTTTTTGGCTAACACATTCACCATTTAGATAGGGATCGAAACTGTCGTTTATTTCTTTAAATTCCAATTTATTTTCACTCAGCATTGCCATTAGTTGTTCTTCGATTTTGAGATCGATTTTTGCTTCTATCGCCGCCAGCGTCACAGTCCGGTACATTGCCCCAGTATCTAGAAATGCGGCATTAAGCTTTTTCGCCAATTTTTTTGCGATGGTGCTTTTTCCGCTAGCCGCCGGCCCATCGATTGTCACTATCAGTTTAGCCATTGACTTTCACCACCACCATACTGGTATCATCTAATTGCCTTGCGAGTCCGACGAATCTCCGCCTGTATCTGAGCATATTTTTCATCATTTGTTTTGCGTTTAGTTCTGCAAATTTTTTAGCCGTTTTGAGCATTGCCTTTCTTCCCCATAGCTGTCCTTGAAAGTTCGCCGCATCGATAAGCCCATCAGTATAGAACAAGATTGCATCATTTTTTTCCAGCTTCATTTTCCCGATTACATATTCGGCATCATCGATCACACCCAGCACCAGTCCCCCTTTATCGAGGTCGACAGTTTTTCCGTCTCTGATAATGATAGCTGGTTCATGTCCGCAATTGCAATATTCGATCGTTTTTTCTTTTGTATCGACCACTGCATAGAACAGCGATATAAACTCTCCGTTTCGACTTTCCAGACAGGCTGCCTGATTGATTTTTTTCACGATCTCCAGCATATCGCCTTTTTCCGCGAGACATTTGACATAGGCTCTAACGGATCCTCTGATAGAGCTGGTCACGATAGAAGCCGGCAGTCCTTTCCCCATAACATCCGCTATTACGATAACGAGTTTATTTTCCCCCACAGATATAAAGTCGTAGAAATCTCCACCGACAGCAAAGCATGGAATATAGGTAGCAGCGATATCCATATTTTCGATTTTCGGCGAGTTTTTCGGGACCATTCTTCTTTGGATAACTCCGGCGAGTCTCATTTGTTCAGCCATTTTAGCTCCCGCCAGCGCCTGCCGATAGTACCTAGCATTTTTGAGAGCGACTGCACATTGTGTTGCGACCACTCTTGCCATAGCGATATCGTCATCATTGAACCTCATCAGCTTTGGACTATATAGCCTTAGCACTCCGACCGCTTTATCTCGAAATTTCATAGCTACTGTAAGTTGGCTGACTAGCCCTTCATTTTTCGCTGCCTTTTGATATTTGATTCTGACATCTTTGCTCATATCTCCGATCACGACTGCATTTCCTGCGAACGCTTCTTTTATAACCGGATCATTTTTTGACACTGGCCCTTTTTTTCGATATTCGTTTGTGAGTCCGAATGTACTGCTCATTTTCAGGTCGCCAGCCTTTTCGTCCAGCAATCTTATAGAGCAAGCTTTCACTTTAACGGTTTCGACAGCTGCTTTTGCCAGACGGTCGAGCACTTCCTGCAGCGTATACTTTCCCGCCGCTAGGCTGGTCAGATAGTATATCTGATTATCTCTTTGTGTTTGTTTTTTCGATTTTTTCTTCATTTTACTGCGTTTACTTGCCCAATAACACATATGTGCGTATAAATATCAAAATATTTTCGCCATTATACCCTAAGTTTTTGTATAGTTGAACCCTAAATTTGGTTAATATTTCATTAGTTTTTCGTTATGATGGTTTGCTTATGACACAGATATCCAGACAGATAATTTTCACTGGCCGTGTTCAGGGCGTAGGCTTTCGTTTTACAGTTTACAATTTAGCTCGCCGCAATTTTTTGACAGGCTTTGTCCGCAATTTGCCTGATGGTTCGGTTGAGTTGATTGTTCAGGGCGATTCGACTGACATCACTGATTGCGTTCGTGACATAGAGCTCAACATGTCTGGTCAGATCCAAGCCATTGACTCGGTTGACATCGACATCAATCCTAATCACACCGATTTCAAGATTACTTATTAGGCCAGTCAGCCATTTTCTTCTATCGTTTAGCCCTTCTGCTTGTCCTCCATATCCGAAGTATGGCGACGGACGGACACTATGGCTGGGTTTGTTTTATTATCTGTCCCTTTCGTCCTTATTTTTCTGGATGGACGCTCATTCCTTTTTTGATTTCGCCCTCTCCTTCGAGAGCTTTGCAATAGGCGATTTTTTCTTTAACTCTGGTAACTTCCAGCATTCCGATCTTGGTCATTTCGACATCGAGCACTTCTCCTGTATCTTCATCGACGAGTTCTTCGACTTGTCCGACGCTGAATTGCTGTCCGATTTTCACGCCTTCTCGCTGGCCTCGATTGATTAGTATTTTGTCTTTTTTCGCTAAGACAACAGTTCCTTCCCACGGAATCGTTTCAAGCTGTTTGATAAGGAAATCGACAGCCTGTCCGACAGCATCTTCGCAGGCTTTTCCGACATTATCATTTTTGAATCCTGACACTCCTCCTGTCACACCGCCTAGCCCTCTGCCGAAATATCCTAGTCCGCCGCTTTTTCGCTTAGATTTTCCGACGACCTTTGTTGACGCTTTTATTTGTCCAGTTTCTGAATCGACTAGATAGATTGTGATATTGATTTCAGCTCTGTCTTTTGCTCCTCCGATTTGTATACCTTGTATATTTATGCCCCCTGCTCCGCCTGTTGTGCTGTTTTGGACATGGGTGATAGCTCCTTTGACGAGCAATTGAGCTGGGGTCATGCGTCCTATTTTCGGAGCCTTTTTCCCTTTAGCCGCTCTGCCGCTTTTGGCGAAATCCTGTTCTTGGATAGCTTCGTTTCGCATTTGTTTATCGCCGAGCACTATGAACCAGCCAGATTCCTGCAGTGCGTTTGTCATGATTTCAGTAAAGCCGTCGCCCAGATTCCATCTTCCTTGCCAGTTCGCTTTATTTTTAAAATCAGCCACGGTAATAGAATATTTCAGATTTCCTTTTGGCCT
>CBDUWP010000087.1:0-5690 GCA_965370955.1 uncultured bacterium | reverse complement strand
TGCAGGATCTCAATTCCAAAGCAGGCACAATCGTCAACGGAAACAGTATAACAAAAACAGAGATCGTCTCCGGTGACATCATAGTGATAGGCCCAATTACTATTGAGTTACAGATAAATAAACCTGCACCTGAACCCAAACCAAAATCTCAACCAAGTGCCTCACACACATCAGTTATAAATGATAATTCCGATGACACCCGCATTGAAGGCTTAACTCCCACCCTGATAGATGACAATGGCACTTTCGATGATCTGCTCAATGAATTTCCCGATAGCGATCTAAGCTCGACAGATGAAAGACAGGCATTGCTCGACGAATTGGATGATCAGCTCGATGACGAAACAGATACGATGCTGGATCTTTAGAAACTTCTTTAATTTCCTCGCCAGACCACCACTATCCTTGCTATTATTATCCTTGCCATAGGGACAACTAAGGGATACAATTGGCTAAGGACTTGTAAGTAAATTAGGTTTTTGACGTTAGCGAGGACAAAGCCGTCCAAAATGAAAGATAATTTGTTTACAGGTCCTAAGATTTACATTTGCGAGGAAATGGTATATGAATTGGGATTGGTCAATAGGGTTATTGCAGCTGTCAAATTCGGCGTATGGAATTTGTGCAGTACAGCTATCATTTAGCCTGCCAAAATTGGTTTTTCTATTGGCTTGGTTTTACTCATCTTTATATATCGTCCAATATCTTCAAGGCAGCTATTTAATGCCAAAGCACAATCAGCTGGCGATCAATTTTCTAGCTATAATTTTTGGACCGTTAGTTTTAGGAATTTTATACTTAGCAAATATTATTGATTCGGCCAAAAAAGGTGACAAAAACCTATTCGAAATTTTTAGTCAATTAGCAGCAGGTGCTAAAGACAGCATATCTCTGCCCAGATCGGTCAGTCATAAACATATTAAGCATCTGGACCTTCTGAGTTCATCAGGCCGCAACATGAATGAGATATACGGCAAAAACTCCAAAAACAGCAACATTGTAACCTACACCAAAAATATCATTTCAAACGCCTTGCTGGAAAATGCCAGTGACATTCAAATTGCCCCTAAGGATCAGGACTCCTATATAATTAGATTCAGGATCGACGGCATGCTCGTCAATTTCGATGAGATAGACAGTGACATTGCAAACGGCATCAACAACAGCATCAAGGCTATTTCCAGTATGGATATTGCCGAAAAACGCCGCCCGCAAGACGGCTCTTTCGCTGCCACTTTTGATGAAGAAACTGTTTCTTTTCGTGTCGCCAGTACCGGCGTATTAAATGGCGAAAAATTATCCATCAGGATACTGAGGCAAGACACCGACCAATTCAGCTTTGGAAACATGGGTTTATCTCACAAGCAAGTTCAAACCATTATGTCTTCTGTGAACAAACCCTCCGGCATGATACTTGTTTGCGGCCCAACAGGCAGCGGAAAAACAACAACTCTTTATGCCGTGATGAATCAAATTGATAAACTCTCCCGCAATTTGATAACAATTGAGGATCCGATCGAGCACATATTAGAAAACGCTAGCCAAATCGAGATAAATAACAAGGCTGACATCACCTTTGCCAACTCGCTTCGCAGTATCCTACGACAGGACCCCGATGTAATATGCGTTGGCGAAATCCGCGATGAAGAAACAGCTTCTATCGCCCTTAGAGCCGCACAGACTGGCCATTTAGTGTTAGCTACGATTCACAGCAACAGCAATTCAGATGCTATGATTCGTCTTTTGGATCTTGGGGTCTCACCGATACTCATAGCCAGCGGCCTAAGCATGGTGATTTCTCAAAGATTGCTTCGCCGATTATGCGATCATTGCAAAGAAAAAGCCCATTTCACACAGGCTCAAATAGTAAGCCTTACCCAGCGAGGGATCAATCACCACAACATACACAAAGCCGCTGGCTGCGAACATTGTCGTAATGTCGGTTATAACGGACGCTTTGCGGTTTTTGATATTTTACAGATAACCAACGAATTCAAAGCCAAATTTTCCAGCAATCCAAGCGTGATAAATAAAATGCGGAATCTAGGTGACAAACGAGGTAAATCGAACCTCAAAAAACAAGCTATCAAACACATTGTCGCCACCAACACAACGGTTGAAGAATTAAAACGAGTGATAGGATAACAGGGCAAAAATTTATGGTCTTATTTTTAACCATATTAGCAGCGGTTGCGACAGGTATTTATGCCGTCAGGATAGGGTTCTATGAAGCATGGGCTTTGTTCTTCAATGTCATGGTGTCTATTTATCTGGCGATCTTTTTATACCCATCGATCGAGGCCAAGATAATCACCTCGCCGAATTCTTTCAATTCCGCTATGACACTTGTCATATTAGCTGTTGCAATTTTTGGCATTCTGCATGGAATAACATACGTTTTCATTACCTCTAAATTTAAGATTGAAACGCCCAAATTGATAGACACGGTAGCCTCTGGCGTGATCGGATTTATTACTGGTTGGCTAGCCTTGAATTTTTTGATAATGTTAATTTATATTAGCCCGATTGGCATCAATCTGCTCAAGGTAAAAGATGAGATAAAAACAGTTAATCATTCGAGTATCGATTGTGTTTTTGGGTATTGCAAAGCTATTAGCTTATTAGCCGGCAGAGATGAAACAGTCCAAACCATCATAGAGCCGCTGCTGAGCTATAAGAGTCCAAAAAAGCGTAAAAAACCAAAATCAGGTCGGATCGAAGAATCAACCGAAACAATTGTCGAGCCAGAAGCCATCCAGCCTGAGCCGACAGTAACAGAGCCTGAAATTTCTTTACCAAATAAGCCGCCTGAACCAGATATAGATGTTTTTTAGCAATAGAACATTTAACAGCACAATTATTTTTTTAAGAATAACAATCATGACTAAATTAAGCGTTAACTTGAATAAAATCGCCCTGCTTCGAAATGCCCGCGATCTCGGCACTCCCAGTATGATAGCCGCCTCCAGAACCGCCATCAAAGCCGGAGCTGACGGCATAACTGTCCACCCTCGCCCGGACCAGCGACATACCAGATATTCTGACGTTTACGATTTGTCCGATCTGCTCAAATCCGAACACAGTGACATAGAATTCAATATTGAGGGCAATCCTTTCACCGGCAATTATTTAGAAATAGTTTGCGACGTCAAACCTGATCAGGCTACTTTGGTTCCTGATGATCCCAGTGCCAATACTTCTGATCATGGCTGGAATTTATCTAAGAATAAAGATGCTTTAGCAATAATCATCAAGAAGCTCAAGGCCCATAACATTCGGGTCAGCCTTTTCATGGACGCCGACAGCGATGAGATAGCCATTGCCAAACAGATTTCAGCCGACAGGATCGAACTATACACAGAGCCCTATGCGAAGGCCCATTTGCTTCGTAACGAGATAGACATAATCACCGAGCTTTACGCTAAAACCAGTCGAGAGGCATTTGATGCTGGTCTTGGAATAAATGCCGGCCATGATTTAAATCTTGAAAATCTGCAATTTTTTTGCGAAAACGTGCCGCATATCATGGAAGTTTCAATTGGCCAAGCCTTAGTGGTTGACTCTTTGGAGATGGGTCTTTACAATGCCACGAAAGAATATGCAAAAATTCTTTCTGAGCTTAAAGGCTAAAAGTAGGCTTTCAAATTATCATAGGAGTAACAGATTATGTTTAGCGGTTCGATGGTCGCATTGATTACGCCATTTCAAGATGGCAAGGTAGATTACAAAACTCTCGAGGAGCTGGTCGATTTTCAGATCCAAAACGGCACAGACGGCATAGTCCCTGTCGGCACAACTGGCGAATCGCCTACGCTTAGCCCATCAGAGCATAAAAAAGTAATTGAAGCTGTTGTGAAGGTCACTTCGTCTAGGGTTCCTGTCATTGCAGGCGCCGGCGCCAACAGCACAGCCGAAGCGATTGAGCTTACAGCTTTCGCAAAAAAGATTGGAGCAGACGCCACCCTTCAAGTTTGCCCTTACTATAACAAACCGACACAGCTGGGTTTATACCATCACTTCATTTCGATAGCCGATGAGGTTGATTTGCCTGTCGTTCTTTATAATATTCCCGGCAGATGCGGCGGCAGCGGCTTAGCGCCTGAGACCATTGGTAAATTAGCCCAGCACGAAAACATAGTAGCTATTAAAGAAGCCACCGGCAGCTTGGACCAAGCAAGCTCGATAGCTAATGTCAGTGACATAACGATTTTGTCAGGTGACGATTCTCTTACATTGCCTCTGGCCTCTGTTGGCGGCAAAGGCGTTATTAGCGTGGTAGCCAATATTGTCCCAGCTGACGTTAAAGCTATGACTGATTTGATTTTAGATGGTGACTTTGTTTCAGCTAGAAAATGGCATAACAAATTATTCTCTTTGAGCAAGAATTTGCTCAACCTTTCTACCAATCCGATTCCTATCAAGGCTGCGATGGCGATGCTCAACATGGCTTCAGAAGAGATGCGATTGCCGATGACGACTTTGGAAGAAAACCAAAAGACAATTCTCAAACAAGCTCTCGTCGATTATGGCCTTATTAAATAGAGGACAAGGCTGCAGCAAAAATTAAACTGCTCTAGTTATGGGATTTGATATTTCTTGCGATATGTCACGGGGCTTAATCCTACTTCTCTTTTAAACGATCTCGAGATATGTTCAATATTCGAAAAGTTTAAGGCCAGTGCAACTTTCCCTATCGACAAATCTGATTCTACCAACATTGTGCATACATTTTTGATTCTAACCTTTTGTATTTCATCAAAGATTGAGCGTTTCAGCAATTTCCTGAACCTCTGCTCCAAACTTCTGCGAGAGATAGGAACAATCTCGACAACATCGTTAACCTGTATAGCTTGTTTTGAATTATTTTCTATAAATCGCAAAGCCTTTATAACATGCTCATCACTGACCGCCAGAAATCCTGTTGACTCACGAACCACAACATCAAGCGGCTGCATTATGATAGTTTCAGGCTCTTCCGCTTTTCCAGCCATCGCCCTATCGAGCAACTCGGCAGCTTCAAATCCGGCCTTTTGACAATCCATTCTTATGCTGCTCAAGAGCGGATTAGAAAGTTCACAAATCATACTATCATTATCAACACCCAGTATGGATATTTTATTCGGCACAGCTATATTCAGACCCATGCAAGCCTCAGCCACTATATAGCTGTTCTCGTCATTAGAGGTCATTAACCCAACTGGCCTTGCCAAAGATTTTAACCAATCCTTAACTGATGCATATTTGTCAGATTGGCTTAGACTTCGTTCACATTCTTCATATACCTGTACATCGCATCCGACTTCCTTGACCCTCTTGATGAAACCCTCTCTGCGATCATCAGACCAAAACAACGAACGGTATCCACCAAAAAAGGCAAAATGCTTAAACCCTCTTTCGATAAGATGATCAGCTCCTATTTTTCCAATTTTATGATTGGCGGTTGTGAGACAGTGATAATCCTTATAGAAAATAGTCAAGCCATGCACAACAGTTGGAATATTCAATGCAAGAGCTTTTTGCACCAGTTGTTCATCACTCATACTGGAAATAATCATGCCGTCAGGTTTGGTTTCTTTTATCCAATCAAGAGAAACGTCCATTTTATTTATTGCTTCCAAAGGCGAACTGCGAAATATCCAAGGACCATACAGTCTCGAATATTTTGCAACCCCAAGAAGTAGGCTGCTATT
>CBDUWP010000086.1:0-5758 GCA_965370955.1 uncultured bacterium | reverse complement strand
ATTCATTAAACATATACTGCATTGCCAAAAATACTGGAATTATTTTATGTTCATAGATCAAGCTGAAATATCTATCAAAGCCGGAAACGGAGGCAATGGCTGTATGAGCTTCAGGCGGGAAAAGTATGTTGCCAAAGGAGGACCAGATGGCGGTGATGGCGGAAGAGGTGGACATGTATATATTCAAGCAGCTGATAACATCGACACATTGGTCGACTTTAATGGAAGGCCGCAATGGACAGCAAAAAATGGCGGCGACGGCATGGGAAGTAACTGCTATGGCAATGATGGAGAAGATTTGATCATTAAAGTACCAGTTGGAACTTTGATCTATGACAAAGAATTTGATCTGCTTTTGAAAGACATGAACAAAGACGGTGTAAAAGTGTGTTTTTGTAAAGGCGGAAGAGGCGGAAGAGGCAATAAATCGTTTGCCCACTCAACCCACCAAACACCGCGAATGACTACCAGCGGAAGAGTTGGAAAAGCAAGAAATCTGAGAATGGAACTCAAGCTTATCGCTGATGCCGGAATGGTTGGATTGCCAAATGCAGGAAAAAGCACTCTGGTTTCAAGGTGCTCAAAGGCTCATCCTAAAATCGCTGATTATCCGTTCACGACTTTAAGGCCGGTTTTAGGTATTGTCGAATTGACCAATCACAGGAGATTTGTTATAGCGGATATTCCCGGATTGATCGAAGGCGCCCATAAAGGCACAGGACTGGGATTTGATTTTCTAAGGCATATCGAAAGAACACGAACCTTGATCCATATTATAGATATATTCCCGACAGATAATTCGGATCCAGTAGAAAATTATCACAAAATCCAAAATGAATTAAAGCAATACAGCAAAACACTTGCCAAAAAGCCTATGCTGATTGTGGCTAATAAAATCGATCTCGATTCAGATAATAAAATTGTTGAAAAAATGGAAAAGAAAATCGGCAAAACAATTTATCCTATCTCAGCTGTTAGCGGCGAAGGAATCAGAGATTTAATCGAAGATATTTGGACAGAAGTGCAAAAAAATAAATCTCTCACGGAGTAAATCATGAACATTATAGCAGTAGATATAGGGAACAGCACCATTTCCGTTGCCCTGTTTTCAAACAGTCAAGAGGATAAAAAAGCCACTTTCGACGGTTTTGACGAAAGTAAACTCAAAAAATATTTCAAAGCAATCTGGCAAAAACTGCCGGTTGCCAAATTATCAACAGAGAAAAAACGCGAAGGCGTTATTGTGGTAAGTTCAGTTAAGCCGCAATGGACAACAAAATTAAAAACACTGATCAAAAAAAATCTTGACGAAAAAATAATGGTTATCGGAGAAGATGTCCCTCTGCCAATATCAGTGTGGACTGACGAACCTGACAAGGTTGGAACAGATCGAATCATGGCTGCGTTCGCATGTTATTCAGTAGTTGAACAGGCAGTGGCAATCATTGATTGCGGAACAGCTCTGACGATAGATCTCGTCGATGATAACGGAGTATTTCAAGGTGGTGTAATCTGCCCGGGATTTGCTGTGGCTGCCAAAGCACTAAGTGAAAACACCGCTCTATTGCCGAAAATAAAGATAAGCAAGCCAGCCGATGCCATAGGCAAAAACACTGCAGACGCCATAAACGCCGGGCTTTATTACGGCGCTATCGGAACCATTCAAGAAGTGGTTACCCGGTTTTCTGAAAAAATAAATAAATGGCCGCAAACCATCATGACAGGCGCAGCAGCTGCCATCATAAAAGATGATTGCGATTTTATTGACAATCTCGTTACTGACCTTGTCACTAAGGGCGTCGCCTTGACCTATCGTCAATATATTGAAAATATGAATTAAGCGATTGCCAAAATGAATACTTTTGCTGCTGTCATCACAGGTCAACAACCGGGGGCAATTTCAACTATTCAAATTTTCGGCCCAAAAGCTGTAGATATTATAAAAAGCATTTTCCAAACGTCCCAAAACCAAGCTTCATTCAAAACCGGGCAAATCCTATTGGGAACAATACAAAGCTGCAACAAAATAATCGATCAGGTGACAATCGGCGCAGAAGGCGAAAATCTTTTGGCTATCCATTGTCACGGCAATCCGTTAATTGTGGCTGACATTATGACACTGCTCATAAAGGCAGGAGCCGAAGCTATAAGTAAACAAAAAATGGTTAGCCAAATCATGTCACAAGCCAAAACAAGCGACTCGATCGCCATCGAAACAAAAATCACCTTAGCTAAAGCTAAAAATATTGCAGGCACGAAAATTATACTTAGCCAAACACAAACAGGACTTAAACAACAAGTAATCCGATGGCTGAAAATGATTGAGGCTGGCGACCTCGCTGGCGTTAATAAACAAGCGAAAATCATTATAGAATCGAGCAAGATCGCCAATGTTATCATAAATGGATGCAGAGTGATTCTGATCGGACCTCCAAATTCCGGCAAAAGCACCCTGCTAAACAGGTTAGTCGGTCAACAAAAAGCTATCGTTACTGACATCAAAGGCACTACCAGAGACCATATCAACTGCTGGTGCAAATATAAATCACTCAACATCGAATTGGTCGATACAGCCGGCCTCGATAAACAATTATCTACGCATCATATCGACAAAATATCGCAAGCCAAAACGATCCGGCTAATCGAAAAATCTAATCTGGTACTGGTGATATTAGATGCTGATAATATAGATATGATTGACCAGCTGCCGCTAAAAAAATTCAAAACAAAAAATGTCATCGTTATATTAAACAAATCTGATCTAGGCCGAAAACTCAATCGCCATGAAATCGGCGAGCTTACTAGCAAACTCGGAGAGCCAATAGAAATCAGTGCCAAATTTAATACGAATATAGATGCGGTCTTACAAGCGATATATGACAAATTCCCCATCGATAAATTCAATGTCAAAACCAGTGTTTGCTTCACTAGGCGTCAACTCGACTTGGTTAGACAATTGATTACGATATCCGACAGGGAAATTGCCCAGCAATTGACAACAGAGTTGTTAAAGGGGCCAATTTGTGTATAATCAGCCCCATGGCAAAAGACGCAAATAAATTAACGCCGGCGATGAAGCAATTCCATCACTTCAAGGAAAAATATCCTGAGGCTATCTTGCTGTTTCGGATGGGAGATTTTTACGAAACCTTCTACGAAGATGCTAAAATATGCTCAAGAGTTTGCGGTATCACCTTAACCAGCAGAAGCAAAGGAACAAATCCAATCCCGCTAGCTGGAGTACCCTATCACGCAATCGACGGCTATATGAAAAAACTTATCGATGCCGGATACAAAGTCGCTGTTTGTGAACAAGTCGAAAACCCCAAAACAGCTAAAGGCGTCGTAAAAAGAGACGTAGTCAGGATCATAACACCGGGCACCTTGACCGATGATATACTGCTTGATTCCAACAAAGATAATTTTTTGTGCGCTATCAGATTTGGACCAAACCAACAGGCTTTCATTAGCTGGGTTGATATTTCAACTGGGCATTTTTTCATTCAGACACTTCAAGAACATCGGCTCATCGATCAACTGCTTAGAATGTCACCATCTGAATGTATCCTGCAGGATTGTCGAGGACAACTGTTTGAACAGGAATCAAAACGACTAGCCCTGCAAATCACTCAACTAACCGGAGCTATAATAACCACGAGACCCGATTGGTATTTCGATCCCTATCAAGCTAGGCAAAAACTTCAAAAACATTTCGGCACAAATACTCTTGAAGGTTTCGGTATCGCAGAAGATGATGAAATAATCTCGCCGGCAGGTGCAGTCCTTGAATATCTAAACGAAACACAAAAAACGGCACTTGGCCATATTCAAAATCTAAAGAAAGTTGATATAACAGGCTATCTCCACATAGATGCCGCCACACTCAACAGCCTTGAAATTTTGAGAACCATGCGGTCAGAATCAGCGAAAGGCTCCCTGCTGCAAAATCTCGACAAAACAATAACGCCTATGGGTAAAAGAATGTTCAGAAACTGGCTGTGCCTGCCGCTAAATAATATCAATCTTATCGAGCTTCGCCAAGACGCTATTGAACAATTCAAAAACAAAAACCAACTATTGCAACAGTTGCGTGACATCCTTAGTGACATCGCAGATCTCGAAAGAATTGTAGCTCGTATCAGTACCTACCGAGCCGGGCCCAAAGACATGCTGTCTCTGGCTGCAACGCTTAATCAAATCCCAAAACTTAAAGAGTTACTTAGCACTTTTGACGCCGATATGACTGTGGAATTATGCCGCGATTGCGATCCGATACAAGAGCTAAAAAACTTGCTGATGACAGCGATAAATCCTGATTGCCCTACTCATCTTAGAGACGGCAATGTCATCAATGAAAATTTTGACGAACAGTTAGATCAACTGCGTTTAATATCCAAAGACGGCAAAACATGGCTGAAACAATATCAGAAAACCCAAACCGAACTAACAGGTATCGCTAACTTAAAAATAGGGTTTAACCGAGTATTCGGCTATTATATCGAGGTCAATAAAGCTTATGCCGACAAAGTTGGCGAAAATTATGTCAGAAAACAAACAGTAAAAAACGCAGAACGCTATATTACTGAAGAATTGAAAAATTACGAAACAAAGGCGCTCGGAGCACAAGAAAAAGCTATAGAGCTTGAAAATCAAATATTTGAACAGTTAAGAAGCCAATGCTGCCAATATGTCACCCGCATACAAAATCTAAGCAACACCATTGCTATTGGCGATTGCTTAAGCAGCTTAGGGTTTTTAGCGAAACAAAGAAACTATATTCGACCGGCATTAACAAATCAAAAGCAACTGTCAATCACCGAAGGAAAACATCCTGTTGTGGCTGAAATTCTAGGCAATGAATTCGTGCCGAATGACCTGTCACTCGGCCAAGATAGCGATGCCGATATTATGATAATCACCGGACCAAACATGTCAGGTAAAAGCACCTATATCAGGCAGGTGGCACTGTTGGTTTTAATGGCGCAAACGGGATCGTTTATTCCAGCTCAACAAGCAACGATAGGAATAGTCGACAAAATTTTTACACGTGTCGGATCAGCTGATGAACTCTCACGCGGCCAATCCACATTCATGGTAGAAATGACCGAGACAGCTAACATAATCAATAACGCCACGGATAAATCACTCGTCGTACTAGACGAAGTTGGACGAGGAACCAGCACCTATGACGGATTGTCACTTGCTTGGGCTATCACAGAACACATCGCCACAAAACTAAAATGCCGAACGCTTTTCGCAACGCATTATCACGAATTAACTGAACTGTCAGGCCTATTCGAAAATATCAAAAATTGTAATGTGGCTGTCAGAGAATGGGCGAATGATGTAATATTTATGCACAAAATTTTAGCTGGCGGGACAAATAAATCCTACGGTATATATGTCGCCAAATTGGCTGGACTTCCAAAATCTATCATCCAAAGGAGCAGCGAAATTTTAGCTGATCTGGAAATGACATTTCAAAATGAGGCTGGCGGAGTGCAATTATCTAAAAATAAAACAAAAGATGATAGTGACAATTTGTTCGTAAAACAGCATAAATCAGTACTCGACAAGCTCTTTGCGATTGATATAAACAATCTAACGCCAATAGAAGCTATAAATCTGTTAAGTCAGATAAAACAGGAAATCAATCAAAATCATTAAATAACAACCTCTACGTCCGAAATAATCTCGAATAGATTTTTATAAAGATTGCACTTGACGAATAAATCTAAATATATTCTACTGAATTGAC
>CBDUWP010000085.1:0-5777 GCA_965370955.1 uncultured bacterium | reverse complement strand
CGCGGCCAATGCCAAACAATGATCCGTCAACATAATTGGCGTTGTAAATGATGCCCTCTATCGTGTTAGAGTAGCCCAACTTCTGATTGTTGTGACAGTGCATGCCGATCGTTTTGCCGGGCAAATGCTCCTGATACAGCTTGATCAGATACTGAATCTGCTCGCTATACAATGAGCCAAAGCTGTCGACAACATAAACGACGTCAACGGGACACTTGGCTAGCTGATCCAAAGCCTCTACCAAATCTTGCTCGGTCTCTGTCGAAACGGCCATGATGTTGATCGTGGTTTCATAACCCAAGTCGTGACTCTTGTTGACCAAATCTATGCCCTTGTCAATATCCTTCACGTAAACGGCTGAACGAATCATGTCTATCGGGCTCTCATCGGCTGGCGCGAAAAGCTGCTCCTTAACGCGGTAAGCGTCAACCATGATGGCTAGTTTCATGTCCGACTCAATCCCGTCAATCACCTCGGCGACCTTAGCGTCATCACAAAATTTCCAAGGGCCATACTCGTCAGTAGAATAAAGTTCCTTGCTGCTGCGATAACCCATTTCCATATAATCAACGCCGGCTGCCGATAAGGCTTGATAAATGCCGCGTACAAAATCATCGCTAAATTGATGATTGTTGATCAGGCCACCATCTCTGATTGTGCAGTCAAGTACTTTAATCTCTTCTCTGAACATAATAACACCTTTTTCAATATTGGCTCTAGTTTGGCCATCGGCTATTTCGCCAATTAAAACTGAAGCCGGTTCGTAATCTTATTTCAAATTCTAATCCTAAATTCCTAATCCTGATACAGTTCGTCCAAAACAGATTCGACAATCTCCGGCGAAACTGTATGGCTATATTTGCCATCTGCAGAGTGAACCTTGCCAATCCGCTCAACCAATACAAATCTCGGCTGCTGGCTGACGGCTTTCTTATCTCGCTTCAAAGCTTCAATAATATCGGCTTTAGACCAGCGTTTGTCAATGGTTAATGGCTGATTTAATTTGCCAAAAATATTGGAAATTGCGGCTAATCGCGCTGTGTCAGCTAATCCTAAACGCTTCTCTATCAAACCGGCAGCAATAATGCCAATGGCTACAGCCTCGCCATGCAAAAGCTCAAAGTTACTGGTCGTTTCAACGGCGTGACCTATCGTATGGCCATAATTCAGCGACTGACGCAAATTCTGCTCGGTAGGGTCTATCTCCACAACGTGACCCTTGATCCGACAATTGGATTCAGCTATTCTTTGAAGAACGTCACTATCTCGTGACAAAATCCTGTCAAGATTGTCATTGAAAAAATCAAAGTATTCTGCATCGGCAATTATCGCATGTTTGACCGATTCCACAAGGCCGCTATTGTATTGGTTATCCGGCAAAGTCCGCAAAGTCTCAACGTCAATGTAAACGCCACTCGGTTGGTAAAATGTGCCGAAAGCATTTTTACTCAAAGAAGAGTCAACGCCGGTCTTACCGCCAATCGATGAGTCGGCTTGCGAAACTGTAGTGGTAGGAATGTGGACAACCGCAACGCCACGCTTGAAAATCGATCCGGCAAAGCCAGCTATGTCACCAACTGTGCCGCCGCCTAACGCAACTATAACGGTGTCGCGGCCGAGAAAATTTTTCTCCATCGTCTCGACAATCGAAACGACTGTCTGGATATGTTTAGATGTCTCGCCAGAAGGAGAAATGACAAATGTGGGCAAATGACGGGCGCCAACCAATGTCGATAAATGGCCGCAAGATTCAAGGTTGCTGTCGGTGACAATAAATAAATGCCGACCCTTGAAATCACTGCTAATACGGTCAATCAAGCTGTCGAGAATGCCGGCGGCTATCGTGACTGTATAGCTGCTGTCGCTCGGTGAAACCGTTTTAATTGTTAACTCCGTAACTGACATCTTCTGTTTACCTAAATATAACCAAACCCGTATTATATATTAAGTCATACTTAAAAACAATACGTAATATCGATATCGGGCTAAAACAGGCTTAAATGCGTAAAAAGGCGAGTTCGGGGAATGGGAACGGTTTTTGCTTGATTTTTTCGTGAACAATCTTAAAATTTGGGCATGACTTATTTAGCTGTGCCAATAGCAAACGATACGACCGACGAAATGGTCAAAAACGCCGAACAAGCGGCTCAAGCAGGGGCTGAGCTTGTCGAACTTCGCTGCGATTATCTTACAGATCTTAGGCCGCAAACTGTGGCGGAACTTATCAAAAAAGTCAAAATCAATTGCGACCTGCCGATGATTGTCACTTGCAGGGATAAAGCTGAAGGAGGAAAAGGGGATTGGTCAACGGCTTTGAGGATCGAGATATTAAAAACGGCTCTGTGGTCGGGGGCGGACTATATCGATTGCGAATATGAAAATTTTGCTAATGACGAAATTCGCAAAAGCCTGCTAACCGAACTCACAAACTATCCGCCAACAAGGTTGATTGTCTCGGCTCATAATTTTCAAGGGCCATTTGTCGATGTCGAAAGTTTATACAAAACAATTAAATCGATGGCTGATGATGTTATCCCGAAAATTGTCTATAAGGCAAATCATATCAATGACTGTTTCGAGGCACTGGACTTATTACACAAAACCGAAGGCGAAGATAGAATAATCCTCTGTATGGGCAAAGCGGGGAAAATCGTTAGAATCTTAGCGGAAAAATTCGGGGCTTTCGTGACATTCGCTGCGGTCGATTCTGAAAACACTACGGCTGATGGACAATTGACAATCGAAGAATTTACGCAGCTATATCGCTTCGGTGACATTGATGAAAATACGGAGCTTTTCGGCGTGATCGGATCGCCAATCGAACACTCCATGAGTCCGGCGATACATAACGCATGTTTCAAAGCAGATAAACAAAACAAACTCTATCTGTCTCTATTGGTCGACCCAAACGAAGCTGTATTCGATATGTTTATGAGGGGAATCTTGGGCAGGCAGTGGATCGGGTTCAAAGGGTTTAGCGTGACGCTGCCGCATAAACAAAATGCTCTAAAATTCGCGAAAAGAGAAAAGGATGTTGTCGAAGAAATAACCTATAAAATCGGAGCGGCTAATACGATAATCGTGGCAGAAGAAAGGACGGTCAAGCTGTATAATACCGATTGGTCGGGAGCTATGAAGGCTGTCTGCGTGACATTGAAATGCGAACCGAGCGATCTTGCAGGGATAGTCGCCGCTGTCGCAGGAGCCGGAGGAGTGGCTAGGGCTATCGTTGCTGGGCTAACAGAGGCTGGGTGCGATGTCACTGTCTATAACAGGACTGTCGAAAAAGCAGAAAAATTGGCGGAAGAATTCGGCTGTGAATCGCTGCCGCTGGACAAATTAAACAAATCAAAGGCAACGTTATTGGTCAACTGCACCAGTATCGGAATGAGCCCAAATATAAAAAAATCCATAATCAACAAAAAATATTTGTCGAGTGACATGGTTGTGTTCGACACGGTCTATAATCCGCCGAAAACAAAACTGTTAAAAGATGCCGAAGATGCTGGCGCAAAAATCGTTAGCGGTGTCGATATGTTCGTCAATCAGGCGGCTCTGCAATATAAACTCTTTACAGGCATAGATGCCAACGAAGAAGTTATGAGGAATATATTAAGCGATCTTTAATCTCAACCTGTTACAGTTTTATAGCTTGCCAATGAAAAAAACAATCATATAATGGCGGCTTGATGATGGCTCGTTTTAAAATAATGGCAAATAACTCAATCGAATAATTGATACAATGATGGGAATGAAATATGGCTAAATCAAAAAAAGTCGTACTGGCATATAGCGGTGGACTCGATACCAGCGTTATCCTGCCGTGGCTGAAAGAAACATACGGATACGATGTCATCGCTTTCGCTGCTGAACTAGGACAAGGCTCCGAGCTGGAAGGGGTCAAGAAAAAGGCGCTGGCATCGGGCGCTACAAAGTGTATCGTGAAAGACCTCAGAAAAGAATTCGTCGAAGATTATATCTGGCCAATGCTCAAAGCAGGGGCTGTCTACGAAAATGGATATCTGCTCGGAACAAGCATAGCCCGACCGCTCATAGCGAAATATCAAGTCGAAATCGCCCAAGCTGAAGGGGCTGTGGCTGTGGCTCACGGAGCGACAGGAAAAGGAAACGACCAAGTACGATTCGAACTGACCTTCATGGCACTAGACCCGACGCTAGAAATTATCGCACCATGGAAAGATGATAATTTCGAGCTGACAAGCAGAGAAGCGGCTGTCGACTATGCGAAAAAACATAAAATACCGATCGATCAGTCAAAGAAAAAAATCTATTCGAGAGACCGAAACCTCTGGCATATCAGTCATGAAGGAAGTGATCTCGAAAATCCGTGGAATGAGCCGAAAGATAATCTGTTCGTTATGAGCAGGCCTATTTCAAAAACGCCCAATAAAGCTGCCTATGTCGAAATTACTTTTAAACAAGGGATCCCGACAAAGCTGAACGGTAAAAAAATATCCGGCGTAAAAATGATCGAACAGCTAAATAAAATCGGCGGAACCCACGGCGTCGGACAAACTGATCTCGTCGAAAACAGGCTGGTCGGAATGAAGTCCAGAGGAGT
This sequence comes from uncultured bacterium, assembly GCA_965370955.1. Taxonomy (GTDB): domain Bacteria; phylum Planctomycetota; class Phycisphaerae; order Sedimentisphaerales; family Anaerobacaceae; genus CBDUWP01. The sequence goes on along the minus strand of CBDUWP010000085.1, from coordinate 1,195 downwards.
TTACGAAACGCCGGGCGGAACAATCCTGATGACGGCGCACGAGGCAATAGAAACCCTAACGCTGGATCGAGAAACGGCTCACTATAAAAAACAAGTGGCTCTGAAATATGCCGAATTAGTCTATAACGGCCAGTGGTTCTGTCAATTACGAAAAGCAATCGATAGCTTCATCGATGTCACTCAGCAAAATGTCACCGGAGTCGTAAGGCTGAAATTGTTCAAAGGAAGGGCGAGTTTGGCTGGCGTAAAAAGCAAAAAAAGCCTCTATAATCCTGATCTGGCAAGTTTCACGATGGGCGCAGAATATGACCCTACCGATGCGACAGGGTTTATTCGACTGCTCGGATTGCCTATGAAAGTTGCAGGAATCGTTAATCGCAAAACGGCCGGCAAAAAAAAATCCTGATCTAAACCTTATCGCAATTGAATACGGAGATCGATGTGATAGTTCCAATGTGGTTTTGGCTTGTCTTTACCTTTGTGACGGGGTGCTGCATCGGCAGCTTCTTGAATGTGGTGATATATCGGATGCCGATCGGAAAAAGTCTGGTCTCGCCGCCATCGGCTTGTCCGGCTTGCGGGACAAATATAAAATTTTATGATAATATCCCACTCATATCGTGGATCGTCCTAAAAGCGAAATGCCGAAATTGTAAGGCTCCCATATCGGGGATCTATTTTTTGATCGAACTTTTGACAGGAGTAATCTGGGCGGGATTGTTCTATCTGTATTTCTGCGCGGATGTAGTCAATGTGCCAAATCTCGTAAACGGCGGATGGCTGATCTATCTGTTACATGTCGTTATGATCTCGGCACTGTTGGCGGCGTCGGCTATCGATTTTGCAAAGTGGGTGATACCAATCTTTATCTGCTGGTTTATCGCTCTTGCGGCAGTGATCGCGGCGGCGGTTAGCACGGCAATAATAGATTGGCAAATTATCGCAGAAAATAATCTGCTGCCAGTTTATTCATCACAAATATCAGCGGCGGCAGCTGGAGCAATGGCCGGACTCATAATAACAATAGGACTGCTCTTCACAAAAAAAATAAAAAGAAGCTACGATTATCCAGAAAATATACTGGAAACAAATAAAATCAATCACCGCAAAGAAATACTTAAAGAAGTACTGTTCTTGATGCCGCCAATTATTTTCGCGTGGGCGTTTGTGATATTGGTCACAAAAAATCAAATTG
>CBDUWP010000084.1:0-5892 GCA_965370955.1 uncultured bacterium | reverse complement strand
TAAAAAACACTTTTGCCTTTTGCAAAAATAATCAAATTATATGCAGTGAACACATCGGCAATCTGGAAAATTCAGACGTTTTCAAACATTACCGAAACTCAATAACTCATATGCAAAAGCTGTTCGATTTTGAGCCGGATATCATTGCCTGCGATCTGCATCCGGGCTATCTTTGTAGCGGATTTGCGGCAAGCTTCAAAAATAAAAAAACAATTGCAATACAACATCACTGGGCTCACATCGGGTCGATATTGGCTCAACATCAACTTAAAGAAAAAGTGATCGGTTTAGTTTGCGATGGCACGGGCTTTGGAACTGATTCGGCCATTTGGGGTTGTGAGTGTTTGGTTTGTGATTTGATGGAATTCGACAGATTTGCTCATCTAAAATATTTCCCACTAGCTGGCGGCAATCAGGGTGCCAAACAAGCTATCAGGCCACTTTTAGGATTACTAAAGACCGCTGCCGCCGACAATTTCAAACTAGCCGATTACAGATGGCTGCTTGACAAAATCGAGCCAAATAAAGATAAGCTAAATATCATAAACAGCCAAATCGATAAAAACATAAACACAGTCCAAACATCTAGTTTAGGCAGAGTTTTTGACGCTGTGGCAGTTGCGATTGGATTAGGCAATTGTAATAATTTTGAAGCTCAACTGCCCATGGCTCTGGAAGCTATAATTCAGCCAGATTGCGATGAATATTACCAATTCACCATTAAAGAAAACGCGTTAGGCCCGCATCAAATAGTCTTTGATGACATGATTTTACAGCTGGTCTCTGACGTAAAACATGGCATTAGCCCCGCCATAATCAGTGCTAAATTCCATAACACCATTGCCCAAAGCCTGCTCAAAACAGCTCTTATAGCAAATCAAGCGACCAGTCTTAAAAATGTAGCCCTAAGCGGAGGAGTTTTCTGCAATCGTTATCTTTATCAACTGATGATTAATTTGTTGAAGAAAAACGATTTTAATGTACTATTGAGCGACCTGCCATGTAATGATGCGGCAATCTCGGCGGGACAGGCGGCTATCGCAGCAAGCCTGTAAATAAAATAAACTACCACACCCTTACGGATGTAGTATTACGAAGGAAAATGAAAACCTTAACTATTTTCGGCAGCCGTCATTTGATTGGCGATGACTTTTGCTGCTAAAATTTTTGGAAAAAGATTATGTGCTTAGCAATGCCGGCTGAAATCATCGCTATATCTGGCGATGACGCAACAGTAGATGCGATGGGAAACCAATTCAAGGCTAAGACCACTTTGCTTGCAGATGTTGAAGTTGGCGATATTGTACTGGTACATGCCGGATTTGCAATTGCTAAAATCGATCGCAAAGAAGCCCAGCAAACATGGCAGTTGTTTGACGAAATGGCACAATTAGCCGCAGCCGAAGACAATCAAATCAAAAGCGACAAGTAAATGATAGAACAAGTGCAAGAACTCAAAACCTTGATAGCTGATCATTGTCAAAAATTGGCCAGACCAATAAATATTATGGAGGTCTGTGGAACGCATACGGTCTCCATCTTCAGAAACGGTATCAGGTCAATTTTGCCGAAAAATCTTCGCTTGATTTCAGGGCCCGGATGCCCAGTTTGCGTAACGCCGCAAAGCTATATCGATACCATGATAAATTTAGCTAAAAATAACGACTGTATAATCGCCACATATGGTGACATGATACGAGTGCCGGGCGAGTCGATCAGCCTAGAGAAGCTCAATCAGTCAAACATCAAAATCGTTTTAAGCAGTTTTGAGGCAGTCGAACTAGCTAAAAATAATCCTGACAAAACAATCGTGTTTATAGCAATCGGCTTTGAAACAACCACCCCTGCAACCGCAGCTGCTGTCGAAATAGCGATAAAAGAATCGATAAACAATTTCACCATCCTATGCGGCCATAAATTGGTATTACCTGCGATGAGAGCTTTACTTAGCGGGACAAACAACAACATCGATGGGTTTTTATGTCCCGGCCATGTTAGCGTGATAACAGGCTATAAATTTTTTGAGCCTATCGCAAATGAATTCAAAAAGCCTTGCGTAGTAGCAGGTTTTGAGCCATTGCAAATTTTGCAAGGTATCGAACGAATATGCCGACAGCTTACAGATAATGTCAGCTTTGTCGAATCAATGTATCCATCTGTCGTGACAGAAAATGGCAATCTCAAAGCGCAGCGGTTAACCGACAAATATTTCTCTGCCGCCGATGGCTTTTGGCGAGGCATAGGAAATATTCCAGACAGCACAATGAAACTAAAAGAAGCCTACAGCAATTTCGATGTTCTAAGTCGATACAGCACAAAAATCGCAGCCAAAGAAAAACCAACCGGATGCCAATGCGGCCAAGTGCTTTGCGGACTCATCGATCCTCCACAATGCAAGCTGTTCGGCGAAAAATGCCGCCCGCAAAACCCAGTTGGCCCTTGTATGGTAAGCTCAGAAGGCAGTTGTGCCGCTTGGTACAAATATAACAGAAAGGTCAAATCTTAAGATGTCATCAACCGGAGACGACAAAATCATGCTGGCTCATGGAGGCGGCGGGCAATTAACAGATAGCCTGATAAGGCAAAATATATTGCCGCATTTAAACGCAAAAGCTGCAAACAATGAGCTCAACGATTCCGCTAAAATCACTATCGGCAAAACCCAGCTAGCCTTTACAACTGACAGCTATGTCGTTAAACCGCTTTTTTTTAATGGCGGAGATATCGGCAAACTTTCTGTTTGCGGGACAGTCAATGACCTCGCTGTCGCTGGGGCAAAACCTGTCGCGATATCTTTAGCACTTATAATAGAGACTGGTTTTGAGATAACCTTACTTGAAAAGATACTTAAAAGCATCGGCGACACCGCCAGAAAATGTAATGTCGAGGTAGTGACAGGTGACACCAAAACAGTCGAGACAGGATCAGCGGACGGAATCTTTATCAACACTTCCGGCATCGGAGTGGCTATCGAACAGGCCAATCTTGGATTTGATAAAATCAAAACAGGAGATGTTATTTTAATAAACGGAACCATCGGCGACCATGGCATGACGATTATGACACAACGAAAAGAGATACAGCTGCAATCTTCAATGGAAAGTGACTGTGCTCCGCTGAATGGCTTAATAAATGAGCTGCTAACAGATGGTAACGGTGTGAAGTTCATGAGAGACCCAACCAGAGGCGGCCTTGCAGCGACAGTGAACGAAATAGCTAAGTCCGCCAACATAGGCGTGCAACTTTTAGAGACGGCCATACCAATCGCTCCGTCGGTGCAAGCGGCGGCAGATATATTGGGATTCGATTTGTTGAACGTTGCAAACGAAGGAAAATTTATTGCTGTTATCGATCAAAATGACGCACAACGATGTCTGGAACTATGCAAAAAACATCCACTCGGAAAAAACGCCGCAATTATTGGCTCAATTGAAGCAAAAAGTGAAATGCCAATTGTCGAGCTAGTAACAAAAATCGGCGGAAAAAGAATTGTACAAACACCCTATGGCCAACAACTACCGAGGATATGCTAAATGCATGAAGCTGCGATCGCACAAAGTTTATTGGAAATGATAGAGCAGCAGGAGAAACAGCATAATGCCACCGCAATTTCAGCAACTATCAGCTGTGGAACTTTTAATACAGTCAACAATGAAGCTTTGATATTCGCCCTTGAGGCTATCACCCAAGGATCTCGGAGAAATATCAAACTGAAAATCAACCATAAACCAACATGCGGCATATGCAGCCAATGCAAAACCAAATTCGATGTCACTATCGAAAAATATAAATGTCCCAAATGCAAAAGTGACGATTTTGAGCTGATGCCTGATGCACCGCTTCTGCTGGAACAAATAGAATTTGATGAGGATTGAAAAATATGGGCAAAAAAATAAATGTCGAACAAAAAATATTAAGTGCTAACGAAGAATATGCGCGAGAAAATAGCCAATTCTTTCAGGACAATAAAAAGCTATGCCTGAATCTTATATCATCACCGGGATCAGGGAAAACAACGCTGCTGATCAAAACTATTGAAAAGCTGCAAAAGCAATTCAAAATAGGCGTAATCGAAGGAGATGTGCAAACAGATATCGATGCCAAAAGAATCAGGCAAACAAAAGCTGCCGCAATACAAATCGAAACCAAAGGAGCCTGCCATCTGTCAGCTGCCCAAATATATGACGCCTTAACCAAACTCGGCGCTATCGAGCTTGATATCATCTTTATCGAAAATGTGGGCAATCTAGTATGCCCCTCCAGTTTTGCACTGGGTGAAACAGCTAAAATCGCCGTGCTGTCTGTTGCAGAAGGCGATGATAAGCCAATCAAATATCCAGCTCTATTTGCAAATGCCGATGCTGTGGTTATAAACAAAATAGATCTGCTAAAATATGTCGACTTCGATATCGATAGGGCTGTCAACGATATCAAAACGATAAATAAAAACAGCAAAATTTTTCAACTGTCTGCTAAAACAAATGAAGGATTAGATCTCTGGTGTCAATACTTAAGCGACTATGCCGCTAAATGTAAACAATGAGCTTGTCAATAATTCGAGGAACCTACTGGTAAAGATGATGCTGCAAAATATATGAAACAACAGCTGGTGACAACAAAGAATCAACAGACTCGCCACGCTTCAACTTCGTACGAATCATTGTACTGCTAATGTCAACCAAAGAAACCTCAAGAATGTCACTTGTAAGCTGATCAACAATTTTGCGGCCAAATCGAGGTAACAAAAACTCAAAATCAGGACTCACAAAACCACCCCTAAACATAACCGATAAACGACACAACTTAAGCAATTGCTCAACCTGATGCCAATGGCTAAGATCATCTACAACATCAGCCCCGCAAACCCAATATAATTGGCTGTCAGGATACAAAATAGAAAAATGACGAATAGTGTCAATTGTATAACTGGGGGGAATATTAGATAGCTCAAAATCACTAACTAAAAAATTAGGCCTATCAGAAATAGCTAGCGAAGCAATCGCTAATCTATCGGCATCAGAAGCTATCGGATTGTAATCCTTAAACGGAGAACGCCTTGCTGGAATTAAAATCGTTTTGTCCGCACCAATAACTTTCGAGGCTTCAGTTATAACCTGAATGTGCCCGGTATGTATCGGATCAAATGTGCCGCCAAACAAAACTATTCTACTATCTGACATGAACTTCTCACAAACTTAAAATAGAAACAACAACTGAATTAGAAATAATGAACAAAAAATACAAAAAAAATAATATTTTTTTAACTTTTTTTTAAGGGCTATTCCAATGCAATAAACAGTCTGTATTCTATCATCTTTTCTTAACAACACAATCTTCAAAATCATCTTTTTAAGTAAACAAACCAACTATCAATATAAAAACAAAAAAAACAAATAAGCCTATACGTTAAAAAAAATGATGTTATAGGCATTTTTATTTTTAACACAAAAAAACAAGCCATAGCAATCACGATCATATAACAATTATAAAATAACAAATTAAACAGCATATCACAAAATAAATTAACTGAAAAAAACAATTGAAATGCACTCGCAACAATAAAGAAATACCATCTCTGTAAAATTTTAATGAAGTAGCATTAAACTTTCTGACGATAAAAAACAAAGAAGTTTATAATTTATATGTATTATATATACCAAGTTAAAGAAAAGTAAAAAAATTGAAAAACAAAAGTTGAAAGGTATCAAAACGATGGCAAAGAAAAAAGCTAAGAAAAAAGTCGCAAAGAAGAAGGTAGCAAAGAAAAGAAAAGTAACAAAGAAGAAAGTCGCTAAGAAAAAATTAGCGAAAAAGAAAAGAAAAGTAACAAAGAAAAAGGTAGCAAAGAAGAAAGTCGCAAAGAAGATAAAAGCTAAGAAAAAGGTAGCTAAG
>CBDUWP010000083.1:0-6074 GCA_965370955.1 uncultured bacterium | reverse complement strand
GTATCGCAGAAAACGGCTATATAGAAAAAGGCCGAATCGTGGAAGTGATTCAAGTTAGTGCGGCGCAACTGATCGTGCGGCTAGACGAAAATCATAATTAAATAATTAAACAATTAAGCAACTAATCAATAAAAATAAGAAAAAAATAAGGAGATTTTGTTATGTTAAATTTGGCAAATGTTATGAATGTTATGGCCGCTACTAATGATCCGGCATCTGTTATTGTTGTCGGTTTGGTCGTTATCGTTGGACTTGTGGGCTTGGTTACATTTTTACTGTTGGCGAAATTTTTTAGGCTGTGGCTGCAAGCGAGATTGTCGCAGGCTGATGTGAAGTTCTCAGAGCTGATCGGAATGTGGCTTAGAAAAGTGGATAACAGAATTATTGTACTCAGCAAAATTACCGCTATCCAAGCTGGCATACAAGTGTCAACAAAAGACCTCGAAAGTCACTATCTAGCTGGTGGAAAAGTTCCAAACGTGGTCAGGGCGCTCATTGCAGCAGATCGAGCGAATATCGAATTGACATTCAAAACAGCAACAGCTATCGATTTGGCTGGACGTGACATTCTCGAGGCGGTAAGAACTAGCGTTAATCCGAAAGTTATCGATTGTCCTAATCCAGAAAAAGGAAGAGATACTGTCGACGCCGTCGCGCAAGATGGAATCCAGCTAAGAGCAAAAGCCAGAGTTACCGTCAGAGCTAATATCGATAGGCTGATCGGAGGGGCTACAGAAGAAACTATCGTGGCAAGAGTCGGAGAAGGAATTGTGACTACCATCGGAAGCGCGGCGACACATAAAAAAGTGCTCGAAAATCCAGATAATATCTCGAAATCTGTGCTGGCTAAAGGACTCGACGCGGGAACGGCGTTTGAAATTCTGTCAATCGATATCGCTGATATCGATGTTGGTGACAATATCGGGGCGAAATTGCAGGCGGCTCAAGCTGAAGCGGATATGAGAAGAGCACAAGCTGAAGCTGAAAAAAGACGGGCGATGGCTAGAGCTCGAGAGCAGGAAATGAAGGCACTGGTAGTCGAAAATGAAGCGAAAATCCCGCTGGCTATGGCGGAAGCTTTCCAAAAAGGTAATCTGGGGATTATGGATTTCTATCGCATGAAAAATATTAATGCTGATACGGATATGAGATCGTCAATCGCAGAAAAGCCAAAAGATGAATGATGAAAAAATGATTCGTTAATTTGTTATTAATGTTGAGATGAAATTATGCAGCTCGATTTTATAAAAATATGTCTCGCTGAAAAAAAAGCTTTTGAAATGCTTATTCCTATCGCATTTATGGCTGTGTATGTTATTTCAGCAATACTGAGAAAAAAGGCTGCGGCTAAAACACAAAAAGCTGGGCTAACTGCCGAATCAAAGCCTAAAGCTAAAGGCAAATTGCAGGCGGCGATTGAAGCGGCTTTCAATGTCGAGGAAATTAAAAGAGCAGCAGAACAAATGCAAATAAAACCTAAGCCTAATTCTACGCCAAAGCCTAAACAAACAAGGGCTCAAAATCTTGTGGCGATGGCGAAAATGAAAAAAGAACAAGAGAAAAAGGAAAAAGAAGCGGCGATTGCTCAGGCAAAGGAAAATGCTGATGATATATTTAATGTGAAAAGTGTTGAACATGCCTATTTCAAAAAGGCTCAGGATTACAGAGATGCGATCGTTTATAGCGAAATTTTGGCTAGGCCGGTTGCCTTACGGGATTCGCAGATGTTTTAAGTGAAATGTTGGGCAAAGTTGAATATGTTCAAAAATATACTAATCATAAAGCCAAGCGCTATGGGGGATGTCGTGATGGCGCTGCCTGCGGCGGCGGCACTGCGGGAAAAATTTCCACTTGCGAAAATTAGCTGGCTCGTAAGGCCGGAATTTGCGCCAATCCTGAAGGATAATCCACATCTCGATCAAGTAATAATCTTTGATCGAAAATATCTGGGGAAAGCTTGGAAAAATCCAAAGGCTCTTAAAGCTTTAACCGTATTTCTGAAAAAATTACGCAAAGAAAAATTTGATGCAATCTTTGACTTTCAAGGACTTTTTAGAACGGCAATATTTGGGTGGATCAGCGGGGCGAAAAAAAGATTCGGAATGAGCGCAAGCAGAGAATTTGCATCGGTCTTCTATACCGACAAAATTAAATATGGCAATGACTGTATCCATGTTGTCGATTATTATCTGAAAATGGCGGCTGCCTGCGGCGCTGAAAACGACAGCGTTGAATTTCCTCTGCCAAAAGATACGCAAACGGAAAACTATGTCAAAGAAATCCTAAATCAAAATGAAATTGAAAAAAATCAATATGCTGTTTTTATGGTAGGGTCCGCCCATAGCGATAAATGCTGGCCGATCGATCGGTTTGCAAAAATAGCTGATAAGCTAAGTCATGATTATGGTCTAACTACTGTGGCTGTCGGGACAGGTAGTGAGCTTGAGCTAATAGAAAAGTTGACGCAAAAAGCAAATGTTAAAATCGTGAATCTAATCGGAAAAACAAACCTCATCCAATTGATAGAAGTGATAAGAAAAGCTAATGTCACGGTTAGTAACGATACGGGAGTGGCGCATATCGCGGCGGCTCTGCAAAAGCCAGTAGTGGTTATCTTCGGAAGGTCAAACCCGGCCAGAGTCTGTCCCTATGGAAAAATCCAATGGGCGGCGGCTTTTGAACCGAAATTCAGAGGACTAAAAGCTGATAGCGATAATCCTTCGCATAATGTAAGCAAGGTGACAGTCGAACAGGTATACGAAAAAATCTGTGGTCAAATTGACTAAGTGACTCAACAGGCGGCAATAGATAGCATGGCTAAAAATAATATAAAAAAAAGAACAAGACTGACAAAATTTCTGAGATTCTTAAAGCTGAAAATATTGCATGTGAGTGATACGCCAAAACGTATCGCAATGGGAGGGGCTATCGGAATGTTCGTGGCTTGGTCGCCGTTATTCGGGCTGCATTTGCTTATCGCATTACTGATCGCATTGGTTATGAGGGCTAATAAAATCGTGGCGCTGGTCGTAGTGTGGGTGGCGAATCCCTTGACAATGGTGCCTGTGCTATACGGAGATTATAGGGTAGGGTTAATGATTACAAAATTGTTCGGAAGCGAAAATACGGCAGAAAATTCGCAAGTTAAAGAGGGCTTCGCGAAAATCAGAGCAGAAGGATTAGGAAGCATCTTCTCAGCAGAATTTTGGCAAAAATCGTGGGAAATGTTCTGCGGAAATGTTACAGAAGTTATTATTGGCTCGGTTGTGATGGGATTATTGGCGGCGGCAGTGACCTATTGGATGATGTATCACGCAATTGTTTGGCATCGCAAAAAAAAACCACGAAGAAGGCATGTCCTTAATCAATAAAACAAATCAAGCCTTACAGAAGCAAAACTGCAAGGCTTGGTAAGCTAAATTAAACGTCTGTTAAATCTTGGTGACCGAAATCTTAATGTTACCGATTGTCATTTTGGCTTCGTGGAACTCGCCGTTAGTGTCGCTGGAAATTTCTTTGGATAGCGTCTCTTTGCAAATGTAATCGGTATATTGGGAAATGGCGGCTTGGGTCTTGTCATCGCAATCGGCAAAGCTGATCTTGATATTGTCCTGAATCTCAAGGTGAATGTCTTTTCTTATCTGCTGAATGTGACGGACAATGTCACGGGCTATTCCCTCAAGCAAAAGAGGCTCGGTTATCTCTGTGTCAATAATCAAGGCGGGGACGTTACTGTCACTTAATACTAAATTGTCCGCTAATTCCTTGTTGATATAAATGTCAGATGATTCTAGGATCCATGTCTTGTCGCCGTCTGATAGGGAAATTGTTTGGCCATCTTGAAAAGTTTTGACCAAAGAATTAACGTCAAGTGCCGAAATGAGCTTGGTGACAAGTTTCATGTCCTTACCGGCTTTGGGGCCGAGAGTCTTGAAATTCGGCTTGATGCTGTAGCTGACATACTTGCCTATATCGCCGGCTATCTCAAGGGTCTTGATGTTGAGCTCCTCGAGAATGTGAGGCTTGAACCTTTTCAAAACAGCGGCTTGGTCGCTGTCGCAGATGGCAATCAATCGGCTAAGCGGCTGACGTACGCGAATCTGCTGAATCTCGCGAATACTCAAGCTGCGAGAAACAATGTCGGCTATCATATCCATATCTAAGGACAATTGCTCGTCATACAAAGCAGAATCAAATTTTGGATAATCGCAATGATGAACGCAATCAGGGGCGTCCTTATCAATATTGCAAACAAGATTGTTATACATGTTGTCTGCCATAAATGGAACGACCGGTGCGAGCAGCTTCGAAAGGTCAACCAAAACCTTGTACAAAGTTTGGTAGGCGGCGAGCTTGTCGGTATCGCAGGCGTTCTTCGGTCGCCAATAGCGGCGGCGATTGCGGCGGACATACCAGTTACTTAAACGCTCTATGAAAATCTCGGCTTGCTGCATTAAAACGGGAATGTTGTAATTAGACAGCGAATCGCCAGCAACCTTAGTCAATTCGCTTAACTTACTTAAAAGCCATCTGTCAATGTCCTGCAAATCATCGTAAGCAACAGGGGCTTGATTGGGGTCGAAGCCGTCCAAACGAGCATAGTTGACGAAAAAGCTGTAAACGTTCCACCATGTGCCGAAAATGCGACGCTGGATCTGTTGGCCAATGTGAAAGCCAAAGTTTAAATTGTTGGTCGGATTGTGACTGCAATAAAGCCAACGCATGACGTCTGCACCCATCTCTTCTACAGCTTCGTCAAACCAAATTGTGTTGCCGCTGGATTTGTGCATCTCCTGACCCTGTTCGTCGCGAACCAATGCGTGGCCGAGCAATGTCTTAAAAGGAGCGATGTTCTCCATCATTGTACTCATCGAAAGCAAGGCATAAAACCAGTTTCTAAATTGGCCCGGAAAACATTCCAAAACCAAATCGGCTGGCATCCATTTTTGCCAATATTCTTTGTCTGTCGAATATTTGGTCGTCGAATAGGGAACAATGCCAGCGTCAAGCCAAGGGTTGCCAACATCTGTAATGCGATGAACCTCTTTGCCGCATTTGTCGCAGCTGATAGTCACCTTGTCAACCCATGGGCGGTGAGGCGAATTACCTTCAAATTCGTCCCAGCCACTGACACTTCTGGTCTTTAACTCTTGTTTACTGCCAATGATGTCGAACCAACCGCACTCGCATTCAAAAATCGGCAGAGCCAATCCCCAAAAGCGTTTCTTACTAATCATCCAATCGCTCATGTTGTCGAGCCAATTTTGCTCTTGATCGCGACCCCAGCTTGGAATCCAACGAATTTTATCAACGACCTTCTTAATCTCATCACGCCAAGACATGCCAATATACCACTCGTCAACAGTACGAAACAATAGCGGGGTCTTGCAACGCCAGCAATGAGGGTAATCGTGAGAAAAACGCTCTTTCTTATAATAAAAACCCCGTTCTTTAAGTTGTTCCAAAATCTCTGTTTCAACCTCGCCGGCATTTTTGCCAGATAAAAAACCATAGCCCAAAAAATAATCGCCGTGCTCATCTATCGGCATTACAATCGGCAGATCTAGTTCCTTGCCAAGATCGAAATCCTCCTTGCCGCAACCAGGGGCAATGTGAACGATGCCAACGCCGTCACTGTCTGATACCTCGTCCCAAGCAATCACGCGATGGTGATAATCCTTGTCACCGAAAGCGGTTTTGACCGAATCAAAATCGTCAAACGGACCGCGATATGCAAGGCCAAGCAAATCTTGGCCAGTAATTGTTGCCTCTATCTTATAGGGACCCTTCTCCTTCAAAACAGCAACCAAATTTTCTGCTACATAATAGCTGTTGCCATTTTGAGTGGCTTTGACATATTTCAGCTCAGGCTTAACAGCGCAGGCAACGTTGGCGGCTAATGTCCAAGGGGTCGTCGTCCAAACGAGCAGATATTCATTGTTTCTATCAACCAAAGGCATCTGGACGTAAACGGCTGTATGCTCGACATTTTGATAGCCTTCCTTTTTTTCCTGTTCACTAATAGCGGTCTCGCAGCGAGGACACCAAGGCATCGAATCTAGGCCTTTGTAAAT
>CBDUWP010000082.1:0-6207 GCA_965370955.1 uncultured bacterium | reverse complement strand
GCGCGCATGACTGGGGGTCATGAGGTCGGAGGTTCGAGTCCTCTCGCCCCGATTTTTTTTACGAATTTATTCCCTCTGCCCCTTGTATGATAAGAATCAAAGGCAACTCTAATAATCGCTTGTTCGCCAAAATGAATTTTTAGAGGTTCCCTTAAACCGTTAATTAAGCAACTTTTCGAGTTGGTTTAATAGCTCTGTTTCCAAAATTTCGGACAGCTGTTGCTGAGCCATTTTTTCAATATTTAATTCTGGCTGGTCAACCGTCCCCTCAATTGGCAATATTATTCTCTTTCCTTTGGTTGTCTTTTTGGTTGAGGCTGTCGTACCTGCTAACGTATATGGCAAAATAACTTCCATATCCATTTTCTTATCCATCCAAACCGTTCCCCTGAAATTTATCGGATTGTCACCGACATCCAACTGCATATCATCATAACTAATCGCCCCATTTGCCAACAAAATTTGTGTTGGCCGAATCCTCATATTTTGCTGATTAACTCGCGAGCCAGCTGCTGATACAATCCTATTGAGCAAGCTTGAACCTTTTAGCTGTAATTGTTCAATTGCAATTGTTGAAATCATTTGGACATCGTTAGCATTGAAATCAGTGAGTGGCAAAATAAGCTTTTCACAATTCAGGTCAATCTTTCCGCTAACATCGATGGTTTTTGCAAATATAGGATTTACATACATTAAAAGCTGATTAGAAATATCTTCGTTGATAGCCACTTCGTCCAATATTTGAATTGGGTCAGTAATTTCAAACACCATCGGCTCTTCAAGCGACAGTGAACCGGCAAAACTCACCTTTCCGCCATCTTTTGCCACAGCGGTAAATGGCAACAATTTAGCAATATTTTTTTCGATCACGATTTTCGTATCAACTTCGCCAATTTCTATTCCCGAATAGACTGCCCAGTCCCATCCAATACCAACGGTAGCTTTTAAGTTTAGCAACAACTGTTTTATATCATCGTTATAGTTTGTCACAAATTCTAACTTGTCAATTCTGTTACCGATTAGACTTAAATTCTTTGGCCAATTTTCGCTCATAGAGCTGGATAGTTTTTGCCAATCATAAATCACATCGCAACTTCCCGTGATATTTGTATTATTAGCAATTCTTTTCATTTTGAAATTGCCGCGTGAAATTTTAAGCAGCTGCTTTTTAAGATTTTGATTGGCGGGCGAATTTTTCAATAAAGCTGAATCTCTGATTAAGCATTCAGCTTCAGTGACTGTAATATTTTTGATTGACGAGACCATTTTTTCCGGCAAAAGATTTTTATCACCTACAGCAGCTTTAATAAGCCCGACTGTTGAAAATTCAATTTCAACCTTTTCGACAGATGCTGCGATATCACCATCATCAAATGTCACGTCACTGCAGCTGATTCGTCCAAACACATTAAGTGACCACTTGTCAACTGCCAGCGTCATGTCAGTTTTGTTATTAATTTCGGCAATAACCAGATTTTTAGCCCAGTCACTGGAAACGATGTAGCCAGCCAGAATGACCAGCAAAACCGCCAAAATAATCAAAAAACCGAACATTTTGAGTAAAAACCTAATCAATCGCCCTTTTTTCGAACTTCGCTGCTTATTATTCATTTTTCAATTCCAAATAAAAAAAAAGACGCTATCACTGACATTCATCAGCCATAACATCTTTGTATTCAATTCGCCATCGTATTTCAGCATCTAGTTTTGCATAATTTCTTCTGACTTATGTTTGACTAACTCATCAACTTGACTAGTAAATTTTTTAGTTGCTTCATCCATTTGTTTTTTGCCGTACTCGACATCATCTTCCGTTTGTAATTTATCTTTGAGTTCTCTATCAAGCTGTTTGTTTCCGTCTCGTCTTATATTTCGGATACTAATTTTAGCCTGTTCGCCGATTTGCTTGATTTGAATCGCAATCTGTTTTCTTCTTTCGGAATTTAATGGCGGAATATTCAGCCTAATCGTTTTGCCATCAACCATTGGCGCAATGCTAAGATCGCTGCTTTTTATCGCTTTTTCAATATCTTTTATAACTGATGGATCAAAGGGTTTTATCACAACACTATCAGCTTGCGGCGTTACAATCGAAGCCATTTGTTTTAGCGGCGTTGGATTTCCATAATATTCGACATGCAAATTTTCTACCAGCCCCGTCGAAGCCCTGCCAGTCCTAAGCCCTTTAAAGTCACTAACAACAATATCAGTTGCCTTTTTCATTTTATCTTTATGTTGCGTAATTATTTGTTTTAATTCCATGTCATAAGCCCCAAAACTAAACTCAACATATTGTAGTTCCAACCTTTTCACCACAAACAGCTTTGGTGATATTATTTTCTTTAAAAATATTCAGCACGATTACAGGCACATTATTTTCACTGCAGAGACTGATTGCGGCATGATCCATTATGCGAAGATTTTTTTTGATAACATCCGTATAAGCTATTTCCTCATACAGTTTGGCATCTGGATACTTCATGGGATCTTTATCGTAGACACCGTCAACCTTTGTAGCTTTGATCAAGAGTTGGACATCGAGTTCGGTCGCCCGTAATGCCGCACATGTATCGGTTGTAAAAAATGGATTTCCTGTCCCGCCGGCCAGCACAACAACCCTGTCTCTTTCCATATGCCTGATAGCTCTTCTGCGAACAAATTTTTCACAGATAGCCGATACTTCAATAGCACTTAGCACTCTCGTTGGCTGTCCTTTTTTTTCCAAAGTTTCCTGCAAAGCACAAGCATTCAAGATAGTCGCCAGCATCCCCATATAGTCAGCTGTATTTCTGGGGATATCGCTGGCTTTTGAAAATGCTTGCCCCCTCAAAATATTGCCTGCTCCATTAACAACTGCGACCTGTACACCGAGCTTTTGCAAAGCCATGATTTTATCGGCAATCGACTTGACCATATCGCCGTCAATCCCAAACCCGCCCGGCAGACAAAAACTCTCTCCTGAAATTTTCAACAACACCCTTTTAAACTTGCTCTGCATTATTTTCGCATCCTTTGCGATAAACTCATAGACAAAAGTTTTTCTCTGAAATCTCTAATAATGTCCCGCTAAAACTTGCTCTGCATCATTTTCGCATCCTTTGCGATAAACTCATAGAGAAAAGTTTTTTAGTCTTCGACGCTAATCCGCACAAATTCGACCAATTTAGCATTTCCACCAGCCGCTTTACCAGCATCGGTGATAACTTGCTCAACAGTTTTGCTGTCGTCTTTGACGAATTTTTGATTTTTCAGACAATTTTCGCCATAGAATTTAGCCAATTTACCATCAACTATTTTATCAATAATATTTTCCGGCTTGCCTTTAACCTGTTCAACAAACAGAGCTTTTTCCTTTGCCACAACTTCGGCATCGATATCATCTTTGTCCAAAGCCAATGGATTAGTTGCAGTAATATGCATAGCCACATCGCTTGCCACTGTCGCCAATTCACTGCTGGCTGCAACAGCATCGGTGTCAGCTTCGATTTTTACCATAGCCCCAATTTTTTTATTGAAATGGACATAAACAGCAATCAAACCAGGACCATCGAGTTTATATCTGACATAGTTTCCGACCTGTGTTTTTTCACCGGTCTGGCTTACGAGTTCCGTAATAACATCGGTGAAACTTTTGCCGTCAACGACAGTTTCCAAAATGCCGTCAACACCGGCATCAGCTTTAGAGACTATCGCATAATTGGTCAACAGTTCCGCGATTTCTGCGAAACCATCGCTTTTAGCAACAAAATCAGTTTCAGAGCATAGACTCGCTAAGACAACAATCTTTCCATCTGCGGCTGCCTTCGTCACTACTAGTCCTTCTGATGTTTCTCTACCTGCTCTTTTGCTCATTGTGGCTAGACCTTTTTTACGCAATAGATCCATAGCCTGATCCATGTCACCATCAGATTCAGCCAAAGCCTTTTTGCAATCCATCATTCCCTGACCACTAATTTTACGAAGCTTCATCACATCTGAAGCGGATATATCTGCCATATTCAAAACTCCTGTTTTATCTTTTTTTAATAAAAAACCATCAACACCACAAAGATCAGCCAACAATCATCAGTTAAGCCCCTGCTTCATCTGTCTTTTCTTTAGCTGCTTTTTCTTCAGCCGCTTTTGGGGTGTCAGTTTTTGGCTCAGCAGCTTTTTCTTCGGCAACCTTTGGTTCAACAGCTTTTGTTTTGATCTCTTCTTTTTTCTCAACAGCTGGAGCCGGCTTAGGTTCAATTACAGCCGCTGGCTGCGTAGCTCCTTCACTACCGTCAGCTTTTGCCGTTGCTGCGCGTGTTGAGCGTCTTTTAACAGCTTTGACATCTGTTTGCATCTGTTGTGTCGAAGCCATAGTTTTACCAATAGCCACAGCATCAGCCAACTGATTCAAAATAATATCAACTGCTTTGATTGAGTCATCGTTAGCAGGGATAGCGATATCTACCAAGTCTGGATTTGAATCGGTATCGATAATACCTATTGTGGTTATGCCGAGTTTATTAGCTTCAGCTATTGCATTTTTTTCATTTTTAACATCGACAACAATCACAGCCCCCGGCAGACGAGACATTTCACGAATACCTTCAAGGTTGAATTTGATTTTTCGTAATTCTCGTTTTAGCCTTGATGCTCTTTTCTTACTTTCTTTTTCGAGCGTTCCATTTTCTTTCATGGTCTCGAGTTGTTCAAGCCTTTTCAATCGTGATCGAATAGTCCTGATATTAGTTAGCGTTCCGCCAAGCCATCGGTTTGCCACATAGTGCATACCGCACTTTTGTGAAGCCTTCCTGACGGCATTTTGAGCTTGTCTTTTTGTTCCGACAAAAACAACCTCTTTGCCTGAACCGACAACATTCACCAACAGCTTTTTAGCTATCAGCATCCCAGCTAACGTTTTTTTGATGTCAATAATGTGAACTTTACCACGCTTTGCATAGATGTAAGGTGCCATCTTTGGGTTCCATCGACTGGGATTATGTCCGAAGTGAACCCCCGCATTGATAAGTTCTTTTACCAAATTCTCTGCCACAGAAAAAGCCTCCAACAATTCATTAAAAAAATTACAATATCAGCCAGCTAAAAAATTCAGCCAACTACGTTACCTGCCAGAAAGCAAACCTTATTAAAAAGTCGGCTTTCTGCTAAACACGTAAAAGTAATAAAATTTTTGCGATTTGTCAAGAATTTCCACGATTTTTGCAATGCTTTTCAATATTTCTCCTGCCAAATGCAACAGCACTATCACAAGAAAAATCTCTCATCATAAACATAGACCTTTCAAGGCTTTATGTCATATAACAAGCATTAAATTTGATTAAACACCTCTAAACAGCTATAATCAGTGCATCAGAGGACAGAAACTTGTTGGCCCAAGTAAATTAAATGATGTCTTTTGATGATGAACAGGATAAATTGATGGCGAAATTTTATTATCAGCAATGGCTTGTTTTTACAATAAATAAAAGGCGTATTCTCATTCTAGCGATAGCTAGCTATATTGCTATGTGTTAAATTACATGGGAATCTGCTTCTATTTTTTTTCTTTTTGCGGTATTTCACCAGCCTTTGTCAAAGCAATTTTTGCAAGGATTGGCCCGATGATTTCAAAGAAAATGCAGGTTGCCGTAACCGTTGTGAGTACGACAGTTCCGATAGTCGCAGCATGCGGAAGATTATACTCAACAGCTAACTGACCGAACTCATGCTTAACAATAAGTGCAAATCCTATTGCCACGCCAGCTTGTGAAAGAATGCCAAGCCCTATATATTTTTTGATTTTACTGTCAACATGACCTATCATAGCCCCAACACGAGCACCACCGATCAGACCTACTGTTCGACCAATTATGTAAACCGCACCAAGAGCACCCAATGACGACAGCGATGCTAATTCTAAATGTGCGCCAGCCAAGCAGAAAAACAATATAAAAAGCAGCGGCATAATCTCATGCAAAGGGGCCATGACCCGATGAACCAAAGCCTGTCGCCGAGTATTAACCAATACAAAACCTACCACCATGTTGGTCATGATTAGAGATAGATGCCAACGCAGTGACAAACCTATCGCCAAAAGGATAGCTCCAAAAATAACGATCAGTATATCTCTGGAAGATTCCAATTTACGAACGATTTGGCAAAAAGCACAGCCAACGATTCCCCCAACAAGAATACTCAGGCCAATCTCTTTTAGTGGCAATAGCATCGCAGGCA
>CBDUWP010000081.1:0-6236 GCA_965370955.1 uncultured bacterium | reverse complement strand
TATCGGCAAAATCGCACAAGACAGCATCAGCCACAGGATATGCCTTCGGCGTCAGTCGCAACCTGCCGGAGACCACCTCCATCAAACCGTTTCTGATATGGTTTTGAATAGATTGGCCAAACAGCCTCATAATATCGCAGCCTGTATCAATTTCGTATTGATTGATATCGATTCCTTCGACCATTCGAAGATTCAATATCGCCTGTTGACATGCAATTTCTATTTTGGAATAGGTTTGGCATTTTCTTGGCGGGTTTTTGCCATTTTTGACAGCCGCAATATAGCCCTCAACATCAGAGTCATTATTACATCTATATTTATCCAGATACGATCCAGCCGACGGCCCAAACCCTATGTACGGTTTATTTTTCCAATAGGTGACATTATGGTGACATTTGAAACCTTTTTTCGCAAAATTTGATATCTCATATTGCAAAAAGCCCTCTTTTGTGAGCATTTCGATTGCCATCAGATACATTTCTCGATCGGTTTTTTCATCTATTTTCCCGATGAGTCCTTCGGCCATTTTTTGATAAAACACACTCGGCCTATCGAAACTCAAAGCATATGCTGATATATGGGTGACATCCAGCTCGATAGCTTTGGTTATGGTTTTTTGCCATGTTTTTATTGACTGGCCTATCACAGCAAAGATCAGGTCGATACTGACATTTTCAAAGCCAGCCTTTTTTGCCAGCTCGACTGCTCTTTTGATTTGGCTGGATTTATGACCTCGATTTAAAAACTTCAGCAGCTTATCATCAAAACTTTGCGCTCCGATCGAGATTCTATTTACGCCTTTGTCTTTTAGCCGCTTGAATAATTCGAGTGTCACTTGTCCCGGATTAAATTCGACGGTAAATTCGCAGCCATTTTCCGCTATTTTTGCCGCTTCACAGACCAGCCGCACCAGATCATCGCCAGCCAACGAGCTAGGGGAACCTCCTCCGATATAAACTGTTTTGGGCTTTGTTTTGAAATCGAAACCAGCCACATCAGCTATCAAAGCATCTATATAGCCAGCAGTATCATAGTCTCGGCACAATTTCGAATAGAATCCGCAATAGTGACATTTGGTTTCACAAAACGGCACATGCAGATATAAGGCCTCAGGTTCAGCGATAATTTTTGGCTTTGCGATTGTCTTTTTTTTACTGCTCATCTCGGCCACCTTCTAAGGCCCTATCCATTTTTTCTGCGACCAGTTTCCATTTAAATCTATTGATTGAAGTCGCGATTTTTTTCAATGATTCTGTCCACAGCTTTTGGTTTCGATATCTGCCAATAAGCTCGATAAGTTTAAGAGCCAGTTCTTTTTCTGTTTGACCGTAGAAGAAATCTTTCGCCTCTTTATTTTTATCTAGGCCAATAATTTCTGGATATGACAATTTGTTTGGTAAGACAGCAAATGCCCCAGCTGATATTGCTTGTGCGACAGCTATTCCAAAGAATTCATGATCAGCCGTTGAGACGACAAAATCGCAATTGGTTAAAAGCTCATAATATTTTTTTTGGCTTTCGATATAGCCCCAATTTTGTATTTCGTCGGAAAAATATTTTTCAGCCCATTTGAAAATTTCCGGTTGATCTCTAAAACTTTCGCCTGTGACAGCCAGTTTAAATTCTGTTCCGCCGTCTTTTACGATTTTTAGAGCCTTGAAAAACAGCTCTGGATTTTTGTCATGTTCCCATCTGGCCGACCACAAAACAAGCGGTATTTTTTTTTGTTTTTTGTTATCATTTTTAATATTGATATCGCTTAAGCCGGGCGGATGAATTGAGGTTTTTTTCATTATTTTTGTGATTGCTTCTATTGGTTGAAAGTCCGGCATTTTTGCGAAGAAGGTTTTTAGTTTTGCGCAGAATTCGTCTCTATGATATTTTGAATTGAACCAGACTTCATCAGCCGCCAAGCAGGTAGTGACATTTGTCATAACGAATTGATAATCTCTTTCCGCCTCGAATCTCACAGGATAGGTCAATTGATTTTCGTGGAAGTAGACGATTTTTTTTAGATTTGCGATTTTTTTCGGCGCCAGTGCCGCAAATTCCGCCAAATTGAGCATATCAGAACAGAACAGAACATCATAATCAGTCATTATTTCACGGCTTGGTTTTTCATTTTCGCACACCGTTTTTATTAACCGCCCCGATGCCAATGTCGCCCCTGCCGACATTTCTGATAACCGGCCTGATATTTTTGACGATTGGCCCAGTTGATCCGCGAAGAAGATTGCGCTGTGTCTCATTCTCCACTTCCATTTATATGGCGGCAAAGTCAGCAGCGTAAAATCGTGACAGCTAAGAGCCATCCATTTATCAACAAAATCTTTATGGCTTCCGCCGTAGTATGGTTCTAGTAGCAGTACATTCATACTACCATTTATAGCGGCTCGCGCTAATAATGCAAGTAAAGAACCATAGCCGTATCAGCGGCGGCAATTTTAAGCCGTATCTTCAACAGTTTCTGCGACATTTCCATCTCCGACCAGCTCTTTTACTTCTATTGCTTCTATGCCATTTTTTCCGGGCACTGTATCGAACTCGACTTTTTGCCCTTCGTCTAGGCTTCGATATCCTTCAGCGATAATACTGCTGTGATGCACGAACAAATCTTCCTTTCCTTCGTCTGGAATAATAAATCCGTACCCTTTTCTGTCGTTAAACCACTTTACTATGCCTGTACCCATTTACTCTCCTTTTGGCTAGAGCCTTTTTAAATAAAATTTTCAGCCAAACTGCCCCGAAAACCCAAAAATTCCCCGTCAATCGGTGCTAAATATAATAAACTCGAGCCATTTTGTCAACAACAATTTTTGTTCATGGGTTGATGTCACTGTAATGTCACTTTGTCGTCATTTTTGCATACTCTGGATGCATTTGGCATATTAACAAGTCCCTTGCAATTTTTGTTTGGTTTTGTTACAATGTTTAGCTTGTTAATATGTCGTTTTTTAGCATTATAAGAGCGGATAGTGGTGTTCTATGAACTCAACAGACAAAGTCATCCGAATACGCGGCGCAAGCGAGCACAACCTCCGTCACATCGACCTTGACATCCCTCGCGACAAGATGGTTTGCATTACCGGCGTCAGTGGTTCCGGCAAAAGTTCGTTAGCTTTTGACACGATTTACGCAGAGGGTCGCCGCAAATATGTTGAGTCCCTTAGTTCTTATGCCCGTCAATTTTTGGAGCAATTGCAGAAGCCGTTAGCCGATGAGATTTACGGTTTGCCTCCTACGATAGCGATTGGCCAGCGTAAGACCTCCAGTAATCCTCGTTCTACGGTTGCGACGACGACTGAGATTTACGATTATTTTCGTCTTTTGTTTGCCCGTGTCGGCCAGCCTCATTGTTGGATTTGCGGCAAGTCGATACAGTCTCAGCACAGCAGCCAGATTGTTGATTCGATCATGGCCTTGCCGGCTAAGACTCGATTGCAGATATGTTCACCTTTGGTTCGCGGCAAAAAGGGCACCCATCGTGACATCATCAGTCACATTCAGCGCGAGGGTTTTGTTCGCGTGTACGTTGACGGCGAGGTTTTTGACATTAAGGAATTGCCGCCTTTAGCCAAGACCAAGAGTCACGACATAGCAGCCGTTGTTGACCGTTTGATCATGCGGGAGGAGATACGCACTCGTTTAGCCGATTCGATAGAGACCGCTTTGAAACTTTCCGGCGGTTTGGTTATGATTTTGAAACAGTCAGCGTCCAAATCTTCATCTGTGAAAAAGCGTCGCTGGCAGAAACTAATATACAGTGAAAATTTTGCTTGCGACATTCATCCTGAAGCTTCGCTGGCGGAGTTATCGCCTCGTCTTTTCAGCTTTAATAGTCCTCACGGCGCTTGTCGAGTTTGCGATGGTCTCGGCACGATTTTGGAGTTCGATCCTGACTTAATTGTCCCCGACAAGAGTTTAGCTTTAGCTAATGGCGCGATTTCAGTTTGGCGTAAGGGCGGCAAGCGGATGAACATTTTTTACAATCGTTTGATCAAGAAATTTTGTTCCAAGATGTCGATTGACAAGGGCACACCGTTTAAGCATATTCCTGAGGAGATTCGTCATTTTTTGCTATATGGCTTAGACAGTTCTGGTTCCAAAAAATATGGCTTAAATTTTGAGGGTGTGATACCGAACGTCACTCGCCGCTGGCGTAACACTGCCAGTGAATTCGTCAAGAGTCGTTTGCACAGCTATCTTTCCGAGCAGCCCTGTCAGGATTGTCACGGCACGCGATTGCGTCCCGAGGCGATAGCCGTCACGATTGGCGATAAGAACATTCGCGAGTTAACAGAGATGAGTATCCAGCAGAGCCTTTCATTTTTCAAGCGTTTAACTCTCGGCAAGGAGCAGAAGGTTATTGCCAAGCAGATATTAAAAGAGATCAACAATCGCCTTCAGTTCATGATTGACGTTGGCCTTGACTATTTAACTCTCGATCGTAAGAGCGGCACATTGTCTGGCGGTGAAGCCCAGCGGATTCGTCTTGCCACACAGGTCGGCAGCGGCTTAGTTGGCGTCTGTTATGTTTTGGATGAGCCCACGATCGGGTTGCACAATCGCGACAATAATCGTTTGCTCGGCATTTTAAAAAAGCTTTGCAAGTTGGGCAACACAATTTTGATTGTCGAGCACGATGAGGACATCATCCGCGCTTGCGACCACATTATTGACATTGGCCCGTTAGCCGGTTCAGGCGGCGGTTTAGTTGTCGCTGAAGGCGATCATAAAACCATTTGTCGCTGCAAAAAATCATTAACTGGCGACTATTTAAGCCATAGAAAATCGATAGAGTTGCCTCACGATCGTCGAAAGTTCAGCCTTCGCAAATCCATTGAGGTCAAGGACGCCACTTGCAACAATTTGAAGAACATCAGCGTCAAATTTCCTCTTGGCGTTTTCACTTGCGTCACAGGCGTCAGCGGTTCCGGCAAGAGTTCGCTTGTCAATCAGGTTTTGCTTCGCGCTTTGAAGAAGCGTTTATATAATTCTAAGTCTAAGCCCGGCGCTCATCGCACAATTTTGGGCAGCTCTAACATTGACAAGATAATCGAGATAGATCAGTCTCCGATCGGCAAGACTCCTCGCAGCAATCCCGCGACTTATATTGGCGTTTTCGATGAGATTCGCAAATTATTTTCGATGACGAAGGAGTCCAAGATTCGCGGTTACAAGCCGGGCCGTTTCAGTTTTAACGTCAAGGGCGGCCGTTGCGAATATTGCAAGGGACAGGGTACTAAGAAGATAGAGATGCACTTTTTGCCAGACGTTTACGTTGTTTGTGAGAAGTGCAAAGGCACCAGATACAATCAGCAAACGCTCCACATTCATTATAAGGGCAAGACCATTGCCGACATTTTGGACATGACGGTTTCTGAGGCCGTGATTTTTTTCAAGCATTTTCCTAAGGTGATAAAATTTTTGCGTACACTTGATGCCGTTGGCATGGGATACATGAAACTTGGCCAATCGTCTACGACATTGTCCGGCGGCGAAGCCCAGCGGGTCAAATTAGCAGCCGAGCTTGGCAAGCCGAGTACGAATCACACTTTATACATTTTGGATGAGCCCACGACTGGCCTTCACTTTGCGGACATTCACAATCTTTTGGACGTCCTTCAGCGTTTGACAGATTTGGGTAATACAGTTATAGTGATCGAGCATAATTTGGAGGTTATCAAGACAGCCGATTACATAATAGACTTAGGTCCTGAAGGCGGCGATAAAGGCGGCGAGGTTGTCGTTTCCGGCAGACCTGAGAAGATCATCCAATGTGACAAGAGTTACACTAGCCATTATTTGCGATCTAAGTTAGCCCTGCACCTTTAAGTCAAAACCCTGTGACCAACTATTTTTGACTTGTCATTGCGAGCGCAGCGCGGCAATCTCAAACCGTTTGAAGCCCCATTATATTAACTATGTCACTGTGTTAAAATTGTCATTGCGAAGGAGGCCGTTAGGCCGACTGCGGCAATCTCGGCCCATAAAATTGTGGCTTAATAGTCCTTTGTAATTCTACGGGCGTAAGGACCTGTTGCTCAAATCCGGGGAGTATTATATTCGCCTCCGCTACGCAAAGCAACTAAAGTTAAACGAAACGCTGAACTTACACCTTAAACAAAGGGAAAATTGGTCTTGACAACGGACAACGCCTGGCACAACAACGACCAATACATATGGGCAGGCAAACACACAAAACAGTTACTACGGAAGCAACACTTATGGAAACG
>CBDUWP010000080.1:0-6407 GCA_965370955.1 uncultured bacterium | reverse complement strand
CTCAAGTCCTTCTCTGAAGATTCTATCCCACGAACCGACCAGCAGATTACCGCATTCCCCTACAGCATCGCTCATATCTTTGGCGTCAGCTTCTGAGCCGCGTTTTCTATTTTGTATAATACGTTGTTCCGGCAGCATAACAATCGTACCGCCGAGAGTGAAGAGCCCTTCCTGATCGAAAATAAGCATAAAATCGCCAGCAACAGCGCCTTCGGCCTTGACAGTATTAACAGCCACGAGTTTTTTGAAATGCTTTTTGAGCCCAGCAACAGTCATATCGCTGGTTTCCTTTTGCTCACAGGACATCTCGATATCAAACATACCAGCTATATCTTCGCAAAAAGCCTCGAATGCCTGCTCTGCCAAATCAACAATTTCTGTTCTCAAATCTAAATCTGTTGCCGCCATAAGTCGCCTTTTTTTGTTAACAGACCGTAAAAATCTTTATGTACTGGGGTTTTATCGGCAATATAGTCCGATTTAGTACAGTCTATTTTTCGGCAGATTAAGCTGGCATTTTATCCTCACAGTGCCAAATTGTGTGTTTTTTGACTAATATAATAGCACTGGACAACTCAAATACAGCAGGTTTTGATTAGCAAGCCAGATCGAGATTTCTTGCTGCCAGCGTTTCATTCGGCCTGTTGACTGGCGTTGATATAGGCGCATTCTTCAAAACATCGGGCGAATTTTTAGCCAAATCAGCAATTTTGATCATTGCATCGATAAATTCGTCAAGCGTTTCTTTGCTCTCGGTCTCGGTTGGCTCTATCATCATTGTTTCGTGAATGATTGTCGGAAAATAAACAGTTGGCGGATGAAAACCCATATCAATAAGCTGTTTGGCAATATCGATAGCCCTTACGCCATTGGCTTTCTGCTGAATTTCAGCTGTGAAAACACATTCATGTTTACAAATCACATCGAAGGGCAATTTATAATATGGCTTCAATTTTTCCTTGATATAGTTAGCATTAAGCACGGCATTTTCTGCTACTCGTGTGATACCTTTTTTGCCAAGCAACAACGTGTAAACAAAAGCCTTTAATATCACCAGAAAATTGCCGTAAAACGGCGCGATATATCCGATCGAGTTCGGCCTGTCATATTCAAGGCAATAGGTTCCGTCATCTCTTTTTGTCACGATAGATACAGGCAAAAATTCCACCAGCTTTTCCTTAACCCCTACCGGCCCTGAACCCGGACCGCCACCACCATGGGGAGTTGCAAATGTTTTATGCAGATTCAAATGCACAATATCAAATCCAAAATCGCCCGGCCGTGCTTTGCCTAAAATTGCATTCAAGTTTGCTCCATCGTAATAGGTTAGCCCATCGACACTGTGAACAATTTCGCAAATTTTTTCAATATCACTATTAAAAATCCCCAGCGTATTGGGACTAGTCAACATGATGCCGGCTGTCTGCTCATTGACCATTTCTTTAAGAACCGCAATATCCATCACGCCTTTGTCATTGCTCGGCACAACCTTGACATCATAACCGGCAATAGCGGCACTGGCAGGATTGGTCCCATGGGCACTATCTGGAATCAATACCGTAGTTTTTTTATTGCCTTTGTTCTTGTGATAAGCCGCCATAATCATAATACCGGCAAGCTCACCATGGGCTCCGGCCATCGGCTGCATTGTGAAACCTGCCATGCCAGTTATTTCCCTCAGCAACAAATCCATCTCATAAATAACTCCAAGCGCGCCCTGCGTCAGCATTCCTCCGCCTCTAAGCTGCGGTAATAGCGGATGTAAATGAGCAAATCCCGGATAGGCTGCAATCCTTTCGCAAACTTTCGGATTATATTTCATTGTGCAGGAACCCAAGGGATAAAAATTTGTATCGACTCCGAAATTCTTGCGCGATAATTCTGTAAAATGCCTCACCACATCAAGCTCGCTGAGTTCTGGCATCTCGGCATCATTTTCTCTCAAAAATTTAGCATCTATATTGATGCCTTTTGGCACATCAGATTTTTCCACCTCGACAGCGGTTCTGCCTTTGATACTTTTTTCGAATATTATTTTCATAAACATTCCTCCAGCACTTCAGCCAACATGCCAATTTGCTGTTTGGTTCGTTTTTCTGTAACGCTTATCAGCAATGAATTTTCCATATTTTCGTAATACCTGCTAAGCGGAAAGCCAGCAGCGAAACCTTTTTCGATCAGTTTTGCCACAACGTCAGCCGCCTCACATGGTAAATCGATAACGAACTCATTAAAGAACCACTTCGTATTAAAATGCGGCTCAACACCATCGATGCTCGTCAACCTCCGATACGCATAATTAGCCTTATCCGCGCAGAGCTGAGCCGTTTTTTTCAGCCCCTCTTTGCCCATAAGCGATAGATACGTCAAAGCAGTCAAAGCGCAAAGTGCCTCATTGGAGCAAATGTTCGATGTCGCTTTATTTCTTCTGATATGCTGTTCGCGTGCCTGCAATGTCAGTACAAAAGCTTGTTTGAGATTTTTATCGACAGTTTTGCCAACGATTCTGCCGGGCATTTTTCGGACATATTTTTTCTTTGTCGCCATAAAGCCAAGATATGGCCCGCCAAACGACATAGGCATTCCCAGCGACTGTCCTTCGCCCACTGCAATATCGACACCCATCGCAGCTGGTGACTTCAACAGCCCAAGTGAAATGGGATAGCATGACGATATAAGCAGCGATCCTTTTTTATGTACGGTGTCAGCCAAGTCGCTAAAATCGTCAACACATCCAAAGAAATTCGGATTTTGTACGATAACAGCCGCCGTATTTTGATCGATATTTTCTAAAATTTCTTCTCTGTTGGCTCTGCCGTCACGGCAATTGGTTTGCTTCAATTCGATGTTCAAATTTTGCGAATAAGATTGAATCATAACTCGATAAATTGGATTGACACTATCATCAATAATGATCTTTTTTCTTTTCGTGACAGCTATCGCCATCATCATTGCCTCATAAATAGCAGTACCGCCATCATAAAGTGACGCATTCGAAACCTCCATTTCGGTAAGACGACAAATCGCCGATTGATATTCATAAATCGCCTGCAATGTCCCCTGCGACAGTTCCGGCTGATACGGAGTATAGGCTGTATAAAATTCGCTCCTCGACACAATAGAATAAACAGCTGACGGAATAAAATGATCGTAGAATCCGCCACCTAAAAAGCAAGTCAAATCGATATGGTTTTTCCCCGCCAATTGAGCCAAATATTGCCGAACTCTTTGTTCACTCATCCCCTCTTTCAAATCAAAATCATGGCCAAGCAAATGACTGTCAATATCAGCAAAAAGTTGATCTTTAGTGAGACCTATTTCAGCCAGCATTTGTTTTTGCTGCTCAGCGGTATTAGCAATAAATGGCATCCAATTCTCCAGTCAACAATCAATTACATCCAAAATCAATCACAATCCCACGAGATATTCTTCATAAACCTTCGCATCCATCAAATCCGGATTAGAAACTTTTGCCGCAATTTCAATTTTACATATCCAACCGCTAGTATAACAATCATCATTTATCAAATCAGGACTATTTTCCAACGCATCATTTATTTCAATAACTTTTCCAGCCACTGGAGAATAAACATCGCTGGCGGCTTTAGAGCTTTCCACCACTGCCAGTTCGTCATGAATTTCTATTTGCGATTCAGTTTCCGGCATCTCAACAAAAGTTATTTCGCCAAGCAGTTCCTGCGCGTAATCAGAAATCCCCATAGTCACGATATTGCCATCAACCTTGATCCATTCGTGATCTTTTGTGTACATCAATCCATCAATTACCATAATCGTTCTCCTTTTATTTTTCCTTCGTAATACTACATCCGCAAGGGTGTAGATGGAAGCATCCGACAAAGTCGGACGGGCTTTAGCCCGTAGCGACCAATGCCACGTCCGTAAGGGCGTGGTAGTTTACTAACCACACCTTAAACGGCACTTAATCGGTGTTTCGTTAGTTTTTATTATCCAAATTTTTTGTATCTACTGACAACTTCGCCGGCGATGTCACCATATACTCTTTCAGCGATTTTGACAGCGATTTTTCTGCCTTTTTTTTGCTGAGCCTTATTTCTCGCCAAATAATATAACCGCAAAGGGTCGCCTTTGGTCAAGCTATTACGTTTAACATAACACAATGCATATTGATTGTCGCTAACTTTGGCAGAGCTTAGCACTTCCCCAACACAGACGCCCTCCTTATTTAAGATAGCATCTTTTTCTCGAGCCGGCCGCACACCTTTTTCGCCAGCCAATTTAACTCTGATAACCTGCATATCATAACTATCAGCTTTTTTGGCGATCGCTGCTTTTCCGACAAAGTTTTCTTTGGTGAGCTTTACTGCCCAGCCGTACCCAGCTTCAAATGGCCCAATGTTAAATTCGCCAGCCAGTTCATGCCCATACAGCGGCAATCCTGCTTCAATCCTAAGACTGTCCCTCGCCCCAAGCCCGCAAGGCAGCAATCCCTGCCCCGACGCCTTTTCCAATAGTAAACTCCAAATGTTCGCCGCTTTATCTGGATGAACAAAAATCTCAAATCCACCCTTTGACCCAGTATACCCTGTTCGTGCTATAATACAGCTAGCCCCAGCCAATTCGATTTCGATCAGATTAAAACTTTTCAATGACCGAATTTGTTCTTTAATCTCATTGTTAGAAGCCAATAGCTCTAAGGCCTGTTCGCTTTTTGGCCCTTGCAGAGCAATATCAACTTTGCAATCTATGCCACTGGTGACATCTTTCATGTCACGGACGTTCGGCGATAAATCTGTTTTTTGAAGAACATCTTTTATATAGGATTTGATTTTGGGCTCGTTAGCAGCATTGACCACTACCATGTATTTATTGGCTGCTCGTTGGTAAATAATTATGTCATCGAGAATATTTGCGGCAAAATCGAGGATATAACTATATTGAGCCGTGCCAGAGGTCAAGCGGGATACGTCATTGGTTGTGAGAATATCGAGGAATTCTTTAGCATCGCCGCCAGAAACCTCCAGAACTCCCATGTGAGTACAATCGAAAAGACCACAGTTTTCGCGAACCGCGCAATGCTCCACACTAATACCGTCATACCACAACGGCATCAAATAGCCCGCAAAATCCGCCATGTGAGACCTGTTCGCTAATTTCAAATGCTCAGCGTATAAACAACTGCCAATCGACTCCATTAATTCTTCTCTCTCAAATATAATACAAAAAAATACAATCACTTGACAGCTACTATTTGTTTCCTACAATCCTACATGAACTATGAATTTTTAAACAGAGCAACAAACCAAATCATGGATAATATAAAAATATATAATCAACACAAAAGCAACCATAAAAAACATAAAAGAAATAATTTTTTAGATTTCTTGGCCTATCTGGGCTTGCGCGTTTTGGTCCTCATATTAAGCCTGTTCAGTATGAAACAAAATCTGCGAACAGCACGTTTTTTAGGAAGGCTACTGTGGGACCACTATCATCGCGGCCGCAAGCGTGCAATAAATAATCTCAAAGCCAGCTTCAGCGACAAGAGCAATAGTTGGATAGAAAAAACCGGTAAAAAAAGCTTCGAGGAAATGGCTATGCTGGCTGTAGATGTCATATTTACGCCGCGATTAGTCAAAAAGAAAAACTGGCGAAAATATGCAACCTTCAAAAATACCGAACGAGCTAAGTGGATGATGAAAGAAAATAAGCCACTGATAATGGTCGCTGCTCACTATAGCAATTTTGAAATTATGGGCTATCTAATGGGGCTGTTCGGCTTTAATATCTACAGTATCGCAAGGCCGTTAGATAATAAATATATCAACAAATATTTGTTCGGAGTAAGAGAAAAAGTCGGACAAAAAGTGATCGATAAAAAAGGGGCTGCAGCGCACATGGCTCGCTTCATAAAAGAAAATGCAACCATCTGTTTTATCGCCGATCAAGACGCCGGACGAAAAGGAATCTTTGTAGATTTCTTCGGCAGACCAGCCAGTACCTATAAAAGTATCGCCCTCTTAGCTGTCACCGAAAATATACCTATCGGAGTCGGATACAGCAGGCGAATAAATAACAAATTCTTCTTCGAAATCGGTATAGAACAGATAATCACACCAGAGCAATGGGAGAATAAAAAAGACCCCATCAAATGGGTAACTGCGGAGTACACAAAAGCTATCGAAAATTTCGTAAAAAAAGAGCCAAGTCAATATTGGTGGCTGCATCGACGCTGGAAACATGCGCCCAAAACAACATAAAAAAAGAAAATAACGCTCAAAATTTCATAAAAAATACGTAACTCAAAAAACCAAAGACAAGAAGGCAGTATTAAAGAAAGAAGCAGGTGGGAATAATGTTGAAAAGCGTGAAAAAAAGATAAAAAAACCGGCTGTAAAAAAGGCGGTTGCTGAGGAAAAAGAAAGTAA
>CBDUWP010000079.1:0-6460 GCA_965370955.1 uncultured bacterium | reverse complement strand
ACTCGATAAGGGGGGCATCGGCGAAAATAGACAGCTATGTTGGCAAAAAAATAAAATAATGAGGGTTCTTTGGTGACGAACGAAAAGAATGGGCTTTTTATGAATGCTAGGCTGGTTTTGCCCATTATGTATAGGGATTTATGATGTTTCTCTGTGTTATTTATCGGACAAAAATAAACCAAAAATCATTTCAAAATCGTTGTCTCTAAAGGACTGACAATCTTATAACGTATGCCACGCCAACGGATCGTGCGGCCAAAAGCTGAACTTAAAATGATCGCCAGCATAATAATCGAAAAAAACCAAAAAAATAACAAATCAACAATAACTGAAAGCCTGAGGGCACGCAATGAACCAGATAAAAGTGTAATGGCCATCTTCTGACGAAAAATGGCGCGAGCCAACTGACAAAAGAAAAAACCAGCAAAAATCGAAACGCAAAGAATAAAATTGTCAGAAGAATTATGATATGACCAAACCGATACAACTAAAGATAACCAAAGACAAATCACAGTATAAAGACTGCCAAACAAACCAAAACACCAACTGCCAACAGCAGAAATGCGGGTGATGACGAACTGTCTACGGGCAAACTCAAACATGTCACCAAAGGTTGTCGACTCATAAGAAGCGGCTAAACAGGCAGGGACGTACGCAATACGTAAGCCAGATTTTTTGACCGCGTAACTGAGTGAATAGTCATCGCTGATGGTTTGTGACCATATCTGACTAATATTCAATGAATCAAAGGTCTCTTTGCGAATCGCCATCGAACCGCCCCACGTGTGATTGAATTGAGACTTGCCCAACAATTGTGCAACCTTAGCATTTAAAGCGGATAGGGTTAATGTCGCTAGATTGTTAGAGGCTGGGATAAACCAGCGGTAACCAGTCGAGGCTCCATTTTTGGCTTGATGAAACGGATACACAAGGTGACTCAACCAATTGGGTTTTACGCAAATATCAGAGTCGGCAAAGGCAACTATCTCAATGTCACTGGGCAATTGATTATAAGCGTATAACAAATTATGGATCTTTTGACTGCCGGAAACGGCGAGGCCTGAAACCAAAATCTTGGCAGTTCTTAAGTTGGAATTGACGCCTCGAGAAAATTCATCGACCAATTCACACAGCTTTATATAGGCTGGATCCTGCTGGCTCTCGACAATGAAAATCAGCTG
This sequence comes from uncultured bacterium, assembly GCA_965370955.1. GTDB lineage: Bacteria > Planctomycetota > Phycisphaerae > Sedimentisphaerales > Anaerobacaceae > CBDUWP01. Next base: position 5,279 of record CBDUWP010000079.1, on the reverse strand, counting down.
AACATTATCATAATCCTGTGACAAAAATGACGAAATGTTCCTCTTGAAATTTAACTCAAGACCCTTACAAGGAATCAAAAGAGCTGTCGAAGGCCGAAACCAATCACGCCGACGCTTGTATTTGTTCAAGGAATAGCGAAGATTGTTGCCCATCAAAATAGTGAACAAAATCTGTATGCCAATCAAAATATAGGATGTTAAAAAATATATTTGCATGATCTAAAATTTATTTCAATAGCGTCAAAAAAAAATGCATAAGAGTAAATTATTTACTGTCGTCAATACTGGCGATCGAAACGATGTGCTCGACTAGCGAATCTGTAGAAATAGCACTAGCTAAATCTGTTTTCAATAGGCAACCAAAATTATGTTCACTAGCTAAAATGATAAGATTCTTTTGAGGTCTCGACCAGCCGTCTGGTTGATTCTGGTGACCCAAAACAAAGGACTCAACAGTAAACAATTCAGAAAAGTTGGCTAAAGTGGATTCAGCTATATTACGACCCCAAAGAAGGCTGTAAACAGGTCCGGTTTTTTTGAAGTCGCAGGAAGTGAGATCCTTCTGCATTATTGCTGGATCAAAATTATCCAAAAAACGGCCAGAAGGCAAAGAATGACAGCACCATAATTTATTCTCCGATCGCATGGCAAGCGGTTGAGATAAAAATAAATCCTTCATAAGGTTGATCACGGCTTCAGTTTCAGCCCCGTATTCATTGCTGAGGGCCTTTTTAAGGCTTTGATTCATCTTGCGGCCGTTCTTGAGAACCTCTGTGTCGTTGACAAAGGTCATGTCGTGATTGCCAGTCAAAATGTGAACGTGGTTGGGATATTGCAATTTGTACTCATAAAGATCAAACAAAAGCTGATACGAAAGGCAATTGCCGTCACTGTCTTCGCTGCCGCCGTGAATGATCTCCTGAAAAATAATGTGACGATTAGGGTTTTTATCAAGGGCGGCATAATATTGGATCTTATGAAAGTTACGACGATTGCCGTGAAGGTCACCCGTGATTATTAAATCGCCAACCGAAGGCAATTCGATTATGTTGCCGCGACGAAAATGATCGCATCTGTTAGCAGCAATAGCATTTTTAATTAGTTGGATTGGTGTCTGAGCCATTGTTCGTAAATTGGGCTTAAATAGCTTTCTTAATTAGTTGGATTGTTGTCTGAACCATTGTTCGTAATTGGGCTTAAATAGCTTTCTTAAATTAGCTTAATAATATGCTCGATGAGCTTAATTGTCATCGGATAGGTTTTTATTCTTTTGGGGCTTTTTGCCTAACAAAGAATGAATCAGCTTGTCAATACAAGACGAAACATCGAGCATACTTGTCGGACGATCGGCAGGATCATCTTCGGCACAATTCATAACCAACTTGGAAAGCGCAACCGGAATCTGAGGCCGAACTACGTGAGGAGCTATACGCTTTTGAACAATCGTGCGGCCGTACTTGTCCTTCTTGGGAATCATGGTCGGAATGTTCTTGCCAGTCAATGCCCAATACATCGTAGCACCTAAATTGAATATGTCAGTCCTAGGACCGAGAGGCTTTCGCAATACCTGCTCCGGAGCAATGTAATCAGGTGTGCCCTGTATCCGCTTCTTGACCGTGCCAATTTTACAACTCTGGCCAAGATCGATTATCTTGATCGAACCGTTCTTTCTGTCTATCAATATGTTGTTGGGCTTGATGTCGCAATGGACGAAACCCTGATGGTGCATGGCATTTAAACCACTGGCGATCATGCGGAATATCAACAAAACGTCAATCAAACTCAGCGAAGGAGTCTCCTCAAGAGACTTGCCCGGAAAATATTCCATCGATAAAATGGCTTCCTTGATCTTGAGAAGGCTGCGGATCTTCTTGAACTTAAAGCATTTTCTAATGTAAGGATGATCAATCTTGCTGGCTATCTTCCATTCGGCTTCGGTCTGCTCGATCGCTCGCAAATCCTCTGGTTTATTGACGATGATACGCTTGAGAGCAACCTGTCGGCGGTTCGAATCGGTGGCTAAGTAAATAGTGCTGCAGGCACCGGCACCGATACGCTTTTCAATAGCGAAACCACCTATGTCTAAAATGTCACTCATCAATCAACCAATTTGTAAAAGGATTAAAAACACGAGGATATTTTACAATATAATCGATTTATTGTCCATATCCGAATGAATTTTATGTCCATTAAGACGAAAAATCTCAATAACGGAATATATTTGCAAAAAAAAGCGTTTAGGTTATACTCGGCGAACCAATATGTCAGTTTTTATAGATGGAAAGGGAACTCTTAAATGGGTAGCGAACATAAAGATTTAAAAAAAATTAAAAGCCTTATAAAAATAATGAAAGATAATGACCTGATCGAGGTCGAAATCAAAACAGGCGATGAAAAAATTATGCTAAAACGCAGCGACCCCAACCAAATCGTCACAGCGGCGCAAGCTATACCAATGACGCAAATGCAAGCGGCGCTGCCAGCAATGCAGCCAGCAGAAGCGACGCCGGCTGTCGATGATAATCTCGTCGAAATAACCTCGCCAATTGTCGGAACTTTCTATACGGCACCGAGTCCGGACTCAGACGATTTCATTGAAATCAATGCCAAAGTCACTCCGCAAACGGTCGTCTGTATCATCGAAGCTATGAAGGTTATGAACGAAATCAAAGCGGATGCAACAGGAACAATCGTCGAAATTTTGGTCGAAAGCGGACAGGCTGTCGAATTCGGTCAGCCGCTGTTTAAAGTCAAACCGTAAATCAAGGGCAAACTGTAAGTTTAATCTTGAAGAATTTTGCGGGCAGGGGATGTTTAGTTAACTAATAATTTTTGTTTTGCGAAATCATACTATGTTTTCAAGAGTCTTAATCGCTAACCGAGGCGAAATTGCATTACGTATTATCAGAGCTTGTAAAGAATTGGGCGTCGAATCTGTGGCTGTATATTCACAGGCTGATAAGGACGCGCCATATCTGAAATTCGCCGACCAAGCTATCTGTATCGGGCCGGCAAGCCCAACTGAAAGCTATCTGAATATACCGCGAATTATCAGCGCAGCGGAAATCGCAGACGTAGATGCGATCCACCCCGGCTATGGATTCCTTGCGGAAAATCACGGCTTCGCACAAATTTGCCAAGATTGCGGAATTACTTTCATCGGGCCAAGTGTACAAGCAATGAAGGACTTGGGAGATAAAGCTAAAGCTAGAAAAATCGCGAAAGAAGCGGGCGTGCCAGTTGTGCCGGGATCAAAGGGAATTGTCGAAGATGAAGAAAAAGCCCTGAAACTGGCCAGCGAAATCGGATATCCAGTGATTATAAAAGCGGTCTCAGGTGGCGGCGGAAGAGGGATGAGGGTTGTACATAACGATATGACACTGCACTCAGCGTTTAATGCAGCTAAAACCGAAGCGAAAAACGCCTTCGCAGATGACCGTGTCTATGTCGAAAAATTTATTATCGATCCAAGGCATGTCGAAGTGCAGGTGATGGCGGACAAATTCGGAAATGCTGTACACTTCTACGAAAGAGACTGCTCAGTGCAAAGGCGACATCAGAAAATGATCGAGGAATCTCCATGTCCTATACTTACCGACCAAAAGAGAAAAGAGCTATGCGATGCGGCTTTGAAAATTATTAAATATGCTAAGTATTACAGCGCAGCGACTGTCGAATTTATTCTAGATAAAGAGCAAAATTTCTATTTCATCGAAACTAATACCAGAATACAAGTTGAACATACAGTCAGCGAAATGGTGACGGGATTCGATCTTATCAAATTACAAATGAAAGTTGCAAGCGGAGAAAAACTCAATCTTAAACAAACCGATATTAAGCTAAACGGATGCGCAATCGAATGCAGAATCAATGCAGAAAATCCAGAAAATGATTTCTCGCCTTGCCCAGGACCTGTCGACGAATTTGTCGTGCCGGGAGGGTTCGGCATCAGAGTCGATACGCATGTGCATCAAGGGTATACGGTGAGCCCATATTATGATTCAATGATTGCAAAACTCATAGCGCACGGCACAGATAGACGACAAGCAATCAGCTTGATGAAAAGAGCACTGGAAGAATTTAAAATCGGGCCAATCAAAACCACTATTCCAGCTTGTATGGATATTCTAAGTCACGACCTGTTCGTCGCAGGTGATATCGATACGAGCTTCATCGAACGCAATTTTTAAATACCATTAGCCACAGGGATTCGACCTCTTTCGCGATGACAATTTGGAGGTTGGTTCGGTTCCTTGATGAGAGATTGCCGCAGTTCCTTCTTCGCTAAAGCTACGAAGGACAAGCCGCTTGCAATGACAAACAAAAGTAATGACAAATCGAATCACAACCAGTAATTCTGCAATTGGTTAAGGCGGTAATGTGAAACCTATCGCTCAAGACTAATCAAATCATCGTAATTTTGGCGGCGGCTGATCACTGTGAATTTATTGTTGTCTACCAAAACTTCAGGACAAAGGCAACGAGAATTATAATTACTGCTCATCGTAAAACCATAGGCGCCAGCTGCGAAAACGGCAAGCAAATCACCTCGCTTAACCGGTGGCAAATGACGACCCTTAGCTAAAAAATCCGCGCCCTCACATATCGGGCCAACTATGTCAATCTGCTCCGTCTGAGAAAGGGACATCGCGGCGAGACGCTTCTCAGGAATAAATTGTTCGTTAACTTCGCAAGGCCAAATGAAATGGAAGGCTTCATACAGCGAAGGGCGAATCAAATCGTTCATGCCAGCATCGACAATCACGAATTTCTTACTGCCGCCTTGTTTGGTATAAAGAACACGAGTTAAAAGAATGCCACCATTAGCGCAAATACTCTTGCCCGGCTCTAAAACGAGTTTTAAATCCTTATCCAAAAGCAACGGAACAATGTCACCTGCGTAATCTTCGGCAGAGGGAACAGTGTCACTCTCGTAATCTGCGCCGAAACCACCGCCAATATCTAACATCTCTATCCGATGGCCGCCGGCTCGTAATTTATCAATAACGGGGAGTATCTTCTTTATGGCATTTGCATAGGGCTCGGTCGTCTTGCCGCCTGAGCCGAGATGGATGTGAATCGCGCAAAGATCAACGTTACCGTTGGAGCCGTAGGTCTCGAAAACTTTGTAGGCTCGGTCAATATCGACGCCAAACTTCGTCTCCTTTTTGCCAGTGGTGATATAGGCGTGGGTTTTGTAATCGACATCGGGATTGATACGCAAAGCTGCCTTGACTGTTTTGTTCTTAGTGCGGGCTATCTCGATGATGTTGGCCAAC
>CBDUWP010000078.1:0-6646 GCA_965370955.1 uncultured bacterium | reverse complement strand
GCATTGATAGTCTTTATCAGCTTAGTTGTGCCGGTGGCGTTAAACAGGATACTCATAGCGCCGTAATGGTCACAATGTTCGTCAGCTGTCATTCTCTGGCCAACTTCTTTCTGAACAGTGACGCACATCTTTTCTACCGAAAACGGCTGCTCAATTAAATTCAGCATGACAGGCGACGCAACGCAATAGGGCAAATTTGCTACCAATAGAAAATTGCCGCCATAGGTTTTTTTCAACTGCTGTAATTGCTCGGTAACGAGCGGATTTATCGTATGCTTGTTTTGTAATATGTCGGCGTTTATGACAGTGACATTTTTATTTAACAATAGTTCATCGCTCGCTATCTTGGCAAGAATTGTGTCAATCTCAACCGCTATAACATGACCGGCCTTTTGACTCAATACGCTCGTCAAAGAACCTGTCGCAGGGCCAACCTCAAGAACAATATCGCTGTCTTTGATATCGGCAGTTTCTGCAATAAATTCGATTAGATTTAGGTCTATGAGAAAGTTCTGGCCAAATTTTTTATTAGGCCTTATGCCGGCTGTTCCCAAAAGATGTTGGAGCTGTTTTTTACTGTGCATTGTGATTGACTTTTAGATTATGCTGGTTCAATTTTTTGATCTGTACCATCTCTATTGCTGTTTTTAATGCGGCTTTCATACTGTCTGGATTAGCTATGTTTTTGCCCACAATATCAAAGGCTGTGCCATGGGCTGGCGAGGTTCTGATGATTGGTATTCCGATCGTGACATTGACGGCATTATCACGAGCGATTAACTTTATCGGTATCATGGCTTGATCGTGATACATCGCGACCAAGCCGTCATATTCTCCTTGAGCGGCTTTGATAAATAAAGAATCTGCCGCAACAGGACCAAAACAATTGATGCCCTGTTCCTGAGCCATCAAGATCGCAGGGGCTATTATCCGCTGTTCTTCATCGCCGAACTGGCCGTTTTCGCCGGCATGGGGATTGAGAGCGGCAACTGCTATCAAAGGCTTTTCAATATCGAAATATGTTTGAAGAGCGATATTCAATAGATCGATTGGTTCAAAGACACAGCCGATCGTGAATTTATGCCGAACATCAAATAGTCGTTCATGTATGGTCGCTAATGCCAATCGCATTTTGCCTGCTACGAACATCATCACTTTTCTCGGCGATTTGCATAGCTCAGCCAGCATTTCTGTGTGGCCGGGCCATTTGGCGCCTGCCATGTTCCAGCTGACTTTGCTGATGGGGGCTGTCACTATAGCGTCGGTAATATTATTCTGGATTGCCTCTATGGCATCTTTGCAAAATTCAAGCGAAGCTTGCCCCGAAATTTTGCTCGGCCCGGAGATTCTCGGATCGATGAAGTATTTATCGTAATCTGCTACTGCGACTTTTTGCGTAAAATCTGTGCTAAGTTTTTCATAGGAATATTTGCCCCAAAATGGCTCAATCTCGGCACGGCCGGCGGCGTATCTTAATTGCTCGTCTGTTCCGAAGATAATGAATTTACCTAGCTGACGGATGGCAGGGTCGGCTAGTGCCTTGACCACAATTTCTGGGCCTATTCCGCAAAGGTCGCCAACTGTGACACCTATCACAGGCTGATTGTTTTTATGTGTTTTAAGGTTTCTCATCGGCAAATTAAAATCCCAGTTGTCGGATCTTCTCGGCAGTTAAGCTGTTTGTGGAAACCATATTCGCTAACTGGCTCGCTACCGTTTTTGTTATGATATCGATTTCTATATTTACGATGTCACCTGTTTTGGTATTTTTCAGGGTGGTATTTTTGATTGTTTCAGGTATCAGACAAACGCCGAAAGATGTTGGATTTATCTCTGAAATGGTAAGGGATATGCCGTTTATTGCGACAGAACCTTTTGGCAATAGTTGTGCTAAAAGCTCCTTATGGCAGCTTAGGCTCATTATTTTGAACTTGCCGCTATCGGTTATATTTTGAACTTTAACGGAGGCATCGACATGGCCCTGCACAAAATGGCCGCCGAACCTGTCTGAAAGTTTCATTGCTCGTTCAATGTTGACAGCTGAATTTGTTTTCAATGTTTTTATGCTGCTTGCGGCAAGGGTTTCAGGGCTGACATCAAATTGAACAATGGTTTTGTCAATTGCGGCAGCTGTCAAACAGATCCCGTTGATCGCTATACTGTCGCCGATTTTGACATCCTCCGCGAGCGAGCCGATATCTATACTCAGCATGGCAGCTGAACTGTTTGGCCGTACCGCCTTTACTACGCCGATTGCTTCTATCAAGCCAGTAAACATAGTTGTGTCCTGTTAAAAGAGTTCGTTGATTTTGGAATCAACATTGCTTACAATTCTATCGTGATTCGTTTTTATTATCAATAAACAAAAGGTTTGAATTTTTTTAAATTAAGGGGTTTGCTTATGAATAATAAAGTTGTGCAAATCTTTATATTTGTGGCATTGGCGGCGGTGGGCTTGTTTTTGATGGATAGATTTCTCTCTGATACCGAATCTAATGAGCCGGTGAAAAAATCCGCGACAATAGCTAAATCTGCCTCAACAACCGCGATTAAAGCTGAAAAGGCCCAAAATGATGCGTCATTCGAAAGGGTAAAAGTTTTAGCGGACGATATGGCCGCAGAGCGAGCAAAGGCAGCAGAAAATCAAGACGAGCTGGAGAAGCAGATCGTGGATTTAGAGGCTGATAAACTGCTGCAATGGGCAAAAGCTCAGCGAAAAAAGGCATCCCTGCCCGGTATGACATTTGTCGGTATGATCAAAACATGTCGCGAAATTATTAAAAAATATCCCAATACAAACTATGCTCGTCAAGCGAAAGAGCTATTGCGACAAGTCCCAGAATATCGCCGTAGAACATACGAAATCACAGATGAAGAGCTGGGATTGTAAAATCAGCAGCTGTTAAAATCACCTTCAAAATCAAAAAAAAGTCAGTTGCCTTTTGGTGATTGGCTTTTTGTTTTTTATGCTTTAAGCGGATAACCAAATAAGGATTAGCTTGTACTTTGGCGAGAGCTGAAGATAACTTAAGAGTTTTATGTGGGCCATACAAGTTTCTTTCCGAGTGGGCCTCCGTGAGTTGTCGCGGGGGCCTTTTTTTGTTGAAGAGCTAATAAGTGGCTAGAAATGTCTAACTGCTAAAACCGCCGCTTGGCTAAAATAATCGCCGTCCGTCAGAATTGTCACTTTTTTGCTGAATGATCTGGCTAACCTCATCAATGAGCTCGCCGGCATCTTTAAAGTTGCGATAAACACTGGCAAAGCGGATATAGCCAACCTTGTCAACGTCGCGAAGGTGCTTCATGACACATTCGCCAATAAAGGTGGAGGGGGCCTCCTTGTCGAAATTGCGGAAAATGTCCTCCTCGATTCTGTCTGTTATCTGCTGAATCTGCTCGGCGGAAACTGGTCGCTTATAACAGGCTTTCTGCAGACCGATCACTATTTTTTCGCGATCGTAAGGAATGCGGGAATTGTCCTTCTTGACGACAAACAGCTTGAAGCTTTCGCCGATTTTTTCGTAAGTCGTGAATCTTTTGTTGCACTGAAGGCACTGGCGGCGACGGCGTATGGTGCGGCCGGCATCACTGGAACGTGAATCTATAACCTTGTCATCGTCTTCTTTGCAAAATGGACAACGCATTTTTGGACATCCCTATCAATGGTATAAATCACTAGAAATATACCATATTGACTGTCAGCTGACTAACTATTTCCCATATATTGTGGATAATAAAACGGCTGCCGAGCTAAATCGCCCAAGATTGCGAACCCTTGATGAACTTGTTCTGCAGAAAGACGCCAACGGCTGTCGGAATCATGATGGCTATCGGCAAAAACCAGTTCTCCTGATGCACTAACTCGTCAACCTGAGCTTGACTCGATGGATATAGGTACAACAACGCCAGCATACCTGTCACCATCAGGCCAGAACCTGTTAAACTCGAAAACAACATGACCGAGATGCGGAAAATGATGAAAGACATCATGCCGCCTGCTATCACGCCGGCGAGGCCGCCTGCCCAAATGTATTGAGGAGGTAAACTAAACGCATGCCAAACGCCGGCTGTTATCAGGCCGCCAGCTGCCGCGCCTAACAGGCAAACCGCCCAACGCATCATCGGAATAGATATGATAGCCAGCACAATGCCAAGCATTATGCCAAGCAAAGTGCTGCCGCCAGCGGAGACAATCTCGCCTAAATGGATGCCGCCAATAAGGCCCAATACGAAAAAGGACATGACTACCAATACGCGGAAAACACGCCAACCATACAGCAAACATACAACGCCAAAGGAAATGAACGTCATGGCCTCAAGCTTAGAAAGACTCGTTACCTGTGACCATATCCAATCTATGGGCACTATGTCTGCCGGGGCCTGAAGTAACTCCGGAGTCTGCTCAACCGTCTCTGCAAGAATCATTAAACTGTCCATCATTATCGTTTCCTTTGGGATATATTCTAAACTTTTAAGTCTTAATTAAAATTAACAGCAAGTGGTTTATCGGCACTTAATTATGGTTTTCGTTAGATTTTGGTCCGCGCCGAAGGCTGACATAACAATTTTTCTCAAAATTTGAACTGATTAGTTTCGCTGTTATTGATTGAAAATGGCAGATTTATGATACTAAATTACCTATCTTAATAAAATCTTCTTGTGTTATCGGACTTACATTGTTAATATAGGTAAAGTTCGGTGGGGACTGGATGATTCGTTCTGTTGGTTTAAGCTGATTTTATGACATTTAAGGGTGTTTGTAACTGTAATTGTATATGAAAAATTATGAAAACTTGGAATTTATGAAAATTTGGAATGAAGGAGATGAAGAAAATGAAGAGAATTATGTTGAGTATGTTGCTGGTTGTGTTGTTTTGCGGCCTTGCGCAGGCTGATGTACAAACGTCGTATGTCTATCAGCCCAGTCCTACCGATCTGTATGATCTGGAGCATTCGCATTACTACGCTTGGCAAATAGCGGAAGATTTGCCGGTTGCTTCAATCGTTAGTGCGCGTCTGGAGATTTTTGGAATCTATAATTATAATAGTGCGCCAAACAAGCTGTTCATCAATCTGATGAGCCAAAGCGATGTTGCGGCTCTTTGGACCTTAGCTTCAGGTGACCATGTTTACAGTGCGACAGATACCCAAAGTGCAATGGCTAACAATCTAACTGGTACGGAAATTACCAGCTATACCGATCCAGATGGCGGTTGGTCGAACAGAATTGATTACGTTTATGATTTTACGCAAGATGATCTGGTTTTATTACAGGATTGTCTCGACAATGATGCAATGGTTGCCTTAGGCTTTGATCCAGATTGCCATTTTTATAATAATGGTGTAAAGCTTACTATGGTGACGCCAGAGCCTGCGACGCTGTTAGTACTCGGATTGGGCGCGATGGCTATTAGGCGACGCAAACGCAGCCAAAGCTAAACCATCAAGATGACTGTTTGTGTGTAGGTTTTTGAATGACCAACTGGTATTGACAGAGGTGGGACCAACTGCTGGAAAGTTGTTCAAATCGGGTTTTAGGTATGCAGAAATGCGGATGAGAGGAGTCGAACCTCCACGAGCCTAAGCCCACAGGCACCTGAAGCCTGCGCGTCTGCCAATTCCGCCACATCCGCAACGGTTTGAAAAATAATACGCTTTTATACACAAATAGTCAAGAAATCACTCACTAAATTTTCCAAACCAAAAAATTTTAGCAGAATTTTAGACCCCGAAATTTGGAAAAGACAAAAACATTTCCTATCCTTTCAACTGTAAAAGAAAAATATCTTTTTGATGTGAAACCAATATTTGTAATCGAGGAGTCTGTATGAAACGTACTATTTCAGGTGGGATTTGTGTAGCTATAGTCGTCTTTATGAGCGTGACAAGTTTTGCTGGGTATGTTGACTTTAAAGGAATGGGATTAAATAGTAAAGTTGTATTTCACTGTGAGGGCTCACCTTGCGATGGACGAACCGTACCAGCCGGACAGCTGGATATAACCTATAACGGAACTGATCTGATGGGTTACTGTGTGGATGTCTATCAGGGAGCAGGAGATATGAATGCCGAAGAACGAGGCGTCGAATCTCTTAGAAATGGTGATTATGTGGCGTATCTATTTGAAACCTATAGCCCTGTCGTAAATAGCGGCACTGAAGCTGCGGCTCTGCAAACCGCTATTTGGGAAGTGCTAAACGAACAAACCAGAAGTTTTGATGTGACCAGAGGGTCCGTGTGGATCGGCCAAAATAGCCGAGGTAAAAATGTCGGAGCTCTAGCTAATCAGTGGCTAAGCACCATTCCACAAGATTATACGTCGAACTGGAGTCTGCTCGTTTTGAGTTCTAGTGCTAGGCAGGATATCCTTACAAGCAGGCAAGTGCCGGAACCGGCAACTATGTTTACGCTTGGGCTTGGATCGATTATGATGCTCCGAGCTAAAAGAAAAAAAGGCTAGGCTGAATCACAATAGTGCAAAATTAAAAGGCGCCGCCAATTATGCGGTGCCTTTTTTTGTTGCGTGTTTGTGGTGTCACTTCGTAAATGGTGCAAAAATTTTGCGACCAAATACGCAAAGTAGGCAAAAAACAGGGTCCAAAAATGACCATAAATCACCATAACTTTCCATTTCTTTCCAAAAGTT